>JAEWOR010000064.1 GCA_023399595.1 Bacteroidota bacterium | reverse complement strand
TATCAATAACCTGTATTGCATTAGGAAAACATCGTTTGGCAATGAGTTTCATAGAACCTGCCATATCTAAAGTTACCTCTTTTACATTTAACCTTGATTTTCGGCTAATTTGTACTATTTTTTGGATAACTTCTTCGCTTTTGATTCCTTTAATAATGGCAACAATACTCCCTTTTTTACCTCTTGCAATTTTGGAAGTGAGTACGGTGTAAAGTTCTCCTTCAGACCTAGGGAAAGGGCTTTAGTATCGGCTGATTTTTTTTAAGAACTCAGCAAAATCCTGTGTCATTCGAGTTCCTTTGGCAATAAGTTCCAATCTCTTTGTATGATTTTTCCTGATTTCGTATCCGTCCATCTTCTGCGTTTGATGTGAAGTTTAACGGCTTTTCCTCGAAGCGGAAAGTCATCTACAATAATCTCTTCGGGGAAGCCTTTGGTTTAAAGTTGTATAGCTGAAAATTCTTTGGAAATTGTATTTTTCTTTTCAAAATAAAGATGAAGCAAGCCATCAATCTCTTCGAATTTTACAATATTAAAGTATTCGACTAAGTATTCAGGAACTAAAAACTTCAATAATTCGTGATCGTTGAACATAGTGCAAATGTAGAATTTTAATCATCCTCCCCAACTTTTGTTACTGATACATTTATCCCCCCACCATATAAATATGATTTTTACAAATTGGTATATAACTGAAAATGAGAGCATAAAAAAAGGAGAACCATTTCTGACTCTCCTATTGGTAGCGGGGACACGACTCGAACGTGCGACCTCCGGGTTATGAGCCCGACGAGCTACCTACTGCTCTACCCCGCGGTATATTTTTAAATGTTTACCGAAAACATTGTATTAGTAGCGGGAACCGGACTCGAACCGATGACCTTTGGGTTATGAGCCCAACGAGCTACCTACTGCTCCATCCCGCGATGTATTTTTAAATCCTCATCTGGATTCTTGTAGCGGGGACACGACTCGAACGTGCGACCTCCGGGTTATGAGCCCGACGAGCTACCTACTGCTCTACCCCGCGATATTGGATTGCAAATGTACAACAATATTTTACAAATGCAAAATTTTCTTTTATTAATGAGCATTTCCTTTAATTTTATTATATTTGAATATGGCAAAAATTCTAAAAATATATCCCGAGAACCCACAGGAAAACCTTATTAATGAGGTGGTTAAAACATTAAATAATGGTGGATTAATTATTTATCCCTCAGATACTATTTATGCACTTGGTTGCAATATTTTTGATGTTAAAGCCATGGAAAAGCTGGCTCAGATCAAAAAAACAAAACTTGAAAAGGCTCATTTCTCTTTTATTTGCAACGATTTAAGTCATATTTCAAATTTTACAAGACCAATAGACACCTCTGTATTTAGGTTTCTGAAAAGTCATATTCCTGGTTCTTTTACTTTTATTTTAGAAGCCAATAAAAACCTTCCCTTGGCTTATAAAGGAAAAAAAACTATTGGAATAAGAGTTCCAGACCATCCCATTCCTCAATTAATTGTTGAAAAACTAGGCCACCCTATTGCGTCAACCTCTATTCATGATGATGATGAAATTATAGAATATTCCACAGATCCTGAACTGATCGCTGAAAAATATGACAATTTAGTGGATATTGTAATTGATAGCGGTTATGGTGATAATGTTGCATCAACTATTATAGATTTAACTTCTGGTGAACCTGAAGTAATAAGACAGGGGAAAGGAATTCTCTAATGGAAATAAGCGTAAGAAAATCATCACTTGGAGTATTATTGGCAACAGTTTTATTATTTCTCTGCATGTTGTATTCTCAATACTTCATCACCAAAATAACAGGTGAAAAAAACATTACAAATACTGGATTTTATTTATCTAGGTTTTTCATTTGGGGAGTGTTAATTCTCATTTTTATGTATTCTAAATTTATTGAAAAGAAACCTTTTCTCCTTTGGAAAGAAAGAAAATACTCATTTAAATTTTCAGTAATTGCTATTATTTCTGTTTACTTTATCGCTATTGCTAGTGCGGGAATTAGTAATACTATTGTTCATTCAATAACCCATGAAAAATTGAGTGAAAAGTTACTTTTCATCAATTCTTTTTTCAAAAATTCTTATTTATTACTCATTTTCACATGCATAACAGCGGGTATAACCGAGGAATTATTAATGAGAGGCTATTTACAACCACGCATTTCTAAAATAACCCATCAACCTTGGCTAGGAATTTTTTTATCAAGTTTTATTTTCGGAATTTTGCACAGTTCTTATGGAACCATTGGACAAATTGTAGGTCCACTAATAATGGGTATTGTATTTTCCCTATTTTACTATAAGTACAGAAGTATCCTTCTGCTTATTATTGTTCATTTTTTAATTGATTTTATTTCACTCAATATTTTATTTCTTGTTGATATTGAAAAACATATAAATGCTATTCTTTTATGAAAATAGTTACTTCACCAGCCAAATTAATGAATGTAGAGCTCAAGACTGATATTTTGCGTTCTACAACTCCAAAATTCATTGATGATGCAGCTTTCATACAATCTTATTTAAAAGAGAAGTCGCCAAAATATTTATCAGAATTAATGGAAATCTCTTCTAAACTTGCAGATGAAAATTGGCAACGAAATCAAAAATGGAGCGATAAACCTACTTCTAAAAACTCAACTTCTGCACTTTTTGCTTTTACAGGAGAAGTTTACAGAGGAATAGATGCTGCAAGTTTGGATAAATCTGCTATAGATTATCTTCAAAAACATTATAGAATGCTTTCTGGTTTGTACGGTCTTTTAAAACCATCGGATAAAATAATGCTTTATCGCTTGGAAATGGGAAGATCTTTTGAATTTGACCAATACAAAAATCTCTATGAATTTTGGACTGATAAAATTACTGAACAATTAGATGCTGAAATGTCAAAAACAGAAATCCTGCTCAACTTAGCAAGTAAGGAATACGGAAAAGTAATTAATCGCAAAAAACTTGGCAGAAAAGTTATTGATTTTGATTTCTACGAAATGAAGGATGGAAAACTAAAAACTATTGTTGTTTATACCAAACATGCAAGAGGATTGGTTGTGCGTTATTGCGCAGAAACTCAAGCTAAAAATTTGAATGACGTGAAAGCCTTCAATTATGAAGGTTACAGAATTGATGAGGAAAAATCTACAGAAACAAATCTAGTTTTTACACGTTAAAATGACAATTTTAGAATTTAAAAGACATTTTAAACAAGAACTTTCCAATTTGTATTCCGAATCTGAAAGTGCACAATTGTACAGCATTTTTGTTGAAAAAATAGTGGGTTTAAGCTCCTTTCATCAAAGGAGATTCATGCATCAAGAATTATTAATTGATGATGAACAGAGACTTTCTGAAGCTTTAAATGAACTTACAACAGGAAAACCTTATCAGCAAATTTTAGGAGAAACAGAATTTTATGGATTAACATTTTTTGTAGATGAAAATGTACTCATTCCAAGACCAGAAACTGAGGAATTATTAGAAATTACCATTCAAAAAATAAGAAGTTTAGGTGTAAAATCTCCACGAATTTTGGATATAGGAACAGGAAGCGGAATTATTCCAATTATACTAAAAAAGTATTTTCCTGAAGCTGATGTTTCTTCTATTGATTTTTCAGAAATGGCTTTGAAAACCGCCCAAAGAAACGCCAATTTACATCAAGTAAAAGTGAATTTTATTCATGCTGACTATTTGAATTTTAAGTTGGAGGAAAATTACGATATCATTATATCAAACCCTCCTTATATTGGGATTGAAGAAGAAATTGAAATTGCTGATTCTGTAAAGGAATTTGAACCTAAAATAGCGCTATTCTCTCCAACTGCTGATGCTTTGATATTTTATAGAAAAATTGCAAAAGATGCAGAACAACACTTGAATAATAATGGTTGGATTTTTCTTGAAATTAACCAAAAGTTAGGTGAGGAAACATTGAGTCTGTTTGTAAATAATCATTTTAAAAATGCTAGTCTGATAAAAGATATTTCTGAAAATAATCGTTTCGTGATAGTAAAAAAATAGATTTATTATTTTTGATTTTCGTTTAAAAGTTTTTGACACCGTTGCTAGAAAATTAAATTTCACTAAGGCAGCGGAAGAACTTCGCATTTCACAACCTGCAGTCACAAAACACATTAAGGAGATTGAAAATCAATTCAACATACAACTTTTCGAGCGAAAAGGAACAAAAATAAAACTTACAGAAGCTGGCGCACTGCTTTTAAAATATACCCAACAAATATTTGAATTGTATAGAAACTTGGTATTTGACATTCATGAACTCGGTCATCAATATCAAGGTTTTCTACGAATAGGTGCCAGTACAACCATCGCCCAATATATTCTTCCAAGCTGTCTTGCATTTTTTAAAGAGAAATTCCCTGATTTAACTATCATTCTGGAAACCAAAAATACCGAAGAAATTGAACAACTTCTAGAGGAGAAAAAAATAGATATAGGCTTTATTGAAGGTTTTTCTAAATTGGTATTATTCAATTACACTTCTTTTTTGGAAGATGAATTGGTATTGGTTTGTAGAAAAAATCATGATTTAACAAAATTATCACAAGTTGTAAAAGAAGATTTGTATAAGTACGGTTGGGTAACTCGTGAAAATGGTTCTGGATCTTTAGAAACCATCAATCATCATTTAAAAAATGCCGGAATTGATGTTAAAAAATTACAAATTGAGATCCAGTTGGGAAGTTCAAAAAGCATAAAATCTTATGTTATAAACTCCAATACTGTTTCATTTATTTCAGCTCTATAAAATTAAATATTGATGAATGCAGTCAATAGTATAAAAAACTATTTCAAAACGCACAAAAATGCACAGTTATTTATTGTAATTAGTTTAGGTGTTGTTTGTTTAACGCCCATTATTTCTGCTCCATTAGCATTACTAATGGGGTTTTTAGCTGCAGAATTTGTAGGAAATCCATTTGAAGCAAGCGCCAAAAGTTTAACGACTCTCCTTTTACAGTTTTCTGTTGTTGGCTTAGGTTTCGGGATGAATGTAGATGATGCCTTAAAAACAGGAAAAGAAGGTTTTGAGTTTACTGTTATCAGTATTATTTCAGTTTTAAGTTTGGTTTTTTTTTAACGAAAATTTTTAAAATTGAAAAAATTACTGGTTATCTTATCTCCGCTGGAACCGCAATTTGTGGTGGAAGTGCTATTGCCGCAATTTCTCCAATTGTAAAAGCAAAAACCAATCAAATTTCCGTTGCTTTAGGCATCATTTTTATATTGAATTCTATCGCTTTATTTATTTTCCCAATAATTGGAAATATGCTACATCTAACTCAACATCAATTTGGAATTTGGAGCGCTATTGCAATACATGACACGAGTTCTGTAGTGGGTGCAGGCAGCAAATACGGAAATGAGGCTCTACAAATAGTAACAACAGTAAAATTAGCTCGTGCTCTTTGGATTATTCCTATTTCTGTTTTAACGGCCTTATTCTTCAAAAATACAGATCAAAAAGTAAAAATCCCATCGTTTATTTTTCTTTTTATTTTAGCTATATGTGCGAATACTTATATTCATCAAATTCAGATTAGTGCTCCTTTCTTGGTTAAAATTGCAAAAGCCGGACTTACACTTACTCTATTTCTTATTGGACTAGGACTTTCTTTAAATAAAATGAAGTCCGTAGGCACAAAGCCTTTAATAATAGCGATTATCCTTTGGGTTTTTATTTCAGTAACTTCTCTGATATTTATTATGCGGTTATAGATTATAAAGAGTAATAAAAAAAGTAAAGAAGCAACGGTATTCGCTGCTTCTTTTACAATACTATTATAATCTAAAAAACTATTTCTTTTGTCTTACTTGGTAAGCTCTATAATTTTCGGGCTCTGCTTTATATATTTTATATTGTACATCAAAACCTTCAGGAGCATAAATTACGATAGGCATTCTTCCGTTGTAATCCATTAATACAGGTTTTGAAGTCACAAATTTGGTTACTTTTTTCGTGTCACCACATGCCATTAAAGTTCCTCCAACATTTCCACTAGATTTAAAAGTATAGTAACTATATCTGAAGCCTTTCAACTCATTTTGTTGAAGTTCACCACTTAAAAAATGACGGTTACAAGTATCTACTTCTTGATTTTTCCCAATAAAAACTTCAACTTTCTTATTAGCATCTTCTTCCATTGTGCTGTGTGGGACTTCCACTACATATTGCACCATTCCTTTTTCTGCTTTAGGAAAAATACTCAGATCAATTTTATCTAATGTATATTGAGCCGAAACACTTGAACCTATTAATCCGAAAACCACTAATGCTAAAGTTTTAAAATTTCTCATATTCTATTATTTTCACATAGCTGGGCAATATGAATGCCAAAGCAATTTTTATCCAATTCTTTTTTTAACAAAAATTTCATAGCCTAGATACGCTAAAGGCAACGACATGATAGCCAAATACAACATATTGTGAAATGCTGCTTGTGGTTGCACTGCAATAGAATAAATTAAACCAAATGCCGCTCCACCAAGATGTGCAGCATGCCCCAAATTATCCCATTGTTTAGGTTTTATCATCATGTATACAGAATATCCAAAGTATAAAAGTCCAAAAATATATCCTGGAATTGGTATTGGAATGAAGAAAAAGTAAATTCCAATTTGAGGATAAACAGCGATAGCAGCAAACAAAATCCCTGAAACTCCTCCACTTGCTCCAATGGCAGAATACCAAGGTTGTTTTTTATAAATGAATAAAGAAAAATAATTTCCAAGAAGTATGGCTCCTAAATAAACAATTAGAAATCCAAAAATTCCAAAATTATCTATTACTATTGGGGCAAAGAAATATAAAGTAAGCATATTGAACGCCAAATGCATAACATCCGCATGAAGAAAACCAGCAGAAATCAGTCTTATATATTCTTTTTTGTTGTTAATGGCACCCACGTTAAATTTATACTTTTCGAAAAAAGTGCTATCCTTAAATCCTTTGATGCTTATACCTACTGTAATCGCTATTACAATTAATAAAATAGAGGTCATATAATTATTTTACTTTTTGATGGGTTTTTCTAAAAAACTCCCTGTTGTATTTAAATATTTAGTTTCTATGCTGTTGAATTATCTTCACCAAACAAGTCTCCAATAGTTCCTTCATCTAAAAAATCGTCATCTTCTGCATTTTCTGGTAATTCAGATTCTTCTATTATTTCTTCTTCAGGTTCTGGAATTTCTATATTAATGCTTTTCACTTTGAATTTCGTAAACTGATTTCCAATAGCTTTTATGCCTTTTACCGCAATAAATTCATCAATATTAACGGTTTCAGAATCGCGTTCTTTTCCTTTTTCTTTAGCGAAAATTATTTCAGCACTCGCATTATTGGCAACAATTACGTTTTCAATAAAAGATTTAGGATGTTCAGAAGGCATAAAACTCTGTACAT
Source organism: Bacteroidota bacterium (assembly GCA_023399595.1). Taxonomy (GTDB): domain Bacteria; phylum Bacteroidota; class Bacteroidia; order Flavobacteriales; family Weeksellaceae; genus Chryseobacterium. The sequence continues at coordinate 27,450 of JAEWOR010000064.1, read as the reverse complement.
TCGTATTATTCTCTAATAAGAATCTCTTGATGAAATAAATTTCTTTCTCACCATCAAAATAAATACAAGTGATAGGTTGTTCTGGCTTCCATTTTTCAAGGAATAAATATTCATCATCGAAACGGTTTCCAAGATCAAAACCAATTAACTTTGCTTCACCTTTAGAATTAACAGTAAGAATTTTATCATCTCCCTTGAAGTTTCCTAGGAAAGTTCCTCTTCCATCCGCATTCAATCTACGAACAGTATCATCAAACCAAATTTTTCTTGGAGCCAAAGTAGAAATACCTTCTTCCTTTAAATCTACTTTTTTCACTGCATATTTGGTAACCAAATTTCCTTTAGAATCTCTTCCTTTAATGGCTAATTCAGAAAAGTCAATATCCATTTTGTTTTTTCTGATACGTGGATTAGGTTTTAATAAAATACTTACCGTTTCTGCTTCACCATTTGGATTTGCCGAAAAATAAAGCACTTCCGAACCTTTTTTAATGGAAGCTAGAGCGTAATCTGTATTTCTGGTAACTCCCGTTACAGAAAAACGCTTCATATAATACGGTCCTTCTTTACCTTCACGATAAATCATGTTATAAACCGTTCTTTTATCGTTTTTTTTCCAAATTCCAACATGCAGAAGATCTTTCCCAATAAAGGTTTTGGCCTCTACTTTTACCACTTTCATGTTACCATCTTTACGGAAAGTGATGATATCATCAATATCTGAACAATCAAATAAATATTGGTCTTTTCTTAAAGACGTTCCCACGAATCCTTCTTCAAAATTGGCGTAGTATTTTTCGTTGGCAACGGCTACTTTTGTAGCATCAATAGTATCGAAAATACGAAGTTCCGTTTTACGGGTTTTGTCTTTTCCGTATTTCTTTTGAATATTTAAATAATAATCTATTGCATAGGTGATTAAATGCTCCAAATGATGCTTCACCTGTTCTATTTTTCCTTCAAGAGCAGCAATATTTTCTTTAAATTTATCTAAATCGAACCTTGAGATTCTTTTAATACGAATTTCGGTAAGTTTAATAATATCTTCTTCCGTAACGGCTCTTAAAAGATGTTTTGTGTGAGGTTTTAAACCTTCATCAATAGTATTTATTACATCATCCCAAGATTTTACTTCTTCAATATCATGGTAAATTCTGTTTTCAATAAAAATTCTTTCCAAAGAAGAAAAATGCCAACTTTCTTGAAGTTCATGCAACTCAATTTCCAGTTCTTTTTTCAACAATGAAACCGTGTGATCGGTATTCACTTTTAGAATCTCAGAAACATTTAAGAACATGGGTTTGTCACCCACAATTACACAGGCATTGGGAGAAATGGTAACCTGACAATCTGTAAACGCATACAGTGCATCAATAGTTTTATCTGGCGAAACATCATTCCCAATATGGATAATAATTTCTACTTTATCTGAAGTGTTGTCTTCAATTTTTTTAATCTTAATTTTCCCTTTTTCATTCGCCTTTAAGATGGAATCAATTAAATCTCCTGTGGTTTTGGAAAAAGGAAGCTCCGAAATGGTAAGAATATTTTTTTCTGTATGAGAAATTTTAGCTCTAGCACGAACTTTCCCGCCTCTATGTCCATCATTATATTCCGAAACATCTAAATAACCAGCTGTAATAAAATCTGGGAATAATTCAAATTTTTTACCTTTAAGATAAGCTACAGAAGCGTTGATTAATTCATTGAAATTGTGAGGAAGAATTTTTGTAGATAAACCTACACCAATACCTTCCACACCTTGCGCTAAAAGCAACGGAAACTTTACAGGAAGATCTATTGGTTCATTATTTCTACCGTCATAAGATTTTGCCCAATCTGTTGTTTTAGGGTTAAAGACCACCTCCAAAGCAAACGGAGTTAAACGGGCTTCAATATATCTTGCTGCAGCTGCAGAATCTCCAGTATAAATATTTCCCCAATTTCCTTGGGTGTCTATCAAAAGTTCTTTTTGGCCAATTCCCACCATTGCATCGGTAATAGAAGCATCACCATGTGGATGGTATTTCATGGTGTTACCAACAATGTTTGCAACTTTATTATAACGCCCATCTTCCAACTCGCGCATAGAATGCATAATTCTACGCTGTACAGGTTTAAAACCATCATAAATAGAAGGTATTGCCCTGTCTAAAATTACGTAAGAAGCGTAATCTAAAAACCAATCTTTATATAGTCCGGAAATTTTTTTCAAGCTTTCGCCTTCGTGTGAATGTTCTTCTGTCATCATTTTAAATTAATATTTCTCTCTTCATTAGTTTTAATAATTTTATTAAGAGAAAACTTCAAATCATTGATTTCTTTTTTGGTGAGATAAGAGATGTCATAATTTAAAGTTATGGTATTGTTTTTTTTACTTTTGATGGTTATATAAAGTTTTTTCTTTAAAAAAAGGCTTATCAAATTGTAATTTATAAGTTTATATTTTGGGAACTCATCATTTCTCGCTTTACAAAGGAAGGGAAGAATATTTCTGTTTTTAAAGTTGAGTGCTTCACCATCACTATCATATTCAAAAATAGGCTGCCCCTTCAAGTAAAATAAAACCAAAAATAAAAGAGGAACAAAAATTAATAATAAATTTTCTTCGCCCAACCTATTAATTTCATTTTCTTCAATAATATAAGCTAAAATACCTCCAAAGAGGAATAACCATAAAAGTGTTTGTATAAAGTTATAAACAGGAACTCTTCTTCTGTTACTGAGTCTCATTTTTTTTAGATAGCTATTAATTACAACTCTGCATTTGAAAGAATTACTTTCTTATCAATATCAGGATCTTCCACTACAAGATTTTCCAAAATAAACAACTGTCTATCTGGTGTATTTTTCCCCATATAAAACTCCAATAACTGATCTGTAGTTTGGTCTTTCCCGATAACAACAGGCTCTAATCGAATATCTTTTGCAATAAAATGTTTAAATTCATCTGGTGAAATTTCTCCTAAACCTTTAAATCGAGTGATTTCTGGATTTTTCCCCAATTCATTCAATGCTTTTATTCTTTCCTCCTCGTTGTAGCAATATCTGGTTTCTTTTTTATTTCTTACCCTAAATAAAGGCGTTTGCAGAATAAAAAGATGTCCATTTTTTATAACATCCGGGAAAAACTGCAAGAAGAAAGTAATCATCAACAAACGGATGTGCATCCCATCTACATCGGCATCAGTTGCAATAATGACTTGATTATAACGCAAATCTTCAAGACTTTCTTCAATATTTAAAGCAGCTTGTAGAAGATTGAATTCTTCATTTTCGTACACCACTTTTTTGGTCAAACCGTAACAATTGAGAGGTTTTCCTTTTAATGAAAAAACGGCTTGGGTTTCTACATCTCTAGATTTTGTGATAGAGCCAGATGCAGAATCACCCTCCGTGATGAAAATTTGAGTTTCAGATTTTCTTTCCGCTTTTTGATCATTATAATGTTGACGACAATCCCTAAGTTTTTTGTTATGCAGAGAAACTTTCTTTGCTCTTTCTCTTGCTAATTTTTGAATTCCAGAAAGCTCTTTTCTTTCCCTTTCTGAAATAAGAATTTTCCTTTGAATAGCATCTGCAAATTCAGGGTTTTTATGTAAAAAATTATCGAGTTTGCTCTTTAAGAAATCAATAATAAAAGTTCTTACCGTTGGACCGTTGGGACCAATATCGTTTGAGCCTAATTTAGTTTTAGTTTGAGATTCAAAAACCGGCTCTTCCACATTAATGGAAATAGCTGCAATAATAGATTTTCTAACATCTGAAGCATCAAAATTCTTATTAAAAAACTCACGAATGGTCTTTACATAAGCTTCTCTAAAGGCATTAAGATGTGTTCCTCCTTGCGTAGTATTTTGTCCATTCACAAAAGAAAAATAGGTTTCCGTTTGAGATCTGTCAGAATGCGTAATTGCCACTTCAATATCATTATCCTGCAAATGAATAATCGGATACAAAATATCACCTTCCAATTCTTCTTCTAGCAAGTCTTTTAATCCATTTTCAGAATAAAAAGTTTCTCCATTGAAAATAATTTTCAATCCAGGATTCAGATACGCATAATTGCGAAGCATTCTTTCGATATACTCTTTTCTGAATTTAAAATTAAGGAAAATATCAGCGTCTGGAACAAAGGAAATTTCAGTACCATTTCTATCTGAAGTATCTCTCTCAGGGTGATTTTCAGTAATATTACCACGAGAAAATTCCGCAACTTTCATTTTTCCATCACGGAAAGATCGAACTTTAAAATATCCAGAAAGTGCATTTACGGCTTTCGTACCCACCCCATTTAATCCTACAGATTTTTTAAAGGCTTTGGAATCATATTTCCCCCCCGTATTCATTTTGGAAACAGCATCAACCACTTTACCTAAAGGAATTCCTCGCCCAAAATCTCGAATAGAAACCTTGCCTTCATCTACTTTTATTTCAATCCTTTTTCCAGATTTCATTCGAAATTCATCAATAGAATTATCAATGATTTCTTTAAGCAAAATATAAATACCATCATCCGCAGAAGACCCATCACCTAATTTCCCAATATACATACCAGGACGTAAGCGGATATGCTCCTGCCAATCGAGGGTTCTAATGTTATCTTCGGAATAGTTTACAACATTGTTTTCACTCATAAAATGCGTCGTGTTAACTTCAAAATTCGTAATCTTACAAAAATAATGAAATTACACCTTTTTTGAAAGTATAAACTACTTTTTCTTCAACAAATTTTAGCATTTTAGTAGCTTACGTTTATTTTTTTCATGATAAAATGAAGCAACCAAATAGGACCAAATAGGACCAATTAAAATAAATTGTAAATCCTTTAAAAACTTGGTCTTTTACCTTCAATTTTATGTCCGTAAACCTCTCCAATCCAAGAAATTACAAAAACAGACAGAAAAACAATCATCAATAATGCTATTTTCGGAGAAAGTCGGAAGTAAAAAACGGTTACAAAAAGTATACAGACTAAATAAACTATACTAATTGCTCCAATATTTGCAAATACAATGGGGTGATGGAATGATAGAGATAAAACCTAAAATACATCAAAAAATAAGCGGCACACAGATCCAATGAATGATTTTATTAGTAGAATTTTGATGACTCCCACTGTATTCTTCGAATAATAAATCAATTTTTCTCATAATAAATTTTATTCATTTAAATTAATCAATTTTCAATTCAAAATCAAAATGGTATTTTTGAAAAATTTTTTGAAGAAGATGAAAGATTTAATGGGAAAAGCAATTTGGGATTTCTACCATAATGAAAATCCTGAGAATTTACAAACTGAAACTTCCATTTCCGAATTGGATGAGCTTCCTGTGGAATATCTTTTTAGAGATTTTGAAACGATGAATGAAGTTGAACAAAAAGCATTGATTCTCTCTAAAGGAAAAACGTTGGATATAGGTTCTGGAGCAGGTTCGCATTCTTTATATCTCCAAAATAATAAGAATTTAGAAGTTACAGCTTTAGATATTTCACCGAAATCCATTGAAGTTTGTCAACTTCGAGGTATCCGCAAAACCTGGTGCGGAAATATGCTGGAATTTTCGGAAGAAAAATTCGATACCATTTTGTTATTGATGAACGGAACGGGAATTTTCCAAAGTCTGAATGTGATTGATATTTACCTTCAAAAATTGAAAAGTTTGTTGAATGCTAAAGGTCAAATTTTAATCGATGGAACGGATATTTTGTATATGTTTGACCAAGATGAAGATGGTGGATTTTTTATTCCCGCAGATGGATATTATGGCGAATTGGATTATATTGTTCATTACAAAGGCGAATCTGAAGAGCCAATAAAATGGTTGTATTTGGATTATGAAACTTTGAAAAATGCTGCTGAAAATAATGGTTTTAAAATTGAAAAAATACTTCAAAGCGAAGATTCATATTTAGCGAAATTGAGTTTGTAAGTTTTGTAATTCTTTTACAGAATATTCTTACTTTTGAACAAATAATTGCTTGTGAATTTTGATGGTATAAAAGTTTTCAGTCAGGAAAACCTTTTGGAACATTTGGTCGTTGGACATCCGTATTATCCAACCAAACCTGCGTTTTTCATGCTTAAAAAAGGAAATTTAAAGCTGAAAGAACAAATTAACATTCACAATCTTTCCGAATTCAGCATTGTTTTATTGGACACGGCTTCCGTTTATGAAATCATTGAATACAGCAAGGATATAGAAATCCAAATTGTTGTCTACGAAAGGGAATTCATTGAAAAACTAAACCTTAGATTCAATCGATTAAACGCTTTTAGAGCCATAAAACTGGAACTAAGAAAAAGTTATCAATCGACAGAAAACGAATTCATGGCGCTTTGGAACAATATTTTGAACATCCAGTATTATCTTTCCAACAGCGAAAAACAAGAATACGGAATGGAAGTTTTGGAATCTTTTTTCACTGCTTTCATTTATCAATTGGCCAATATTGTCTCTTATCAAAGGAAAATTTCCAAGCAAAAAATGTCACGCTCTCAGGAAACGGCTCTCAGTTTCATTCGATTGGTTAGTATTCATTTTAAACAGGAACGTTCAGTGGAATTTTACGCCAACAAATTAATGTTATCAAGCCGACATTTGACGGTAGTTTTAAAAGAAATATTTGGAAAAAGTGCGATCCAGATTATTAATGAATTCATTTTAAACGAAGCCAAAGCGCAACTTTCATCAACATCCAAACCTATTAATGAAATCGCAAGTCAATTACAATTTAGCGATCAATATTCATTTTCTCATTTCTTTAAAAAACATGAAAACTTGAGTCCCAAAGAATACCGAAATCAATTCTAAGCATAAATCTTACTTTTAAACATCTTTTTCCTTTTCTTAAACATTTGTTTGACCTTATGCGCAGCCTAACTTTGCGGCCGTAAAACAAGGTATAATGAAACAACAAATAAAAGTGTTGGGATTGCTTTTCGTAGGCTTTTCATCGCTTTTTCGTGCGCAAAGCGTAGAAATGTCTGTTCAGCAAGTTGCAGATATGGCGGTAAAAAACCATCAGCAGCTTAAGATTTCAGAAAAGAATATTTCTATTTCTCAACAACAAACGGAAGTGGCAAAATTGCAGAAACTTCCTTCTATCACGGCATCTACAAGTCAGTTCTTTTTAGGAGATGCATTAATTATCGATAAAGATTTTTCCAATTCTACAAAAGTGAGCATGCCACATTACGGAAGCACGTATTCTGTACAGGCGCAGCAACTCATTTTTAAAGGCGGATTGGTGAATAAATCTATTGAAGCATCCACTTTAAGAGAGCAATTGGCGGAATTGGATCTAGCAAAAGATCAGCAAAATGTAAAATTTCTGGTGACTTCTAATTATCTGGACATTTACAGATTGATTAATCAAACCGAAGTTTACAAAAACAACAAAAAACTCGCTCAGGAACGATTAAAAAACATTCAAAAATTTTATAATCAAGGAATGCTGACTCGTAACGAAGTAATTCGTGCGGAATTGGCGATTAAAAATTTGGATCAAGGGATTTTAGTTTTAGAAAACAATCGTAAAATTTTAAACTATCAATTGAATGTCGCTTTGGGTTTACCAACCGATACAGAGCTTGTTCCCGTTGAAGATATCGAAGCAAAACAGGAATATTTAGACATTGCTTCCTTCAAAAAATTGGCGTTGGAAAACAATCCACTTTTAAAATCTGCGCAAACCAATATTCAATTGGCGGACAAAAATATTGAAATCATTAATACCGATAAAATGCCTACCATTGGTGCTTTTGGAGGTTACAATATGCAAAGACCTATTACCACGAGAACACCCGCGATGGATATGTACACCAATTCTTGGCAAGCTGGGGTTTCTTTGAGTTATAATATTGATAATCTGTACAAAACCAAAGAAAAAGTAAAACTGGGCGAGATGCAAAAGGAAATGGCCAATGAAGCTTTAACACTTACCGAACAAAATATCGACATCGCCGTAAATGCTGCATTTATCAAACATCAAGAAGCCATACAACAAGCTGAAATTCTGAACGAAGCTAAAAAATTAGCCGAAGAAAACTACAAAATTACAGAAGCTAAATACCTCAATCAGTTGGCTGTACAAGCTGAAATGACGGATGCTCAGAACCAAAAATTACAATCCGAATTGGATTATGCCAATGCAGAAATCAATATTCTGTATCAATATTACAACTTATTAAAAACTACAGGAACGCTATAAAAACTGACAATTACAATGGAAAACAAGGATACACCACAAGAAAATACTACACAACAAACTGCACAACCTGCCGAACCAAAAACACAGCATGTTGCAAAACCAACGACTACCGAAAAGGTAAAACAAAATAAGAAAAATAAAACCAAATCTACCATTACCAACTATGTTGTATTGGCGATTATTGGCTTCGGGATTTATTGGTTGGTGACGCAATATTTCCACATTGGTGATAAAAATTACACCGAAGCTGCACAAGTTGAAGAATTCATTAATCCCATTAACACAAGGGTTTCTGGATATATTAAAGAGATAAAATTTAATGAACATCAAGCCGTGAAAAAAGGCGACACGCTTTTGGTTTTGGATGATCGCGAAATTTTAACACAATTGGGTCAAGCCGAAGCGGCTTATCAAAATGCTTTAGCTCAGAAAAACGCGACAGGAAACTCTGTAAATACCGTTTCGAACAGCGTCAATGTAATGGAATCGAATATTGCAGGAGCCAAAGCAAGATTGTGGAATGCAGAACAAAATTTAAACCGATATAAAAATTTGTTGGCTGCGGAAGCGGTTACCAAACAACAATACGATGCGGTAAAAACCGAATATGATGCTACAAAAGCGTCTTACGAAACATTAATTAATCAGAAACAATCAGCGCAACTTTCTACTCAGGAAGTGAAATCTAAAATCGGAATTAACGATGCCGAAATTAAAAGAACAAAAGCCGCTTTGGACATGGCAAAACTCAATTTGTCTTACACCGTAATTACCGCTCCTTACGATGGTGTGATGGGAAGAAGAACGATTTCTGAAGGACAATTGATACAACCTGGACAACAGATTGGAACTATTGTTTTGAACGGTCAAAAATGGGTTACTGCTAATTTTTTAGAAAAGCAAATGCCAAACATTCAAGTGGGAAGCAAAATCAACATGACCGCCGACGCTTTGGGTGGACAATCCTTTGAAGGCGTGGTTACTGCCATTTCCGCAGCGACAGGTTCTAAATATTCTGCCGTTCCTACAGACAATTCTACGGGGAATTTTGTGAAAGTTCAGCAACGTATTCCTGTAAGAATTGAATTTACTGAGAAAAACGATTCTAAAAAAGTTGAGCAACTGAGAGCCGGAATGAACATGGTTTTGAAACTTGAAAAGTAAAAAGAAAGCTAAGAACTAAGAATCAAGAATCAAGAATCAAGAGTCAAGATGAGAGATTTTTAGACATGAAAATCTTAGTTTTTGGTTCTTGTCTCTTGACTCAAAAAAAATACTAAACAATGTACAATCAAGGTATATTTAATAATTGGGTTCCCAAACCTGTTCAGCTTTTGCTCATTATACTTTTTGCGGGTATTTTGATGCCGATGAGTGGAATTTATACGGGAAACCTGACCTTCATGATGAGTGATTCCGGAACGATGATGGAATATTATATGATGGCAAATTTTGCTTCATCTATTGGGATGGGAGCCATTATGCCTATTGCCGTTCGTTTAAAATTGCGTTTTAAAATTCGAGATAAAGTAACTTTTATTCTGGTTTTACTGGCGTTGCTCTTATTCGTGAACGGAACAACAGACAATCCGTGGATTATCATCATCAATTGTTTGCTGATTGGTTTCCTGAAAATGGCTGTGATAATGGAATTTATGCTTCCATTAATGATGCTAACACCGAGTAGAGGCGCGTTTTATTCCATTCTTTATGGTTTTGTTTTAACCTTATCACAATTGGTGAATTATTACGTGGTTGAATATTCTATTCTATACAACTGGGAATATTTCTTCATTTTGACAGCGATTATTTGTTTGATTTTGGCTTTAATAAGTTGGATTTTCATGCACGATAAAAGATTTGCGCTGAAAATGCCGATGTATTATATCGATTGGATGAGTATGCTGATGTTCATCGCGACATTTACCATGCTCTCTTATGTTTTATCTTTCGGAAAACAACAGGATTGGTTTAATTCGTCTTATATCATTTGGAATAGCATTGGATTTTTGGTGACTTTTATTTTGTTAATTGTTCGTCAATCTTTTTTGAAACGTCCGTTTTTGTCTTTCAATATTTTTAAAAAGAATAACGTCATTCATGGCTTGTTCATGCTGTTTTGTTTAGGGATTTATATGGCGCTAGGATCTATGCAAACCAGTTTTGCCATAGGGGTTTTACAATACGACCAATTGACAAATGCTAAACTGAATTTATTAATGATTCCAGGTTTAATTGTTGGTGCCATTGTCGCCATTGTTTGGTTTAAACATACTATTAATTTAAGAATGTTCGTTTTTTCGGGCTTTGGAGCGATGTTGATGTTTACCATTATCCTTTATTTTTCCATGGTTCCGGAAATGAATTTTGAACGTTGGTATCTTCCGATGTTTTTGAAGGGCTATGGCATGTGTTCTTTGTTTATCGCGGTTTGGTACTACACCATGGATAAATTGGAGGTGAATGATCTTTTGCCCGCTTTCGGATTTGTGTTGTGTTGGAGATCTTTTATAACGATAGGTTTCTTTTCTGCGTTGTTTTCTTGGATTCAATATCAGTTTCAAATTCAAGCCATTGGAGATTTAGCGGTACATTGGGACAGTTTGCAAGTTAGCCAACAAGCGGTAATGAAGCAGTTAAAACCAATGCAACTGAACGCAATGTTAGTTGCCAATAAAAAGCTTTTAGGTTATATTATTTATGCTGGATTTTTGATTCAAATTTACGTTTATTTTCATCGATTTGGAAAAACAAAATACACTCAAATTCGTATGATTCGTGTATTGAAAGGAAAAGCCTTCATCGCAAAACGCAGACGCAGAGAGCAAATTGCACTTAGTCAAACGCTAAATCCTATAAAAGATGCTGGCGGAATTAATCCACTATAAAATACCTTGTTTTCACGGAGGCTCTGCTATTCACAAGATAGTGGGGCTTCTTTTTTTTGGATGATTTTTTTGGTTTTCGGGGCGGCGGCGAAGCCGCCGCCCCGAAAACCAAAAACATTTAAAAGGAACTTTCGGCGCCGCAGGCGCCGAAAGTTTTCTCAATATTTGATATTCAATTTTCTCAGAATAAAACTCAACAACCACGCTGGTCCAACTAATAAAAACTGAAGATCTTTCAGGAAACTCGGTTTTTTACCTTCAATTTTGTGTCCTACAAATTGAAGAATCCATGTGGATACAAAAACAATTAGATAAACCAACCAAGGAGAACTAACATGAATATTTACGGCATAGGCTAAATGTTCCATCAGCAGCATGACAACAAGCATGATGATGGCGATCACCCAAGATAAACGGAAATAGAAAATGGTTACAAAAATAACAGCAATAATACTCGGAACCGAAATACAACCGAAATAGGCCAAACAAAAATGTGGCGCCGGAATCAGCGAAATAAAACCTAAAATAGTCCAGAATATAAGCGGAACACAAATCCAATGAATTAATTTATTGGTTCCGTTTTGGTGGCTTTCGCCGTATTCGTTGAATAGTTGGTCAATCTTTCGCATGGCAATTTTTTTTGTAAAAATAAATGTACAATTTATTTTAATGAATAGCCGTTTCTGAATATTAAAAACCTTTATCAGTGTCTTCGCGCTTAATCCGCTGTTTTCAAAAAGGAGCATGACAGATTGGAAGAAAAACATGACTAATTTTACGTTAAATTGAAAAGTTTTCGGCGCCTGCGGCGCCGAAAACTTGTTTTATACATCGAATCTCAAATCTCAAATCTCAAATCTTGACTCTTGACTCTTGACTCTAACTTACCCAATCTCAATACCGTTTTGTACGGGACTATCTGGCGTCACAAAAGACAATTTTCCATCTTCTTTAGTTGTTAATAACAACATACCTTGCGATTCGATGCCACGAATTTTTCTTGGAGCAAGATTCAGTAAAATCATCACTTGTTTTCCAATAACTTCTTCAGGAGTGAAACTCTCTGCAATCCCCGAAACAACCGTTCTTACATCAACGCCAGTATCCACTTTTAGTTTTAGTAATTTATCAGCTTTTTCCACTTTTTCAGCTTCTAAAATGGTTGCAGTTCTAAGATCTATTTTCGTAAAATCGTCAAAAGTGATTTCTTCTTTCATGGGATTGGCGTTAGGATTTGTTTTTGCGTTATTTTGTTTCGTTTGTTCTAATTTTTGAATTTGAGCATCAATAACATCATCTTCAATTTTTGAGAAAAGGAGTGAAGCTTCATTCATTTCGTGGCCTGTTTCAATTAAAATGGGTGTGTTTTCAATATCCGTCCAATTCATTTTTTGAACATTGAACATTTTCAATAATTTTTCTGAACTGAAAGGCATAAACGGCTCGCACAACTGTGCTAAACCAACTGCAATTTGAGCACCAACAAATAAAGAATGAGCCGCTTTTTCAGGAGAATCTTTAATCGTTTTCCAAGGTTCTTCGGTTTGAAGATATTGGTTTCCGAAACGAGCTAAATTCATTAAAGCTGTTAAAGCATTTCTGAATTCAAACTTCTCTAGAAACTCATGAATTTCTTTGGCTGATTTAGCAACTTCCGCTAATTCAGGAGCGTTCACATCACCTTGTGGAACAATTCCATTGTAATATTTATGAATTAAAACCGCAACTCTATTGATAAAGTTTCCGAAAATCCCCACCAATTCCGAATTGTTTTTGGTTTGAAAATCCTTCCAAGTGAAGTTATTATCCTTAGTTTCTGGCGCCGAAGAAAGCAATGCATAACGCAAAACATCTTGCTGACCAGGGAAATCTTCAACATATTCATTCGCCCAAACCGCCCAGTTTCTGGAAGTTGAAATTTTATCGTTTTCAAGGTTCAAAAACTCAAAAGCGGGAACATTTTTCGGCATATTGTAATGTCCGTGAGCCTTCATCATTGCAGGGAAAATAATGCAGTGGAATACAATATTATCCTTTCCGATAAAATGAATTAAATCCGAATCGTTTCCTTGCCAATATTCTTTCCAATCTTTACCATTTTTCTCAGCCCATTGTTGCGTGAAAGAAATATAACCAATTGGCGCATCAAACCACACATAAAGCACCTTTCCATCGGCATCTGGAAGAGGAACAGGAACGCCCCAATTCAAATCTCTGGTCATTGCACGAGGTTTTAAACCATCATTCAACCAAGATTTTACTTGTCCGTAAACATTGGGTTTCCAATCGTCTTTATGACCTTCAATAATCCATTCATTTAAGAAATCTTCATAGTCATTTAAAGGCAAATACCAGTTTTTGGTTTCTTTTAAAACAGGAATATTTCCACTCAACATCGATTTTGGATTAATCAATTCCGAAGGCGAAAGTGTAGAGCCACATTTCTCGCATTGATCTCCGTAAGCATTATCGTTTCCACAATTTGGACAAGTTCCAACGATGTAACGATCTGCTAAAAACTCACTTGCTTGTTCATCAAAATACTGCTCAGAAACTTCTTCCGTAAACTTTCCGTTATCGTATAAAGTTTTGAAGAAATCCTGACTTACTTCGTAATGTTTTTTATCGGTAGTTCTGGAATATTCATCGAAAGAAATTCCTAAATCTGAGAACGATTTTTTAATGATTTCATGATATTTATCCACCACATCTTGAGGCGTAACCCCTTCTTTTTTTGCACGAATCGTAATGGGAATTCCGTGTTCATCCGAACCACAAATGAAAGCCACGTCTTTTCCTAATCTTCTCTCGAATCTTGCGTACACATCCGCAGGAATATAAACTCCCGCCAAATGGCCTATATGAACCGGTCCGTTTGCGTAAGGCAACGCCGCCGTAATCAGTTTTTTATTTGACATTTTTCAATAAAAATTTAAGGATCAAAGATACGAAGATTTTGGAGAAAAAATATTGAGCTAATGAGGTTAATATTGAATCTTACATGCTTTGCAAAGACTTTTCTGTATCTTTGCCACATAATTTTAATATTTTATGCAACCAGGACGCTTCCAAACTTTACGTGTTTCAGAAAAAATTTCAACCGGACTAATATTAATTGACGATGAAGGTGAAAAAGCTTTTTTACCTAAGGTTTTTGCTCATGATGATTGGGATCTAAATTCGGAAGTGGAAGTTTTTGTTTATCAGGATGATGGGAAATTAAAGGCTACCACAGAAAATCCAATTGCTGAAATAGATGAATTTGCAGTAATGTCTTGCGTACAAAGTTTGCCTAGTGGAGCTTTTATGGATTGGGGAATTATAAAAGATTTATTTGTTCCATACAAGCAGCAAAAAGGTAAAATTGTTGAAGGTAAAAGATATCTTGTTTATTTATATATTGATGAAGAAACTGGACTTATTACTGGAACAACTAAATTTAAAAGAAATCCACAATATGAAAATTTACCCTTCCAAAAAGGAGATAAAGTAGATTTGATTTTAATGGGGGAAAGTGAATTGGGTTGGAATGTTGTTGTGAACAAAAAATACATCGGATTGATTTACACTTCTGATGTTTACAAAAAATTGTATCCGCTTTCTGAAGAAAAAGGTTTTATAAAAGCCATTCGTGAGGACGGTAAAATAGATATTACCCTTCAACCTGAAGGTTTTGAAAATATTGATGAGTTCAAACAAAAAATTATTGATAAATTGAATGAAAATTACGGTCTTATTTACCTTTCTGATAAATCTTCACCCGAGGAAATTAAAGATGAATTACAGATGAGTAAGAAGAATTTTAAAAAAGCGATTGGTGGTTTATACAAGGATAAAATCATTGATTTGCAGGATGACAAAATAAGATTATTATAATAAAAAATAATAACAATAAAAAAGAGAACATTCTAATGTTCTCTTTTTTTAATGAGAAATCACAATATTTACGGTGCTTCTCTTAAAAGTTTTTTCTCAGTTCTATACCTTTCGTTTAAAGCTTTCATTTGTTCCCTTTTCATTTTTTTTGTAGCAATAGGATGCTCCATGATTAATTTCTTTTCAAGGTTGTATTTTTTGTTCAACTCTTGAGCTTTGACTTTTTTTAGTTCACTTTTAGATGGAGGTGCAGGACGTTGTTGTGCATAAATATTGGTAGAAATACCAAATAATATAATCATTGCAGATATAATTAACTTTTTCATACTATTATTTTTAATTATACAATTATTGAATTACATTAACTCAATTACATAAATTATACCATTTAATTAAAAAATTAATACTAAACTCTATAATATTAATTTTAAAAACATAAATCAATTAGGATTTGAAGTTAAAACCATGATGAAAATTTCATCTTTTTTTGCTATTACATTTACCAAACAAAAACAGCTAACCTTTAGGTTAGCCGCTTAGTTTTTCTTATATTTCTTTATATTTTAGGAAACTTCGTTGGATTAGTTTCATGGAAGATATTGTAGATTTTTTCTACCATATCATCCGCTGAAGGTTTTGAGAAATAATCTCCATCACTTGCATAAGCAGGCCTGTGATCATTCGCGGCGATAGTTAAAGGATCAGAATCCAAATATCTAAACGCTTTTTGTTTCTCTAAAATTTGTTGTAAAATAAATGCTGAAGTTCCTCCTTCTACATCTTCATCAATTACTACTAAACGATTGGTTTTCTTAACACTTTCAGCAATTTCATGAGTTAAATCGAAAGGAATTAACGACTGAACATCAATAACCTCCGCATTAATTCCAATTTTTTCTAATTCAGCAGCCGCTTCCATTACCACTCTCCAAGTAGAACCGTAAGTTACCAAAGTAACATCTTTACCTTCTTTTGTTACCTCAATTTTACCTACTGGAACTGTAAATTCACCTAAATTATCAGGTTGTTTTTCTTTTAAACGATAACCGTTCAAACATTCAACAATAACAGCTGGATCGTCACTTTGTAACATTGTATTGTAGAATCCTGCAGCTTTTGTAAGGTTTCTTGGAACCAAAACTAAAATACCTTTTGAAAGGTTCAAAATTCCCGCCATCGGAGAACCAGAATGCCAAATACCTTCTAATCTATGCCCACGAGTTCTAATGATAACTGGTGCTTTTTGACCACCTTTTGTACGATACTGAACCGTAGCCAAATCATCACTCATCCCTTGAAGACAATACAAGATATAATCTAAATATTGAATTTCTGCAATGGGACGAAGACCTCTCATCGCCATACCAATTCCTTGTCCAAGAATTGTAGCTTCACGAATTCCAGTATCAGCAACACGTACTTCACCATATTTCTCCTGCATCCCTTCTAAACCTTGGTTTACGTCACCAATGTTCCCTGCATCTTCACCAAAAACTAGAGTTTGAGGGTACTTTTCAAATATTTTATCGAAATTATTTCTCACTACTACTCTACCATCCACTTCCTCTGAAGCGTCTGAGAAAATAGGTGGAATTTCTATTACATTCTCTGCTTTCCATTGAGATTGAGAATATAAATGTGATGAATAATTATCTTCCTCTACAGCAAATCTTTCTTTAAACTTAGCTTGTAATTGGTTTCTTTCAGCAGAATCTGTTCCTCTTGTTACCAATAAAGCTTTTCTTGCTAAATGGAACACCTCTTTTTTACCAACAGAAACTAGTTTATTGAAACTTTCTATAAAACCAGCAATTTCACCATTCTGAGATTTCATATTCTCTACCAAAGGAAGAATTACATTTTTTAAATCAGAAATTGATTTTTGGTAAGCTTCCCATGCAATTTTCTGACCGTCTTTAACGATTTTTTTAGCTTCAGAATCAATAGCTTCTAATTCTTCTGAAGTAGCGATAATTTCTTCGTTTCCATCAATTTCGATAGAATAATTTAGAATCCAATCTTTAAATTGAACCAAACCATCAAATTCTCCTTCCCATTTTAATCTTTCTTCACTTTTATATCTTTCGTGAGAACCTGAAGTAGAGTGACCTTGAGGTTGAGTAACTTCTATAACATGAACCACTACAGGAACAGATTCTTTTCTAGCAAAATGTTCCGCCTTAGCGTATGCATCTAATAAAGAAGCATAATCCCAAGCTTTTACTTGAATAATTTCGCAACCTTGATTTTCACCTTCTTTTCTTTGGAAACCTGAAAGCATTTCAGCAATATCTGCTTTTGCTCTTTGGTTTTTTGTAGGAACAGAAATTCCATAACCATCATCCCAAATAGAAACAATCATTGGAACTTGCAACGCACAAGCTGCATTTAAGGTTTCCCAGAAATGTCCTTCCGCTGTTGAAGCATCTCCAATGGTTCCAAAAGCAATTTCGTTACCGTTTTTTGAGAATTTTTCAGAACCTTCAAATTTTACCGTTTTATAAACTTTTGAAGCTTGAGCCAAACCTAAAAGTCTAGGCATTTGACCTGCCGTTGGAGAAATATCTGAAGAAATATTTTTTTGTTCTGTAAGGTTTTTCCAGCTACCATCAGCATTCAAACTTCTTGTTGCATAATGACCGTTCATTTGTCTTCCTGCAGAAGCTGGCTCTCTCTCTACACTTGTATCTGCATACAATTGTGCAAAAAAACTTTCTACTGTTAAAGCATCTACAGCTAAAGCAAAAGTTTGATCTCTATAATATCCTGAACGGAAATCTCCGTTTCTGAAAACCTTAGCCATTGCCAATTGTGGAAGTTCTTTTCCGTCACCAAAAATCCCAAATTTAGCTTTACCAGTAAGCACTTCTCTACGTCCTAAATAAGACATTTCGCGAGAAATTCTTCCTAATTTATAATCTTCTAAAATTTGTGTTTTAAAGTCTTGAAAAGAAATTTGCTGAGTATCAATATACGTTGTTTGCATAGCTTGAAAAAATCTGTTATTCCACAAATATAAAAATTTTTGAGATTCAAAATGATTTATTGTGAAATAAATTTTAAATAAATTTTAATTTTTCAATAAGTTTTTTAAAAATATGATAATGATATTTTTAGCTCAGAACAGCCTAAGTAAAAGAAAAAACAACAAAAAAATCAGCTTAAAACAAGTAATGTAGATAAATTAAATAAAAAATATAAATTTAACAAAACAGATTATCAATTGAAAAATAAAAACTAAAAACACCATTTTAATATCAATTATACAATCAATATAATATTTAAATAAAAGTAATGGAATTTAGAATTTCCTTTCGATAACATAATCCAGCATTAAGTGTAAAGCTTTCTTAGGTTCAGAATCTGGAAATTCATTAAGAATATTTTTTGCTTTTTGCTGAAAGTCTTTCATAACTTCCATTGCATAATCTAAACCACCAGATTTTTTCACAAATTCAATAAGCTGTTTTACTCTTTTTTTGTCGTTATTATAACGTTTAATGGTATTGAAATAATATTTCCTATCGTTTTCGTTGGCAATTTTCAGGGTATGAATTAAAGGAAGCGTCATTTTTTGTTCTTTAATATCAATCCCAACAGGTTTTCCAATGACATTAGAACTTAAATAATCGAAAAGATCATCTTTAATCTGAAAAGCCATCCCTGTATAAGTTCCGAAATCCTGCATTTTTTTTGCCATCGCTTCATCCACATTATTGGACAGAACACCTACTTCGCAACAAGCCGCAATTAATGTAGCCGTTTTCTGACGGATAATTTCATAATAAACATCTTCGGTAATGTCTAATTTTCTGGCTTTTTCGAGTTGTAAAAGTTCACCTTCAGACATTTCTCGAATAGTTCTTGAAATTACAGAAAGTAAATCGTAATCTTTATAATCCGTAGAAAGCAAAACCGATTTAGAAAGCAAATAATCACCTACTAAAACTGCAATTTTATTTTTCCAAAGAGCATTAATAGAAAAGAAATTTCTACGTTTAAAACTTTCATCCACCACATCATCATGAACCAATGTTGCAGTATGAATAAGCTCAATCATAGAAGCTCCTCTAAAGGTTTTCTCATTAACATCACCTACCAATTTTGCACAAAGAAACACAAACATAGGACGCATTTGTTTCCCCTTTGTAGTCACAATAAAACGAGTCACCTTGTCCAATAATGCAACATTACTTTGCATGGACTCATAAAACTTTTGTTCAAAAAGTTTCATTTCTGAGGCTATCGGTCGTTTAATTTCTTCTACAATATTGGTCACAAGCTTTTAAAAATAGGTATAAATAAAGATTTTAATATAATGGCAAAGATAATTTTTTTAATTATAAAAAGCTAAGGAAGTTGTATTTTAGGTATAAAATAAAAAGAGGGTTTTGTAGATCCGAAAGGGAAAACAAATTTTTCTGATGAAATATAAACTCCTTCTTCGTTTACAGCAATTCCTTCTACTTGTCCAATTGCCAACGCCGTTCCCAAATAGAAACTTTGAGGTTTTTGGTTGAAGAACATTCCGTTTTCATCTTCATTAAAAATATTGAGAAAAACTTCAGTTTTCTTGGTATAACCTACCAGAAAAAGCTTTTTATTGTAGTAAGCAGCGTCTGTAACAACGAATTTTGTTGGATAAGATTCAAGTTTTCTTGCGGCTTGATTTCCCTTTAAATTTGGATTAATTTCATATCTAGAAACCGATTTAGAAACCCATTCTTTGGTAAAAATATTTATTTTATCACTATAAAAAATCATGCCTTCAGCATCAAAATTTGTATTCAAATTTTTAGGAGAAAAGTTGTTTTGTTCAGGGTAAAAAAATGAAATTTCATAAAGATTCTGCATTTGTAAAGAATCATTTTTAAATGGAATTTTAAAAATTTTTAAATCTTTTCTGTTTCCCGTATTATTTCCAAAATCGCCGATGTAAAAGGCTTTTCCATCATTAGTTAACGCTTCCCAATCTGTATTTTGCAGCTGAGTTGGATATTTTTTAACAATTTTTCCAGTTTGAAAATTCATTTCAAAAATTTCAGAAGTATTTCCACTATCGTTAAAAGTAAATAATCTATTTCCGAAGAAATTGAGTCCAGAAGATTCTTTCAATGAATCTTGTAGAACTGAAACACGGTATTTTTTTAAAGGAAAAAGTTTGACTTCTTGCGCAGAAACCAATGAAAAAGAAAAGAAAAGAATAAAGAAAATTTTGAATTTCATTTTAATTCTTTTGAACATTATTTTTAATTTCAACCAATCCTTTTTAGTGATTTTGAAATAATTTTAAGAAATATTTTATGAAAATAGCTTAGAATTAAACTATAAAAAAAGTGAAATTTATGGAAAATTACTCAGCGTTTTTATTCGCTAATTGTCCACAAGCAGCATCAATATCGCCTCCTCTACTTTTTCTCACCATAATGGTAACGCCAGCTTTTTCGAGTTCGTGAACATATTTTTCTTCTGCAGCAACACTTCGGTGATCAAATTTACCTTCACCAATTGGGTTATACTGAATCAAGTTCACTTTAGAAGGAACTTGTCTACAATATCTAATAAGAGCTTTAATATCTTCATCGCCATCATTAATCCCCTTCCAAACACAATATTCAAAGGTAATTACAGAGCCTGTTTTCTGATACCAATATTGCAGAGCTTCCATAATATCCGTTAATGGAAATTTGTCGGAAAAAGGCATGATTTCATTCCTTTTTTTCTCAATCGCAGAATGTAAAGACAAAGCCAATTTTACTTTTACTTCTTCATCCGCCAGCATTTTAATCATTTTTGGAATTCCAGAAGTAGAAACGGTAATTCTGCGTGGCGACATTCCTAATCCATCGGGCTGTGTAATTTTTCGGATGGCTTCAACTACGTTTTTATAGTTCATCATAGGTTCACCCATTCCCATAAACACAATGTTTGAAAGTGGTCTATCGAAATACAGTTTACTTTGACGGTCAATTAACGCAACCTGATCTACAATTTCAGCCACTTCAAGATTTCGCATTCTTTTCAGCTTTGCTGTGGCGCAAAATTCACAGTTCAAAGAACATCCTACCTGCGAAGAAACACAAGCTGTAGTACGGGTTTCCGTAGGAATCAACACGGATTCCACCATTAAACCATCATGAAGTTTTACTCCATTTTTAATGGTTCCGTCTGATGATTTTTGCAATAAATCTACTGCAATAGGATTAATGATAAATTCTTGTGAAATTTTCTCTCTTAAATCCTTGGAAAGATTCGTCATTTCATCAATAGAATGCAGATTTTTACTCCACAACCAATCGTAAACCTGCTTTGCACGAAACGGTTTTTCGCCTAAAGAAACAAAATATTCTTTAAGTTGATCTAATGATAAAGTACGGATATCTTTCATTGTGGTTAATGGTTGTTAGTTGACAGTTGTTAGCCAAAAACTATGAACTAACAACTATCAACCAATAAATTTAAATGATTAACATTGCGTCTCCGTAAGAGTAGAATTTATATTTTTCTTTAATAGCTTCATGATAAGCATGCATCACAAAATCTTTGTTAGCAAACGCAGCAATCATCATTATTAAAGTAGATTTTGGAGTATGGAAATTACTAATCATAGTATTAGCAACACCAAAATCGTGAGGTGGAAAAATAAATTTATTCGTCCAACCATTGAAAGGTCCAATTTTTTTATTAGAAGAAACTGAAGTTTCCAAAGCTCGCATGGTAGTTGTTCCCACAGCGCAAATTCTTCTATTTTCCGCTACTGCAGCATTAATAATAGCAGCATTTTTTTCATCAATGATAACTTCTTCAGATTCCATTTTGTGTTTAGAAAGATCTTCCACTTCAATTGGATTGAAAGTTCCTAAACCTACATGAAGAGTAATTTCAGCAAAATCAATTCCTTTAATTTCCATTCTCTTCATTAAATGCTTAGAGAAGTGTAAACCAGCTGTAGGAGCCGCAACAGCACCTTCTACTTTCGCATAAATAGTTTGATATCTTTCTGCATCTTCTGGCTCTACATCTCTCTTAATGTATTTTGGAAGTGGAGTTTCTCCAAGTTCTTTTAATTTAGCTCTAAATTCTTCATAAGGGCCATCGAATAAAAACCTCAACGTCCTACCTCTAGAAGTTGTAT
Organism: Bacteroidota bacterium; assembly: GCA_023399595.1. Lineage (GTDB taxonomy): Bacteria > Bacteroidota > Bacteroidia > Flavobacteriales > Weeksellaceae > Chryseobacterium. The sequence goes on along the minus strand of JAEWOR010000064.1, from coordinate 5,337 downwards.
TATCAATAACTTCTGCTACTAAAGATTCATCCTCAGTAAAGAATAATTTATTACCAATACGGATTTTTCTTGCTGGATCTACCAAAACATCCCAAACACGAGTTTCTTTATCTAGCTCTCTTAACAAGAAAACTTCAATTTTAGCTCCTGTTTTTTCTTTATTCCCGAATAATCTTGCAGGAAAAACTTTGGTGTTGTTAAAAATAAAAAGATCATTTTCATCAAAATAATCTATAACATCTTTAAAAAGTTTATGTTCAATAGTTTCGGTTTTACGGTCTAAAACCATGAGTCTTGCCTCGTCTCTATTCTCTGCAGGATGTTCTGCTAAAAGTTCTTCAGGCAAATCGAAATTAAAATCAGATGTTTTCATTTTTTTTTAAATTACGGTTTAAAAAATTATTTATTTAGGACTGCAAAGATACGACATTAAAACTCCTTTGTCAAGTGCAATACATTTCTAACATCTTCTAGAAAAAAAATCATAAACCGTTTGTGCTCATTAAAACCATCAAATTTATGATAAATGATAATTTTTATACAACTTCACTGTAAAAAAACCCAAAATAAAAACATTCTTTTCATCAAGTGCACGTTTTTATTTGTGAATATTATCTCAATTTTATAGTTCCAGGAATCACTTCCAAATTAAGGTTGAGTTCTTCAACGGCTTCTAATTCTAAAGTATGAATTTTACCTTCAAATTCTTTGTTGGCGGATTTTAGAATATAATTTTTAGGAAATTTCAATTTTCTAATCATATCGTGATAATCAAATAAAAATACCAAACCATCAGTCGATAAATCATCCTTAAACAGCTGAAACAAAACTTCCGCTTTAGAGCGACAGTTGGTAAGATTTTCATTTTTACATTCTTGTATAGAATATTTTGTATAATCCTGCATTTCTTCCAGCAACTCAGATTTAAAAAACCTTCTTGAAAATTCATCATCAGCTTGTTTTTTATAATCTGGCATTTTAATCGAATATTGATATTCAAAATTTTCGGACTTTAGAGGAAAATCAACGCTTTTCATTTTAAAAAAATGCTGAATGCTATTTTTGAAATCCATAATTCTTGCAGTAGCTCTAGATTTCGATTTAACATCAAATGTTAGGTTATAATTATTGGTTAAATTATTGATAACCCGTTCGTGTTTATAAATTTCGCTGTCTTTCTTATGTTTTATTTCTCTTTTATACAAAGTGTAATAGTTGAAATGATACTTTTGAGAGTAAAATAAGGAAAATACAAATAAGGAAAGTATTGTGAGAAGATATTTCATAAAATTGAATTTATTAGGATTCATTTTAGAATAAAGTATCGAACGAATATTTTTTTTGTGAAAAAATGGTAAAAGAGTAAATAATTAAAAATAAAGTAAATATTTTCTTCATAGTTTGTTTTTTGTAAATATAACAAAAAAACGATCTGTTGTATGATCGTTTTTAATATGAAGTCGAATAATTTTGGCGGCGGCTTCGCCGCCGCAACTAAACCCCAAAAAGTTATTTCCCTAAAACCTCAACAATAGGTTCTCCAATGTTTCCGCTTGGATTTTCAATTTTTAAAAACTGAGCCAATGTCGGTGCAATGTCGGTCATATAATACGGTTTATTGCTTTCACCATTTTTAACTTTCCAACCCATGAATATCAATGGAATATGCGCATCATAAGAATTCCAAACGGAATGTGTGGTTCCTTTTTTCGCATAATAAGCCAAATATCCATCTTTGGTCACCATTTGAATATCACCGCTTCGTTTCCAATTGTAGCCGTTAATTGTTCTGGCTTTGATAGGTTCTGGAATTGGTGCCTCTCCAATTTCCGTCATATCTACAGCATACAAAATTTCCGGTAATTTTTGCAAGCGAGCAATAATTGCTTTTTTAATATCATCAAGATCCAAACTCTTTTCAGCAATGAGTTTATCATGGGTATAAACTTGATAATTGTCGATTTCCATCACCAAACCAGCGGCTCCAAATTTCTTTTCCAGTTCTTCGTTGATTGATTTTTTTAAACCTTCACCAAAGAAACCTGTTGGCATTTTGTTCTCTTGCAAATAACCTACAGAATGCGCACCACCGTGATCCGCAGATAAGAACACCAAATAATTATCCTTCCCTACCTTTTTATCCAACATTTTGAAAAACGCTGCCAAATCGCGGTCGAGTCTTAAATAAGTATCTTCAACTTCGATAGAATTGGGTCCAAAAGCGTGACCAACATAATCTGTAGAGGCAATATTAATCGCTAAAAAATCGGTGATTTCATCCGCACCCAATTGATAGCCATCCACGGAAGCTTCTGCAAACTTCAGCGTATAGGTATTTCCGAAAGGTGTTGTTCTCAGAACGCCTTTCTTTTTATCATAATCCGCAGGCAAATTATTGTACGGAAAAACAGGTTTCGTTGCCGATCCCAAAAGACTTTCCCAAGGAACGTCATCTCTGGAGCTTTCGGTGTATTGTTCAATTGGCAATAAGGTATTCCAACCTTTAGAAACCAATTCTTTAGCGAGATTTTTAGCATTAAAATCGTTCACCCATTTCGGTAAATCCTGCATATAATAAGTGCTGGTAATGAAATTCCCTGTGGTTTCATCAAACCAAAAAGCACCCGTTGGATTGTGTCCGGCAGGTAAAATGGAAGCGCGGTCTTTCAAAGAAACGCCCACGACTTTCGATTTAAAATTAGTGGCGATGCCCAACTGATCGGTAATGGTTGTGCTCCAAAGATTTCTGGGAGAATGTGCACCGATCTTTTCAGAGGTTATCCCAACACCTTTGTACGCTGTATCGGTAGTACAATAAACGCTTTTTCCGGTCTCCTTATCCGTCCAGTCGTTTCCTGCAATCCCATGAATGGAAGGTACAGAACCCGTGTATATACTGGTGTGACCAATGGCGGTAACCGTCGGTAAATACGGAATCATAACATTGTTGAAAGAATAGCCCTGTTGAAGCATTCTCTTGAAACCATCAGCTTGAAATTTATCATAATAACGATAGAGATAATCCCAACGCATTTGATCTATAACCAAGCCTACCACCAACTTTGGGCGCTCTAGTTTTGTTTGAGCCGACGCCTGAACTATTCCTAAAAAAGCAATCGCGGCAGCAATTCCTAATCTTTTTACCATTTTAAAAATTTTATTGTCACAAAGTTAAGATACAGATCTTGGACAGAAAAATTAATTCTGATTAATAACAAAAAATAAACACCTCGGTTTGCTACATTTTTTATAATTTATTGATCAGAAGAGGAATATTTCGATTAAGGTAATTTATTTCAGAAGAAACGGGAAAGTTTTTTTGAATATCAGTTTTAAGCATAATAACAGATTGTAAAATAAAATTAAAATCACGGATAATTTCTCGTTGTTCTTTTTCACTTTTTGTTTTTTGGAGTTGCTTTTCTAAGATATTACGTTGATTTTTGCCTTGATCAATAACATGCTTAAGTTTGTTTATTTTCTGATTCATCGTATTGGGCGCATAGTCTACTGCTTCTTGGATTTGGGACAAATATGTTTTTGTAATGTCGAAATTACTTTTGTTTTGGGTTTGCGCAATGAGCTGAATACTAAATATAAGCATCAAGTATAAGATTGTTTTCATAAAATATTTTTTTATTTTAACCTCACCAGCCAATTCAATAACTGCATTCGATGTCGTAACCTGCTTTTGCTATTGCTTTTGCCATTTGTTTCATAAATCGGTGGGGGTAGCTTTCTTTATTGATTTCAGTGGAAAACAAATGCGTTTTGTCTGTTTTTGTTCTCAGGATTATGCCATTTTTATCGTAGTGGGTTTGGGTTTCGGTAACGTCGTTGTCTAACGATTCAAAATAAATGTTGTAATCCCTTCCAATATTCATTATTTTGTTTAACGGAATTTGACTGTAGATGCTTATTTTTCCTCCATCGTAACTCTTTATCGTATAACCAAAATGCAAGATGTTGTTTTCATCTATCCGAAAGGCTTCTGTAACGGTAAAGTTTTCTCTTTCTTTCTCATTATAAAAATGCGTCATTTCTTTTTGTAATTGTTGGTTGAGCAATTGTGCGATTTTTTGGTTTTGTGCTATGGAGAACTGACTTATCAACAAGAAGAAAAGTAACACTATGTTTTTCATAACTCTTTTTTCTATTTATAGGTGTCTCTTTTCTTTAACCAGTTTTCAGAATGTTTACCGCCCACTTTTTCAATCGCATCATAAACTGCTTGGTATTCAATTAGTAAAGGTTCTGGTTTTGGTACTTGGCGATTGGCTTGATAGATTCTTTTTTGCACAAAATCCAAAACTGTTAACCCATCCTTTTCATCCACAAAATTAAAATCTACTTTGTAAGCAATAGCTAATTCCCGTACAAAACGAATACCCGAAGTATCCATGGCATGTTTGGCAACACTTAAATCATCGGTATCGCGAGTTCCTGTCGAGGGACAGCGCAGTTCTTTTTTATACTTATTCCAATAGCGTTGTACTTTCACCCTACCTACTTCGGTTGGGTCTATTCTAGGTTTTGCACCAGCTAATTTCCAAAGTTCATTCTGATAATTGTATCCAATGGAAGTTTCAGAAATATCTTGTGCAGGTTTCATTAGGTCAACACAAAGTGGAGATACAGATTTGGGGGTTGGTGCAGGCGCACTGGCAATTTCCTGTAAAATTTGTTGTAAATAGTTTTGGTCTTTTTGATGTTTAGCCAACCACTGACTTAAAAAGTCAGCATCTTCCTGAGTCAGGATGATTTTCTCTTTCGGATGCGAAGCGGTATATTTTTTAGCGTCTGTATTTTTCACAAAATTCCTGGCTTCTGCACCATTAGCTAAGTTCATCATATCATAAAACAGTATCCATTCTTCGTAGGTAATTTCGAAACTTGTTTTATGAATGCTTGTATCAATGCGTTGTTGAACTGCAGGTCTTGAGGCTTCTACCATAATAGAAGCCAGTGAACAAAGCAAAATAAAAAGGAAATTACATTTTTTCATAATAATTTATTTTAAGTAAAATGATTAGTCTTGAAACAATGATTCTTTTAAATCTGTATAATCTTTTACTTTTACGAGTTTTCCTTTTCTGTTATAAAAATAGGCTTTGTTGCCCTTCACGGCTTGAAATAGTTTGTCATTTGCAAAGTAATTCACCCCATCATATTCTATAGGTACGATGATTTTCCCCGATTCGTCTATAACTCCCCAGTTGCCTCCCATTAATCCTAAGATTTCACTTTCCGTAGCCCCTACATTTACTTCTGCCCAGCCTTCATCGGAAAATTCTTTGGCATCATCATAAACAGGTTTAATAACCATTTTTCCTTTTG
>JAEWOR010000043.1 GCA_023399595.1 Bacteroidota bacterium | reverse complement strand
CACTGTTAAATAAAACAAAGTTTTGATTTTTACATTCTCTTGTTTTTTCATCTTCCCAGTATTCACCTTCATCGCCTTTCGTTTTCCATTGTTCGTTTACCATATTCATATTAAAATCTGCAAAGGTGAATTTGTGCAAATCTTTAGCACTTCTTTCTTGGTTTATTTCTTTTAAAGACATGCCTTTTACCACATAAGCTCCATTGATGGATACAGGTTTATCATAGGTTTTGTAAGGATAAATATATTTATCCATTCCAAATCTAGATCCTAATTTTCTATCATTAATAAATTCATTTTTTAGTTCTTCAGTTAATTTATCTTTATGTTCACTATTTAAATAACCATCAATGAGATTTTTTGCTGATTCTCTATCTCTTGCAAATCTTAACTTTCCATTTTGACCAGCTTCAGAATCTAAATTTGAAAAGAAAATAAAAAGAAAACGAACTTTCTTTGTATCTTCTTTATTGGCATGTCCATCTTCTTCCACAGCAATTCCTAGCTCATCCCAAACAAATGTGTTTACCATTGGTATTCTTGATGGTTTTCCTAATATTTTAATCCATTCTTGCACAGGTTGTCCCATAGGTAAAGCTTTTCCTTTATAGGCTACTTCACAATCATTAAGAACAAAATCTACTGAGGATTCATTTATGTTTTTTGTTTTAGGGTTACTACAATTTGTCATAAACAATAGGGTTAAAATAAGTGTATATAATTTCATTATTTAGTTTTGTTATAATAATCGATTAGTTCTTTTATTTTGTCAATCGTTAGATTTACTTTTCGTTTTGCTGTATTATGATAATGTACTGGAATGGTTGGACTTTTTAGTTTTTCAATTTTTGATATATTGACAATTTTTTTTGCCCAATCATCAACTGTTTTATCCATCCAGTTTGCATCTTTAGGGTGTCGAGAGTATTTGGTTAAAACATATTTTGCCAATTCATCTCCTGTTGGGTCGTGTATTCTACCTTCCCATGTATCTTTTATACGTTTTCCCACATCTTCTACTGCCACAACTGCTAATTCTGCAGCAAGTCCATTTAGTAAATGTTCATGAGAGTCTTTACCAATTTGGGTATGGGTAGGGTTTTCACCATAGTTTTTGTTGGTTACATGGGTTTGGGTTTCTTTAATGTCATCATCCACAGATTCTATCAAAATATTAAATACAATGTTGGTATAATTGGTCATTAAATCTCCCATAAAATTAGTGATTTTCCCCCAAGTCCTCCATATAGTTCCCATTACACCAGGTTGCGCTTGTAGTTCTTTAAGCTTATCTGAAAGTAATAGAACTTTTTCGTAATAAGTTAGTAGTTCTGTAGCATCCATTCCTAAATAAATATCTTTGGATTGGGAAGGATCTTGTTTCTGACCATCAGATAAATCCTTAAGTATGGTATAAATAGTTTGCTCACCAAAAGTACGTTCTCCAGGTTTTCTCAGTTCATATTCAGTAAAACCAATAGGGAAAAGCATATCTGCCATTTTAGGAACAACACTAGCGCAAGTGTCATCTAATAAAAATTTTCCAGTAACAATAGGAATATTTTTATATAACGGCTTTCCCGTAGTGGGATCATTTTTTTGCATACCTTCTACCCAAGGATATACATCATATCCTAATTTTCTGAGGCTAATTTCTACAAAATTGGTGTGAGAAAAATAGTCTTCTAATACGTGAAGCGCTGCACCAAAATGCCTAAAACCATCTTTGTTTTTTCCTTTTTGTACGGCTAACCTAAGCTCGTTACTCATATAAATATCAGAAGAAGGACGAAGAGAGCGAGCTTCCTTTAAATCTTTAGGAATTTTGTCTTTTACTGCTTGAGGTGTAGATACATCTTCATCATCTCGGAAAATGTAGGCTTTTTGTCCGTATTTATTGGTTTTGAAACTATCTGCATGTTCACCAGCATAGAAATCCCATTCCTGTACACCTCCAGGTACTTCTCTACAGAACATCGTTTGCCCAATTCTGTCATCAGTGAGATCCTTAGGGTTATCAATATGTTCTTCTGGACGATAGATTCCTAATATATCTTTGGTTAGTGTACCATACGTTTCTCTGAAAAGTTTAAGATGGGGTGCATAATTTTGTGTCTTAATCTTGTCATTTTTGGTATAACCAAATTCTTTTGCTGCGAAAAACTCGATGAGTTTTACCCATCCATCATGAGAAATTTTATTGGTATTGCTGGCAAGTAATTTTGCTACTCTTGTATTGGGCTTATTTCTTTTTTGTTCCAAATATTCTCTTGCAGAAGTAGTTAATCTTATTGAATCTGCAACCAGTACCTGAGAAACATCTCGTAACCAATTTCCATAATAGATTTTTAAAACTTCTTCATAAGCGAATAGTTCTGGCTTATTTAGTGCTGTCATCTCAATTCCTCCATGAGTTCCATGATTAAATCCAAATCCAAAACTTTCAATATCTTCATATGGTTTACCATCATACCATTGATGTTGATTTACAAATTGCGCTAAGTCTTGGCTTTCAGGGGACATGTCCAAAACGAGTTTCCCTGTATATTGAGGAGTTTCAGTCTCTGCAAACTCCAACTGTGGGGTATTGGCAAAATCTACAGTTAATAAATAGTAGGCAAATTTTGCTCCTTCATCTATTTTATCTTTATCCTCTTTACTGTTTGTTGCGTAATCAGTTCGTAAAAGATTGTCAATATGATGACCAAATTCTTCTACTAAAGATGCCATTAATTCAGCTTTCACTTCATTTTTTTCAATAGCGTCTTCCAAAAAACCTTTACTAACTAGTATTTTTTTTCTTTTATTACTATAATTTGCCTTATATGTTTTAATAGGATCTTTTGTTACAATAATTTCAGGTGGTTGGGTTTTGCCGTCGCATAAATCTTTATATAATTTAGATACTGCTTCTACTTCTATCTCATTACCGAAAATTTGTAGCATTATCAATACAAAAGTCATCTCAGATAGCTCTTTTGCTGTTTTTACTAATTGATTGTGAGCAAAAGAACTTTCTAATTTTAAATCAGTTTGTTCGTATTTTAAATCTGGAAAATTAGGATTTCCATAAAAAACACCATCGTTTTCTCCAACTTGAATAACTTTTGTAGAAGCATTATTAGTAATTGCTCCTCTGGAATATATGTAGTGATCTTTATGAGTTATTTTAATTAATTTTCCTTTTACGATTCGGGTTCTGCTCATAATAAAAGTTTTTAGTGATTATTACTTTTTTCTCCACTATTATTTTTTACTTGTTTTTGAGCATTCTGATGAATTGTTCCACCTTGTGATGATGTCTCTACTTCAGAAGCATATTCTTTTCTTTCATTTTTTACTTCACTTTCCACATCTCCTTCAATCACTTCCATGAGTTTACCGGTAATAAACATACTTGCATCTCCTACCACTGAGGTCATTTTCATGCCTCCAACGGTTTGAGTGGTGTTCATACCAACGGATTGGCTTCTGTTCAGACCTATACTATCTGTTTGATTAGAACCAACAGTGGTATTCATATTTTCAGAAACGTTGATGTTCATGTTTTTGCAATTTAGTGTCATTGTTTCAGGTGCAGTAATTGTAATATTACTTCCCGTTGTATCCAGATGAATTTCATTACCAGATTTATCGGTGATGATAATACTCTCATCTTCGGTGAAAACCACTCTGTGCCCACTTCTTGTTTGTATGGATTTTACTCTATTGTCAGCTCCACCACCCAATCCTACTTGCCCATGGAACATACCTCCCATTACAAAAGGTCTGTCTGGATGATTGTGCACGAAGCCTACCATTACTTGGTCGCCAACTTCAGGGATGGCTACATAACCTCTGTTTTGGGTTACTTGGTCTGTTCCACCAGCATCGGGACTCATCATTCTAATGAAGTTGGTGGTATCATGAAGCTGCCAATCGAATTTTACTGTAATTCTTCCTTGTCCTTGAGGATCGGTATTAGAAATAACTGTAGCGATTTGTGGTTGAGCAATAGGTGTTGTAAATTCAGGTTGAGGTAAAAAACCTGTATCTGAAGCTATGGCTTTGAACTTGCCTTCATAACGACCTAATTTATCCACTTCATGGCTCACCTCAGTAATCATAATTCTTGTGAAATAAGAAGTTTTATTGCTGTCCTCTTTTCTCATCTGTAAATCTGCCACACATCCGGGATATAAAAAAGGAATAGTAGTAGTTCCAGTAACTGTAAATACTTCTACAGCAGAAGTTCCAGACTTGCTTTGTTGAGCATTTACCACATCTTTATCCGTTAAAGCTTTTATGGGAGCTACTTGTAGAGCCGGAGTTTTGTAAATGCTATTATTGTTTTGGTAAGCCATTTTGGCTAAATCTCCTACGTGTTTTATAGGTGTTTCGCCAGAAGTAAGCTTAGCATTAGAGCTGCTGTTATAGCCATAAAACTGAGGTTTGGTATGCACCGCTTTTAATTCAACTTTAATATCACTAATATTACTTCCGTAAATAAGCTCTAAAGGTTTGTTTTGAGGAGGTAGTTTCCCAAAATGTAAAACTTCACCATCATAATAAAACTGTTCCC
>JAEWOR010000041.1 GCA_023399595.1 Bacteroidota bacterium | reverse complement strand
CTTTAGCACACAATTTAAGAAAGAAAGTGGCTTAGAAACCACTTGCCAATTTTTTAAATCCATTTTTAACTCCTGCAAAAAAAATAAAAATCCGCCTCATTGTGTTATGAGACGGATTCTTTTTATTAAGCTAAAAATTCTAATTCTTTATCTTTAAAATCATTCTTTTCAACGATTTTCTTCATTGTTGAAAGTATTTTTTTGCGTGTTTTAGCTAGTCTTCGTATGTTTTTATCCTCGCTATAGTCGAAAATTTCATCTTTAAAAGTTACAGTGTCTCCTTTTTTGAATTTTACATCTTTCTTCTTTAATTCTTTCAAGAACATCATTTGCGTCATTGACTCTAAAATTTTATGTTCAGTCTCGCCCAAATTTTTTAAAGTCTTAAGAACTTCTTTTTTATACTTCTTCTTTCCCATAAATTAATAATTATCCCATAAAGGTATTAAAAGATTCCTTATTTATTTTGTAATTTTGAAGAATAAAATCTTTTATATGAATCAAGATCCTATTTTCGGTTTAATAGAACAGGAAAAACAAAGACAATTACACGGCTTAGAGCTTATTGCATCTGAAAATTTTGTTTCTGAGAACGTAATGAAAGCTATGGGAAGCGTTTTAACCAATAAATACGCAGAAGGTTATCCTGGAAGAAGGTATTATGGAGGTTGCGAAGTGGTAGATGAGGTAGAAAATCTAGCAATTGAAAGAGCAAAACAACTCTTCGGTATTGAATATGCCAATGTTCAGCCTCACTCAGGTTCCCAAGCCAATGCAGCTATTTATTTAGCGGTTTTAAAACCTGGAGATACTGTGATGGGAATGGATCTTTCTATGGGAGGTCACCTTACGCACGGTTCTGCAGTAAATTTCTCGGGAATTCAGTACAATATTTGTTCTTACGGTGTGCAAAGAGAAACAGGTTTAATTGATTATGAGCAAATGCGTGAAGTGGCTCTTAAAAACAAACCTAAAATGATTATTGCAGGATTTTCTGCCTATTCCAGAGATTTAGATTACAAAAAATACCGTGAAATTGCCGATGAGGTGGGTGCAACTTTATGGGCAGATATTGCTCACCCAGCAGGTTTGGTAGCTAAAGGATTATTAAATTCTCCTTTCGAACATTGTCATGTTGTAACTACTACTACTCACAAAACTTTGAGAGGTCCAAGAGGAGGAATGATTATGGTGGGGAAAGATTTTGAAAACACTTATGGTCATAAAACACCAAAAGGAGAAACTAAAATGATGAGCGCGGTTTTGGATTCTGCGGTTTTCCCAGGAATTCAAGGTGGACCATTGGAGCATGTTATCGCAGGAAAAGCAGTTGCTTTCGGTGAAGCTCTTGATTCTCAGTTTGAAACTTATACAAAACAAGTAAGATCTAATGCTCAAGCTTTAGCAAAAGCAATGGTTGACAGAGGTTTTGATATTGTAAGTGGCGGAACTGACAATCATTTAATGCTTATCGACCTTAGAAATAAAGGGGTAAACGGTAAAGAAACTGAAAGAGCATTGGTAAAAGCAGATATTACTTGTAATAAAAATATGGTTCCTTATGATGATAAATCTCCATTTATTACCTCTGGAATTCGCTTAGGAACGGCTGCTATTACTACAAGAGGTTTGAAAGAAAACGATATGGTAACGATTGCAGAATTAATCAACACAGCGGTTTCTGATCTTAAAAATGAAGAAAATCTTCTTTCTGTAAAGAAAAAAGTGAATGAATTAATGGAAGGAAAAGAACTTTTCAATTATTAATTTTACTACAAATATGAATAAAAAGACAGGATTTTTCCTGTCTTTTTTTTAATTTCAAACATGGAAAACGATAAAAAATCTTACACTTTTCAGGAAATTAAACAAAAGTTGGTGAACTATTGTGTTTATCAAGATCGTTGTCATGCAGAAGTGGAGCAAAAAATGCGCGATTTTACTTTAATACAGGAAGCTAAAGACGAGATTTTTTTATACCTTATTCAGGAGAATTTTCTCAATGAGGAGCGTTTTGTAAGAAGCTACATTCGAGGGAAGTTTTACATTAAAAGTTGGGGACGAACCAAAATAAAAATTCACTTAAAACAAAAAGGAATCTCAGAAAAACTCATTTCTAAATCTTGGGACGAAATTGATGAAGATGATTATTTAAAAACCTTACAAAAAATTTGGGACGATTATTATTCCAAACAGAAAGGTTTAAAAGAATATCAGAAAAAATCTAAAACAATCAAATATTTGATGAGCAGAGGCTTTGAGTATGAAGAGATTATTAATATATTTAGTTGAAACTCTTGTAATTTATTGAATGTTTTTTTTAAAAATTATTGGTTGTAGGTTGTGTTTGATGATGGCAATTTTTTTTGAGGTTTTTTATTTTATTTGAATATGGATAAAAAGTTTGAAATAGACTTCTCATTTGCTTACATTTGCAGTAAACATAATAGTTAGAGAGAATTATTTTGGTGCTAAAATGAATTCTTTATATAAAGGATTTTTGATTTTTAAGATGTTTATTTTTAAGATCTCTGAATTTCACTTTTGTTGTATATTTTTCTTATAATATTTCGTATTATTGCTTTATTAAAAACATAAAGGGATTCTTTGGAAAATTTATTTCCTATTATGTAATCATTAATTTGAGCGCATGAGTTTTCAGAACAATTTGAGAAAAAAAATGTACAGCGGAGATAATATTATTAATTTATCGGATGTCAGATATTTGCCACGTTGGATTATATTGTTAATAGACATATTTTTTATATTTATTGCTACTTTTTTTGCCTGTTATTTAATTGAAAGATTAAGTTTTGGGACATCATATGTTTTTTTTAATAATTTTTACATGTACTCGATGATTATCGGGACAAGTGTTGTATTTATGATGGCCTTTAAAACTTTTGCGGGCATCATTCGACATTCTACTTTTATAGATCTTTTTAAACTTTTTTTGGCAACCTTCTGTACAGCTTTGGTGGTGGGGGGAATTAGTTTTTCTGTAAAAACAATTACAGGTTTCCGAATGATAAATATGTCGGTGCCATTTCTTACTATTTTTTTTGCCACTTCATTTATTTTGCTTTTTCTTTTCCGTTTGTTTGTGAAGGAATTTTTTCATTTTGCAAGAGAATTTCGAAGAAGTTCTTTGAAGAAAAGAATTCTGGTTTTGGGTATTGATGAACCTTCTATTGCTATTGCTAGAGCAATTTTAGACAACCCAAATCTTCCTTATCATGTTGCAGGATTTCTTACACAAAGAGAAGATTCTAAAAGTGCTTATTTGCTTGGTAAACCCATTATAAATAGAGAGAAAATAGAAAGTAACTCTAAAGATGATTTAGGGGTAGATGGTGTTATTATTATTAAAGAAATCATGACCAAAGAAGAAGTGGATTCATGGGTAAATTTATTTCTTGAAAAAGATTTGCAAATTTTTAAATCTCCTTCCGTTCAAAAACTAAGAAATAAAGATATAGCAGCTTCCATACAAACACTCCAAATTGAAGATTTATTGAATCGTAAAACTATAAAAATAGAAAACGAAGATATAAAAAGTAGACACTTTGGAAAGAATGTTTTAATTAGTGGTGGTGCAGGATCTATCGGTAGTGAAATTGTACGACAGGTCGCCATGTTTGAGCCAGAACTTATTGTTGTTTTGGATCAGGCTGAAACACCACTTTATGAAATAGAAATTGAGATGAAGAAGAAATTTCCGATGATACAATTTAAGTTTATTCTGGGTGATATTTCTAATCAATACCGCATTGAACCAATATTTGAATTGTATAAATTTTCTATGGTATATCATGCTGCAGCGTATAAACATGTTCCTCTTATTGAAGAAAACCCACATGAGTCCATCTTAGTGAATGTATTAGGAACTAAAAACCTTGCAGATTTATCTAGTAAATATAAAGTGAATCGTTTTGTAATGATCTCTACAGATAAAGCAGTGAAACCAACGAATGTAATGGGGGCTTCTAAACGAGCAGCAGAGCTTTATGTACAGGCTTTACAGAATTCCAAAAATAACGAAACCAAATTTATTACTACTCGTTTCGGAAATGTTTTGGGTTCTAATGGATCAGTAATTCCCCACTTTAAAAAACAAATTTCCGAAGGTGGGCCTGTTACCATTACTCATCCTGATATTGTGAGGTATTTTATGACTATTCCTGAAGCGTGCGATTTGGTTTTACAAGCTAGTACTATGGGAAATGGAGGAGAAATATTCGTCTTCGATATGGGTGAGCCAGTGAAGATATTAGATCTCGCTAAAAGGATGATTAAACTTTCTGGATTTGAGCCAGATTTGGATATCAAAATTATCTTTACTGGATTGAGACCTGGAGAAAAACTTTACGAGGAACTCTTGAGTGATAATGCACATACATTACCAACTCACCATGAAAAAATTATGATATCCAAAGATCCTAATATGGAATTTAAAGATATTGAAAGATATACCAAACGAATTATCAGATCGGCGCTTAGAAGAGAAAAGGTTGAAGTAGTGCAAATTCTTAAAGAAATAGTGCCTGAATTCAAGAGTAACAATTCCATTTATGAAGTTTTGGATAAGTAATTTAGAATTGTATATTTGCAAAATTCACGTTTAACAAGCTATAATGAATAAAGTTATAAGAATATTCTTTTTTTCTTTTATTATTTTGTTGACTTCATGTACAGCAAAGGAAAAGACCAGTCAACTCAATTATATGCAAAATGTAGAACAGTTGGCAACTGAAGTTTCTATAAAAAATGCTGTAAATACTTTGCAGAAAGGAGATCAATTGGCTATATTGATTACGGCAAAGGATATGACAGTTGTAAAACCTTTTAATCAGAACTATTCCTCTGCAGAATCATCCCAATACTCAACCCCCAATACCAATGCGCCAACTGCACAAATTGTAGATAAAAGTACTGCTCCTATTTATTTGGTAGATAGTAATGGTGAAATAGATTTTCCAGTATTAGGAAAATTAAATGTAGCAGGAAAGTCTTTAGTACAGTTTCAAGATGAAATTCGTGATCGAGTGAGCCAATATGTTATTAATCCGTCGGTAAACGTGAAGATTACCAATTACAAAGTAACTGTTTTAGGAGAAGTTAAGAATCCAGGGCAGTATACCATCCCAGATGGACAATCTAATATCCTTAATGCATTAGGCTTAGCGGGAGATCTAACAATGTATGCTAAGCGTAATGATATTTTATTGGTAAGAAACGAAAACGGACAAATCGTTAACGAACGCATCAACCTTATGGATGCTAATTTCATTAACTCTCCTTTTTATCAATTGAAACAGAACGACGTTATTTACGTGTCTTCAAACGAAACCAAAGAAAAAACAGCTCGTTTAGATCCTAATACCAGTACTTATATTGCCATAGCTGGAACCCTTATTGGCCTTGCTGGGATTTTCATTACTATCTTTAAAAACTAATTTACCAAATAATTATGAGCGAAAACTCAGTTGTGAAACCATCTGAAGAAGTAAATATTAATGAAATTATAAAACCCTACTTAAATAAATGGTGGTGGTTTATTTTATCAGCTATTATTTTTCTTGCATTAGCTGTTTTTTATATTAAAATAGCCACACCTGTTTATGAAGTGCAGACTTCTATTTTGGTGAAAGATGCTCGTAAAGCACCTTCTTCCGAAATGGGTATGCTCTCCCAGTTATCGGGATTTGGAGGGATGAATACCAATAGTATTGATAATGAACTTGAAATTTTAAAATCTAAAAAATTAATATTAGATGTTGTAGATGAGTTAGGTTTACAAACCTCTTTGGTAGCAGTAAATGGACTGAGAAAAGAAGAGCTTTATGGAAAAAAAGCTCCAGTTATTATTAAGGTGATTAATGAAAAAGAATATCACTTACCAATAAAAGCAGTTGATTTAAAAATTAATGGAAATCAATTGAAACTTTCATCAGAAAATTTTAAAAACCCTGTTCTTACTACTTTCAATAAAACTATCAGCTTGCCTTATGCCAACATTATGATCATAAAAAACCCAAATTATCTTGTAGATAAAAATAAAGATTTGGGGGATTTAAAGATGCATTATTCTTCTACAGAAAAAGCGGTGAACGCTTACCAAGAAATGACTAATGTGAATTTGGTGAACAAAGATGCAACGGTGGTAAACCTCTCCATAAAGCTTAGTAATGTTGAGAAGGCGAAAAAAATTCTCAATAAGTTGGTGGAAGCCTATAATAATGATGCTATTCAGGATAAAAATATGGAGTCTAAGAAAACAAAAGACTTCATTGATGAAAGAGTGAATATCATCGCGAATGAATTGGGTGATGTTGAAAATAAGAAAGAACAATTTAAAATTGCCAATAAAATTACTGATATTCCTACTGAAGCAAGAATGAGTTTGGGAAATAGCCAAGCTGCTAAAGCTAAAATTTTAGAAGCTGAAAATCAGATAGGGATTGCTAATGGACTTATTGGTTATATGCAACGTTTAGGTGGAAATCAAACTTTGCCTGCAAGCGTTGGACTTAATAATCCTTTGGCTGCAGCAAGTATTAATGGGTATAACCAATTGGTGCTCGAAAGAAATAAACTTTTGGAAAATGCTACACCACAAAACCCTCTTGTTATAGAATTGAATAAACAAATTTCAGTAATGAGAACTTCCGTAATGGACGCATTGGTGAAATACAAAAATTCAATGGAAATCTCTAGAGATTTAGCAAGTAATGAGCAAAATAATTTAGTAGGAGAAATAGCTAAAATCCCGGCTCAAGAAAAACTTTTCCGTGGAATCGAAAGGCAGCAGAAAACCAAAGAAAATCTTTATCTCTTGCTTTTAGAGAAAAGAGAGGAAGCAGCTATTTCTCTAGCCATTACCGCTCCTAAAGCAAGGACTATAGATTATGCTTATGCTTCTGAAAAACCAGTATCCCCAAAGAAACTCATCACTCTTGCTGGTGCTCTATTATTTGGTTTACTTGTCCCTTTTGCGTATGTCTATCTACGTGAACTATTTAATGATAAAGTACGTTCTAAACACGATCTTGAAAAACTTTCGACTACATCAGTGATTGGTGAATTGCCAAGTTTAGAAAAAGGAAGAAGCGAGATTGTAGAACAAAACGACCTTTCACCAATGGCAGAAGCATTCAGAATTCTTATTACCAATATGAATTTTATGCTGCCAAAGAAAGAGAAAGGAAAAGTGGTTTTTGTAACTTCTACAGTAAAAGGAGAAGGGAAAACATTTACTTCGGTGAATTTATCCTTAACCATGGCTTCTTCAAAGAATAAAGTGATTATTATTGGGGCTGATATCAGAAACCCACAGTTGCAAAGGTATAATCCATCCCGAAAAGGATTGGATGGACTTACCGAGTTTCTTTATGATGACGAAACTACTTTGGATAAAATTGTTCATCAATCTTCCTTTAACCCTTATCTTGATGTAATTTACTCGGGAAGTATCCCGCCAAATCCAACAGAACTTTTATCGAATGGCAGATACGAAGATTTAATTAATCAGCTAAAACCACGCTACGACTATATTATTGTAGACACTGCACCATTAATGCTGGTGACCGATACCTTCCTTTCTGCAGATTTGGCTGATGCCACTATTTATGTTACTCGTTCAGGAATTACAGAAAAATCGTTAATCGATTTTGCGAATAAACAAATTGCTGCAAACAAGATTAAAAACGTTGGTTTTGTGCTGAATGATGTAAATAAAGAGCATTTCGGATACGGCAATAAATATGGGTACGGCTATCATGCCGAAGAGAAGGGGTTTTGGAAAAAGTTTAAAAGTAGATTCTAACCCTCATTTGTCTTGATTTGTTATTCGATGAGTTTGTTAATTTTTAAAAATCTGACTTGAGTTTTAAAAAAAATCAATTGGTAAATGGCGTTTTATGGAGTGGCATAGACAAATTGGGTTTGGTTATTATGCAACTTGCATTGGAATTGATACTAGCTCGTTATGTAGCTCCTAAAGAATATGGTATCATTGCTATGGCTATGATTTTTATAACTGTAGGTACGTTATTTTCTGAAAGTGGATTTTCTAATTCTCTTATTCATAATCAGAATCGGAACGAAGATGATTTTTCAACAGCTTTTTACATAAATATAGGTGTAGCTTCGGCTTTTGTCCTTATCATTGGATTTATGGCACCTATTATTGCAAAGTATTTTGATAGCCAGGTTCTTACAGACGTATTAAAGGTATCATCATTAAGTATTCTATTTAATGCATTGGTGATGGTGCCCAAAACAAAACTTAATATAAAACTGGATTTTAAAACCCAGACAAAAATATCTTTTTTTGCTATGTTTTTTGCTGGTAGCTTATCCGTGTTTTTGGCAGTGAATGGATATGGTGTATGGTCGTTAGTAGCATTATTACTTTCTCAAAGTGTTTTTGTGCTGATTGGGTTTTGTATTTTCTCTTTTTGGTTGCCGAAATTGGTATTTTCGAAAAACTCATTTCGCAGGCTATTTGGGTTTGGCTCGAATGTTTTATTAGCTGGAGTGATTCAGAATGTATATGTAAACCTTTACAATGTAGTAATTGGTAAACAGATGACAACTTCTGCACTCGGACTATATACTAAGTCAAACCAGTTTACTTTTTTTCCAGCAAGTCTTTTTAGTACGGTTTTTCAGCGGGTTACATTTCCGTTATTTTCATCCTATCAGAATGATAGTGATAAGGTTTTTTCCTTAAGTCAGCAATTTACTAGATTGATCTGTTTGGTTTTTTTTCCAGCCTTTGTTTTTCTTGCTATTTTTGCGGAGCCTTTGGTCTATTATGGTTTATCTGAAGAGTGGATACAAATAGTCCCGATAATTCAATTGCTTGCTATTGCGTATATGTTTCAGCCTATTATTGTCAATAATATGCTTCTATTACAAGTAAAGAATAATTCCAAGCTTTTCTTTTTGGTGGAGCTGATTACAAAGATTATTGGAGTTATTATATTGCTTTGCACTTATAGGTTTGGGATTTTATATTTATGCTATGGACTTATCTTGCAATTGGTACTACAGTTAGGAATAACGTCTTATTTCAGTGCTAAGTTACTCAATAAGAATTTCATATCTCAACTTATTATTATTATTCCTTTTTTGGTGTTGGGAGTAGGCATTTGGGCAATTATACATATGCTTTTTGTCAACCTTCCAAGAATATCATTCCTATTATATGGGAGTTTGGTGTTTTTTGCGATTTATATCGGGTATTATTTTTTATTTTTAAAGAGTGATATCCGTCACTTTATTTCTCTAATGAGAAACAAATAATCTATTTATTAAAAAGGTATATGTTTGAATATTTTGTCATATTGGTTTTACTGCTTTTTGGTGTTTTTCATTACGATATACGAAATCAAGTATTTAATAAAAAGCTATTTGCAGTTATCATATTTATATTAATGACACTACTTACAGGTCTTCGGTATCGAGTGGGTGGTGATGCGCTGATGTATGAATATTATTTTCCTTGGCAACCGAACTTATCTGAATTTTACAATTTTGTTGTTAACAAAAATTACTTTGATCACCAGCCTTTATTTGTATTATTTGTGGCTGTTTGTAAATCCATAAATCCAGATTATTATTTTTATCAGTTTGTACATGCTGTGGTAACTAATTCTATTATTACATGGTTCTTATACAAATACTGTAAGAAGTTCTTTACCGCCATGTTACTCTTTTATATTTTGGGTTTATACTTCTATTTTACCTTTGAAATACAAAGAGAAATACTTGCTATTTGTTGTTTTCTTTTAGGATTTGGGTTTTACCTTCGTAATTGTTGGTTTGCATATTATTTATTGGCTATTATCGCATTCTTTTTTCACATTTCGGCATTTGTTTTATTTCTGTTGCCATTTATGAAACTCATTAGATTCAATCAAACTATTGTTATTATTATTTTAATATCTTCTTTTTTTCTTTCATTTTTTAAATCTACATTCTTTTCAATCATTAGCATATTTTTGGTAACCGATGCAATGGCTGATAAGGCTAATATTTATAGTGAAATGGATTTTTCTATTTTAGGACTTCTTTTTTTCTTTGTTGGGAGAGTTGGATTCTTACTTCCAATCGTTTTTTACTATACAAAGCATAAAAATGAAGAACTAAGAATTTTTGTTTTAATTTTCTTTATTTTTTCATGTTTGTCGCAAGTATTAGTAGGTTTTGAAAGAATGATGAATTATGTAACAATACCTTTCATTATTTGTTTCTGTAATTTTATTTATAGTGAAAACGTTTTTAAATTTAAGTTTAAAAAGAAGCTCGTATTTGCAAGTACTTATATTTGTCTCTTTTTTATTATTTGTATCAAAGTAGTCTTAGATTTGAATGTTACAGACCGAGCTAGATATCAGGCCGTTTTTTTTCCATACAGTTCTGTATTTGAAAAAAATATAAACCTTGAAAGGGAACGCTTTATGATTGAATTGTGGAAAAGATAGTTTTCCTGAAAATTGGATTTCAATTTTTGGTAAAACACATTTTAAACAATATTCTAATCCTATAAATTCTTAACAATGTTAGACATTAACTTTGCTACTTTAAAAGATAATTGTATTATACATCGGAGCAGTCAAGTTTAGGAATTAAAGTTGATCTTAGAGTCGATAAAATATTTGAAAATATAAGTAATGTTAAAAATCACATACATTATTGTAACCTATAATTCTCAAGATTTAATTAGAGATGCTATACAATCGATTTATGATTTTTCAGATATCAATCCCTCAGATTTTGAAGTTATTATTGTAGATAATAGCAATAATGAAATGCATCAAATATTGTTAAAAGAAATCTCGGATTTGAAGTCTTTGTATAATATTATCATAATTCATAATATTAAAAATGGAGGCTATGGACAAGGTAATAATATCGGAATAAAAGCAGCCAAAGGAAAAATAATTTCTATTATGAATCCTGATGTTAGATTAATAGAGCCTTTAGCGAAAGATGTATTACATAAGTTTAATAGTATGCATTTGGGTGTTTTGGGTTATAATCAGATGGGGGGAGGCGATTATTCGTTTTACATAAAACCGGAATGTCGTGGTTTTTTGTCTGGATGGAAAATGAAATTACTGAATAAAATCAATTTGTTTTCAGAAACAAAACATTATCTATCTGGCGCATTTTTTTTTGCAGATAAACAGAAATTTGAAGAGATAGGCTTTTTTGATGAGAATATTTTTCTCTATTTTGAAGAACCAGATATTTCTAATAGAATGATTAAGGCTGGATATAGTATAAATTACGACCAATCAAAAAAATATGTACATTTAGTAGGGGACAGAATTTCTTACTCTGATTTTGGATTTAGAAATGAAATGAAATCTTTGTCCTATTATTTGAAAAAATATAATATTGATGAAGCAAAATTTTTAAAAACCTTTCTCAAAGAATATTCTATTAAATTAAAAGTAGCCAAGTTATTATCTAATAAAGAAAGGGTACAGAAATTTATAGAAGAAATAAAAGTTATAAAAGAAGTTTTTAAAACCTAAATAATCAATTTGCTTATCCTTTGTATAAAGAATAATTATCATGAATCTTATAATAGATAATTCAAACTTGATGGCTGGAGGAGGAATCCAGGTAGCAATTTCATTTCTAAAAGATCTGAAAAAACTAGATATTCAAGATAATCAGTATCATATTGTACAATCTCCCTATTCTCATAATGCATTTGGCAACGAATCATATCCAGATAATTTTTATTTCTATAGTTTTAGTATTGATGATGTTAGAACAAAGAGAAGTAAAATCTCTAAAATAAAAAAGATTGAAAATACAGTAAAACCAGATGCAATATTTACAGTTTTTGGACCATCTTATCACAAAAGTAACTACCCAAAAATTGTAGGTTTTGCAATTCCTTATATTATATATCCAAACTCACCTTTTTTTAAACTTATTTCTATAAAGGAGAAATTTTACTATAAAGCCTTAACTTTGCTGAAGAGTTATTGTTTTAAAAAAAATTCAGAGGCTCTAATTTTTGAATCTGAAAATGCACGTAAAACCTTTTCAGAAAAATATCAATATAATAAAGATACTTTTGTAGTAAGCAATACTATTAATGAAATTTTTGAAAATCAAAACAAATGGAAACCATTTCATATTGAAAATGATAACGTCACAAAAATTTTATATTTAACAGCAAATTACTTACATAAAAATCTGAAAATCATTCCTGATGTAATAGATGTATTACGTAAAGAACAACCAGATTTCAAGTTCAGATTTTATGTATCTGTAGTTAAGAAAGACTTGGGTTTTTCCTCTATTTATGATCCTTATATAGAATATTTAGGTAAAGTTGACATCACGCAAATCCCATCTATTTATCAACAAATTGATGTTGTTTTTATGCCGACATTATTAGAAGTGTTTTCTACAACTTATTTAGAGGCTATGTTTATGAAAAAACCTATTATAGCTTCTGATATGAGTTTCGCAAGAGATATTTGTCATGATGCAGCTATATTTTGTGAACCAACAAACCCAAATTCTTATGCTGATGCTATTTTTGAAATAATTAATAATGAGAATTTATATAATTCTTTAATTGAAAAAGGAACTGTAAATTTGAAACGCTTTGGAAACAGTATGGATCGAACAAAAGCATACTTGGCAATAATTGAAAATACAATAATAAATGAAAATAAAAAATAAAACACTTTTGATTACTGGAGGAACAGGTTCTTTTGGAACGGCTGTTCTCAAGCGTTTTTTAGAAACAGACCATTTTAAGGAAATTCGCATTTTTTCTCGTGATGAGAAAAAACAAGATGATATGCGAAATCTTTATAAAAATGATAAAATAAAATACTATATCGGTGACGTACGCGATTATGCATCGGTTGAGCCTGCTACTCGTGGTGTCGATTATATTTTCCATGCTGCAGCTTTGAAACAAGTTCCTTCATGCGAATTTTTCCCGATGCAAGCCGTGAAAACCAATGTGGAAGGAACGCAAAATGTTATTCGTGCAGCAGCAGCCAACAAAGTACAAAAAGTCATTTGTCTTTCAACAGATAAAGCAGCTTATCCCATCAATGCGATGGGGATTTCCAAAGCCATGATGGAGAAAGTTGCCGTTGCAGAGTCTCGTAATCTTACAGAAACGGTGGTTTGTTTAACACGTTACGGAAACGTAATGGCTTCTCGTGGTTCGGTGATTCCTTTGTTTTTAAATCAAATTCAGAAAGGAGAACCGATTACCATAACGGATCCTAATATGTCGCGCTTTTTTATGTCTTTGGAAGATGCTGTAGATTTGGTATTATTTGCATTCGAAAATGGAAATCCAGGAGATTTATTCGTGAACAAAGCACCCGCAGGAAGCATTGGCGATTTGGCGCAAGCACTAATTGAACTTACGGGCAAAGAAGTTCCAATTAAAGTGATCGGAACGCGTCATGGAGAAAAATTGTATGAAACTTTGTGTACCCGTGAAGAAATGATGAAAGCCGAAGATATGGGGGATTTCTACAGAGTTCCTGCCGATAATCGTGATCTGAATTATGCCAAATATTTCTCAGAAGGTGAAGAAGATGTTTCTAAAATCGAAGATTATCATTCTCACAATACCGAACAACAAGGTGTAGAAGGTCTTAAGAAATTAATTTCAACTTTACCATTAATTAGAAAAGAAGTTTTTGGAGAAGATGTGATGCAATATCCTTATTAGTGATTTGTAATTAGTTATTAGGAACTGGTATGAGAACTCATAAAGATTTAGATGTTTGGAAATTGAGTATAGATTTTGTAACTGAAATTTATGCTTTAACGATGCGTTTTCCAAAAGAAGAGCAATTTGGATTGATAAATCAAATTAGAAGAGCTTCTGTATCAGTACCAAGCAATATTGCCGAAGGTGCTGGAAGAAAATCTGATAAAGAGTTTTTACAATTTTTATATATTTCTTTAGGCAGTGTTCAAGAGATTGATACGCAAATATTAATTTCTTTGAATTTAAACTATTTAACAAAATCAGAATATGAAATTTTACTCATCCAATTAGATCAAATCTCTAAAATGTTGTCGGGTTTAATAAAATCTGTTAAAGAAAAGTTGAATTAACCAATGACAATTAACCAATTACCAATTACTGTCGGGAACCGGCACGAAGATGAAAGAGGAATTATCACGTTCAATAATGATTTTGATGCCTCGCAAATTAAAAGAATTTATACTTTAGAGAATCATTCAACGGATTTTATTCGTGGATGGCAAGGACACAAAATTGAGCAACGTTGGTTTGCAGCAATGAAAGGCCGATTTGAAATTTCGGTGATTGTTGTTGATGATTTCGAGAATCCTTCGAAAGATTTAAGCATTCAGCAGTATATTTTGGATTCAGAATCCTTAACTTATCTTCATGTTTCAGCAGGTTGCATAACGGCAATTAAGGCTTTGGAGGAGGATAATAAATTATTAGTATTAGCAGATTTTGGTTTAGGCGAAGTTCAGGATGAATACCGTTTTCCAATTGATTATTTTATTAGAGACTAGAGACTAGAGACTAGAGACTAGAGACTAGAGATTAGAAATTAGAAATTAAAGATTAGAAACTAGAGATTAGAAATTTGAAAGTAGAAGTTAGAAACTGGAAATTAGAGATCCTGATCTCAAGTCCCCAATCCCTGGTCCCTAATCCCCAATAACCAATAACCAGTAACAAATGATGAATAACCAGTTACCAACAACCAACAACCAATCACCAAAAAAGATTGGAATTACAGGACAAAAAGGCTTTGTAGGAAGTCATTTATATAATACTTTAGGACTGTTTCCAGAAGAATTTGAAAGGGTTGATTTCCAGAAAGAATATTTTGAAAATGAAACCCAATTGGATGATTTTGTCTCAAAATGTGACGTTATTGTGCATTTAGCAGCGATGAATCGTCATGAATCAGAACAATTTATCTATGAAACCAATGTCGCTTTAGCAAACAAATTGGTAGATTCTTTGAAAAGAACCAATTCGAAAGCTCATGTTTTGATATCGTCTTCTACACAAGAAGAAAGAGATAATTTATACGGAAAATCGAAACGTGAAGGTCGCGAAGCGATTGTCAACTGGGCCAACGAAAATGGTGGAAAAGCAACGGGATTAATTATCCCAAATGTTTTTGGAGCTTTCGGAAAGCCTTTCTATAACTCATTTATCGCTACTTTCTGTCATCAGTTAACACATGGCGAAACGCCAACAATTGCTAATGATGGTGAAGTAAAACTGATTTACGTTCAGGAATTGGTGATGAAAATGATTGACGAAATTCGTTCAGAAAAAAGTCAGCCCGAATTGGTTATAGAACCAACTTCAACCAACAAAGTTTCTGAAGTTTTAGCTTTATTAAACGATTATAAAACCAAGTATTTTGATGGTGGAGAAATTCCAGTTTTGAATTCAAAATTCGAACATAATTTATTCAATACCTACCGTTCATATATTGATTATAAGACGCATTATCCAGTAAAATTCACGCAACATACCGATCCTAGAGGCGCTTTTGTGGAAGTCATTCGATTGGGAATTGGCGGACAATGTTCATTTTCAACCACAGTTCCGGATATTACAAGAGGAAATCATTATCATACCCGAAAAATTGAGCGTTTTGCCGTGATTAAAGGAAAAGCTTTAATTCAGTTAAGAAAAATAGATACCGATGAGGTTTTGGATTTCTATTTAGACGGAACAGAACCTGCTTATGTGGATATGCCCATTTGGTACACCCACAACATCAAAAATATTGGTACTGAAGATTTGTACACAATTTTTTGGATCGATGAACCTTTTAATCCAGAAGATGCGGATACGTATTTCTTGGAAGTTTAAAATATTAATCATGAGAGATAAAATATATATTTTTTTGTTTGTAATTTTCTCAAATTTTGTTCTTGCACAAGATTTTATTGAGAATAGAGACAATTACAGCAACATTATCTTTTCTTATAAAAAGATTGAAAATAAATTAGATGGTACAGCTCTTAGAGATAAAGACGTTGATGGAGTCCTTTTAATAAAGAAAAATGGAAGATTTTATACCAGAATGTATGAAGGACAAATTAATGTCAAGTGGTTTGGTGCTATTGGGGATGGAGTTACTGACGATACGAAAGCAATTCAAAAAGCAATAAATTCAGTAAGTAATTTATATCCTAAAATAAATATTTCCGGAGGAAATTGGCAAGGAGGCGGCGTTATTTATTTCCCAAAAGGGAAGTATAACATTACCCAGACACTTCTGATTAGAGATTGTATTTCTTTGATTGGAGAAAGCCGAACTGCCACACAAATCCATTGTGTTAATCCAATAATAGCTATATCCAATATCATAGGACAAAACGGAATGGATACCATTATGAGTAATACTTTTTCAATTAAGAATTTATTAATTTCACAAGGTTCTTTAGAACTGCAAGGTGCATATAATTCTGAAATTGATAATTGTACAATTATGAATTTATTTGGTCCAGCAAGTAATGGTATTATAATCAGATTAAGTGTTGCTTTGAAAATATCTAATACAAAAATATATAATGCAGCAGGTAGTGGGATTTTATTTGAAGACACAGCAGGTAGTGGACCTTCAACCACTGTTTTATTTGATAATATTTGGGTTACTTTTTGTAATATTGGTATGACTATTAATGGAAATACAGGAGGAAGTCATGAGATAATAACCTCTAATATTGTAAATTCTATTTTTGAATACAATAAAACAGGTCTTCTTTTGAAAGGAAATATCTCGAATGTATCATTTAGAAATATACACTTTGAACAAAACTCAATGTCGTCCCTTGATATATCGGGTAATTTTAATAATGTTATTTTTGATAATTTATGGTGTGATAACGTTGGAGATCTAAAAATTAATGGCGCTCCTACTTCTTCACTTAGAATTATCAATTCAAAATGCCCGTTGAAGACCAACTCTTCATTTAAAGGAAAAATCCTGAATTAGTTTATAAATTAATTTATATATGAAAAAACTTAAAGTGATGACAGTCGTAGGAACACGACCAGAAATCATAAGATTATCAAGAGTATTAATGGCTTTAGACAATTCTGAAGCTGTAGAACATATCATCGTCCACACAGGACAAAATTACGATTACGAACTCAATCAAATTTTCTTTGAAGATTTAGGACTTCGTAAACCAGATTATTTTTTAGAAGCAGCTGGAAAAACAGCAACAGAAACGGTAGGGAATATTTTAATTAAAATAGATCCCTTGTTGGAAGAATTGCAACCTGATGCTTTTTTGGTTTTAGGTGATACCAATTCTTGTTTGTGTGCAATTCCTGCGAAAAAAAGACATATTCCGATTTTCCACATGGAAGCAGGAAACCGATGTTTCGACCAAAGAGTTCCTGAAGAAACCAACCGAAAAATTGTAGATCATACTTCGGATATCAATCTTACTTATTCCGATATTGCGCGCGAATATTTATTGAGAGAAGGACTTCCTGCGGACAGAATTATCAAAATAGGTTCGCCGATGTTTGAGGTTTTGAATCATTATCTACCGCAAATTAAAGCATCCAACGTTTTAGAAAAATTGAATTTAGAAAAAGGAAAATTCTTTGTCGTTTCTTCTCACCGTGAAGAAAATATCAATTCAGAGAAAAATTTCCGTGGATTAATGACTTCTCTGAATGCAATTGCCGAAAAATACCAATATCCAATCATCGTTTCTACGCATCCACGTACACAAAATATGATTGATAAGATGCAAATTGAAATGCGTCCAGAAATTCAGTTCCTAAAACCTCTTGGTTTCCATGATTATAATGCGCTTCAAATGCATGCGTATGCTTGTCTATCGGACTCAGGAACCATTTCAGAAGAATCTTCAATTCTAAATTTCAGAGCCTTAAATATTCGTCAAGCTCATGAAAGACCAGAAGCTATGGAAGAAGCATCAGTAATGATGGTGGGACTTTCTCCAGAACGAATTATGCAAGGTTTAGCGCAATTACAAACACAAGTCATTGGAGAGAGAAATACGATAGTTGCTGATTCCCAGTCTCCAGTCTATAATCACCAATCTCCAAACTTCCGTCCTGTAGCAGATTATTCAATGCCAAATGTTTCCGAAAAAGTGGTGAGAATTATTATTTCTTACACAGATTATATTAAAAGAACCGTTTGGTCGGAAGAAATATAATGATGAGTAATAGACTCTTTTATGTAGCGCAATACTTCACGCCAGAACCTTATCTTAAAGATATTGATTTTATAAAATCGTTAAAAGAGAAAGGTTGGGATCCCGTTGTGATAACTGGTTTACCGAATTATCCCAAAGGAGAAATATATTCTGGTTATAAAAATTCATTGTTTCAGGTTGAAATTTTGGATGGGATAAAAGTAATTAGGACTTTTACCTATGCCGATCATAGTTTGAATGTTTTTAAACGGATTCTCAATTACCTTTGTTTTGGGATTTTTGCATCTTATGCCATTTTTAAATTCGGTAAAAAAGAAAGCTTTTATTATATTTTGCAGTCATCGCCATTTGTGGTTTTTGTAGCTTGGACGGTTAAATTATTCAAAAGAAAGTCTAAAACATTACTCGATATTCAGGATGTTTTTCCCGAGAATATTCGAGTTTCTGGCGTGGTTAAGTTTGGGTGGATCATCAAAATATTAGATGTTTTACTGAATAACTTTTATTATCGCTTTTTTGATTGTTTTGTAACTGTTTCTAATAGCTTTAATAAAATAGTTGAATCCAAAGGAATTTCAAAAACAAAAATCTTAACTTTATACAATTGGTCAATGGTGGAGAAAAATCCGGAGGTCGATTATGAAAATTATCAATTTTCTGGAGATTCCTACAATATTGTGTATGCTGGGAATATTGGGGTGCATCAGGGTTTATCATTATTAACTGAAGCGTACCAAATGGTAGAAGAAAAATTCCCGAAAATTAAATTTCATTTTTTCGGTGACGGGACGGATTTTGAAATTTTGAAAACCAAACTGAAAACCCAAAACATAAACAATGTAGAATTGCACGGACGAGTGTCAAGCAATGAAATTTCAAAGTATTTGAATGCAGCCGATTGTTTATTTTTACATTTAATTTCTGATCCAATTTATAAATCCATTATTCCTTCTAAACTTCAGGCTTATATTGAGGTTGGAAAACCAGTTTTAGGTGGAGTAGAAGGTGAAGCTGCAGAATTAATCAGTGCGAATAGACTGGGCGAAGTCTTTGAATCTGAAAATAATAAAGCAATGTTAACAGCAATCCAAAAGCTGTACAATATGGATGAGTTAATGGTCAAGAATATAGAAGAGCAAAGCAAATTGCTTTATGCGCAAGAGTTTTCTAGAGCAGCAGGAGCGTCCAAGGTTCATGATTTTTTTAAACAAAATGTAATTAACTAATGAAAACAAGACCAGCTAACAATAATGATATTAAAAAAATAGTCGAGATACATCTTTTACGTTTTCAAAATTTTTTCTTAAGTAGCTTAGGGAAAATTTTTTTAATTGAATTTTATCGCGCGTTTTTAAAAAAGCCTGGCCTTTTAGTGGTTTTAGAAGATGAAGATAAAATAGTTGGATTTGCTGCAGGAAGTTTTAATAATACTTCCTTTTTTAAAAAACTGTTAAAAAATAATTTATTTGGATTTGCCAAAGCTGGACTACATATTTTTTTCACGAATCCAGTAGCCTTAAAAAGATTAGGCTCAAATGCTAGCAAATCTAGCCAAGAAATGCTTATTTTTGCAGAATTGTTAAGTATTGCTACTATTTCAAATAAAAAAGGTTATGGCAAAATATTATTGTCAGCATTTGAAAAAGAACTTAGCAATGAAAATAATAAACTGCCAATATCACTAACTACCGATTTTGATAATAATGATAAAGCTATCATGTTTTATAAAAATTGCGGTTACGAAATTCTTAATGAATTTGAAAGTTATAACGGCAGAAAAATGTATAGATTTATAAAGAAAAGTATATAAAATGAAAATTCCATTTTCACCTCCGTATATTGATGATAGTGTTATTAATGAAGTAGTAGATTCTTTAAAATCAGGTTGGATTACAACTGGTCCAAAAGTTAACGCTTTAGAGTCAGAAATTAAAAATTTTACAGGAGCAAAGGAAGTTTTGGCTGTTAATTCTATGACTTCTGGTGCTATTATGATGTTAAAGTGGTTAGGATTAGAAGAAGGTGACGAAGTTATTGTTCCAGCATATACATACAGTGCAACAGCTCTAGCAGTATATCATGCTGGGGGAACTCCTGTAATGGTAGATACTTCTGAAGATTTTAATATTTCTATCAATGCAATTAGAAATGCCATTACACAGAAAACAAAAGCTATTATTCCTGTAGATTTTGCTGGTTTTCCTTGCGATTATGAAATGATAATGGATTTGGTAAATGAACCAAAAATTAAATCTCAGTTTATTGCCAATTCTGATATACAAACAAAATTAGGTAGAATTTTGGTGATGAATGATGCAGCTCACTCTTTGGGTGCTCGTTTTTCGCAAGAAGTGAAAACTGGAAGTGAAACAGATATTGCTATTTTTTCTCTTCATGCAGTAAAAAATGTCACTACGGCTGAAGGTGGTGCTATTTGTTTAAATTTACCTGAGCCATTTAGTAATGAAGATTTGTATAAAGAATTGCGACAGATGAGTTTGAATTGTCAAACCAAAGACGCTTTTTCAAAATCTCAAGCTGGTAGTTGGAGATATGATATTATTGGTTTAGGAATGAAAATTAATATGGCAGATATAAATGCAGCAATTGGTTTGGCTCAAATGCGCATTTATCCTTCACTTTTAGCTGAAAGAAAAAGAATTTTCAATCGTTATAATGCTGCTTTTAAAGATTTAGGATGGGCAGTTTTACCTCCAGCAATAAAAGAAGGAAAAGAAAGTTCTTATCACATATATGCCTTAAGAATTAATAATATTTCAGAAGAAAAAAGAGATGAAATTATTACAGAAATATCTAAACAAGAAGTTTCTGTAAATGTTCATTTTATTCCAATGCCAATGCTTAGTTTTTTTAAAAGTAAAGGTTTTAAAATTGAAGACTATCCACAAGCTTATGATAACTATAAAAGAGAGATTTCTTTACCTATATATCCACAACTTACAGACGAGCAAGTAGATTTTATTATTGAAACAGTAATAAATTCTTATAATAAAATATTAAAAAAGTAGTGAAGAGGCTTTTTGATATTGTTGCAAGTTTAGTGGGAGTAATTCTACTAAGTCCTATATTTGTATTACTTGCCGTTTGGATCAAATTAGATTCTAAAGGGCCGGTTTTTTATTTGCAAGAACGAGTTGGAAAAAACAATAAAGATTTTAAGATCTTCAAATTTAGATCAATGAGTGTAGGATCCGACAAAAAAGGACTTATTACAGTTGGAGATCATGATCCCAGAGTTACCAAATCAGGATATTATATTCGGAAATTTAAACTTGATGAATTTCCTCAATTAATCAATGTTTTAATAGGGAATATGAGCATAGTTGGTCCGCGTCCTGAAGTTAGAAAATATGTACAACTTTATAATGATGAACAACTAAAAGTATTAAATGTAAAACCTGGAATAACGGATATAGCTTCTATTAAATATCGTAACGAAAATGAATTACTAGCTGCATCTGAAAATCCTGATGCTACTTATATTAATCAAATAATGCCAGATAAACTTAAATACAATTTGGAATATATTGAAAAATCTTCGTTTCTTTTTGATGTTAAACTTGTTTGGTTAACTTTTAAGGAGATTATTTCAAAATAAGAAGCTTTAGTAATAGTGTTTTTATATTTTCTAAGGAAGGCAAATAGAAAGAAATTAATAAATTAGTCTTAACTAAACTAGAAAATGAATAAGAAAATTTGGCTTTCTTCCCCTCATTTACAAGGCTCAGAATTGGAATATGTTGAGGACGCCTTTCAAAAAAATTGGGTGACAACCCTAGGTGAAAATATAAATGTTTTTGAAGAACTCTTAGAAGGTTACTTTAAAAATAAGAAAAAAGTTGCTCTTCTCAATTCTTGTACTTCAGCTATTCATATTGCTCTTCAATTGTTGGATATAAAACAAGAAGATGAGGTTATTTCTCAATCTTTTACTTTTGCAGGTGCTACTTTTCCTATTTTGTATCAAAATGCAACGCCAATTTTTGTAGATTCTGAGCCAGAAACGTGGAATATGTGTCCAAAAGCTTTACAAGAAGCCATAAAAGATAGAATTGTAAAAGGAAAAAAACCTAAAGCCATTATTCCTGTGCATTTATATGGTATGCCTTATAAAATAGAAGAAATACATTCTATTGCAAATCATTATCAGATTCCAATTATTGAAGATGCAGCAGAAGCTTTAGGGTCAGAATATAAAGGTGAAAAATGTGGAAGTTTTGGAGATTTTGGAACTATTAGTTTTAATGGTAATAAAATTATTACCACTTCAGGAGGTGGTGCATTGGTGTGTCATACAAAAGAAAATAAAGATAAAGCCGTTTTTTTATCCACTCAAGCACGGGATAATGCACCTCATTATCAGCATTCGCACATTGGATACAATTACCGAATGAGTAATATTACAGCTGGGATTGGTCGTGGACAAATGGAAGTGTTGCCAAGTCGTGTAGAAGCCCGTCGTGCAATGAACAAATTTTATCAAGATGTATTTGCAAATATCGATGGTGTAACGGTTTTCACAGAACCCAATGCTGATTATTTCTCAAATCATTGGCTTTCAGCCATTATTATTGATCCTGAAATCACTGGTAAAACAAGAGAAGATTTACGTTTAGCGTTTTTGGAAGATAATATTGAGTCTCGTCCACTTTGGAAACCTATGCACCTTCAACCAATTTTTGCAAATTCACCTTATTATGGAGGTAAAATAGCGGAAGAATTATTTGATAATGGGTTATGTTTACCATCTGGTTCTAATTTGACAGATGCAGAAAGAACTCGTATTAAAGCAGTGATTACTAAAATGTTTGAATAAAACTATTATATTTGTTTAATGAGAAATTATGGATGGAAAAAAAATATCTTCGATAAGGTTTTAGCCTTTGTGATGCTGTTGTTTTTACTTCCATTTTTTTTTGTCTTTTACATAATTATAAGTTTCGATACTCAGTCGAATGGAGTTTTTATCCAAACGAGAGTCGGGCAGTTCGGAAATCTTTTTACCATTTATAAATTCAAAACGATACACCCCAAAACCAGAAATATTAGTAAAATTGGTGGTTTTTTTCGAAAGTATAAATTGGATG
This sequence comes from Bacteroidota bacterium, assembly GCA_023399595.1. GTDB lineage: Bacteria > Bacteroidota > Bacteroidia > Flavobacteriales > Weeksellaceae > Chryseobacterium. Next base: position 96,789 of record JAEWOR010000041.1, on the reverse strand, counting down.
AACTTTCGCAATTATTTAATATTCTTAAAGGAGAAATGAGTTTTGTAGGTCCACGTCCTGATATTCCAGGTTATTACGACCTTTTAAAGGGGGATAATCGGCGGGTTCTGCAATTAAAACCAGGTTTAACTTCAGAAGCAAGCATAAAATATAGAAATGAAGAATTTCTGTTGTCTCAGCAGGTAGATCCGCTAAAGTACAATGATGAGGTAATCTTTCCAGATAAAGTAAAAATGAATCTGGAATATCTGGAAAAAATGTCTTTATGGAATGATATTAAAATTATATTTCGAACTTTTATCAATCTTTAAGATATGATTTCTTAAAAATTCCATGTATTTTTGTATGTACTCTAAAAAAGAATATGAAAACACAAAAAATAGGAATTACCTTCTCGGCATTTGATTTATTACACGCAGGACACATAAAAATGCTTGAAGAAGCAAAAACAGTCTGCGATTATCTTATCGTAGCATTACAATTAGATCCCACTTTGGATCGTCCACATAAAAATAAACCTACACAATCTATTGTGGAAAGATATATTCAGTTAAAAGCTTGTCGCTCGGTTGACGAAATTATCCCTTATAATACAGAAGAAGATTTAATGGACATTCTTAAGTCTTTTGTGATAGATGTTCGTATTATTGGAGACGATTATCGCGATAAAGATTTTACAGGAAAACAATATTGCGAGGAAAAAGGAATTGAAATTTACTATAATAAAAGAGATCACAGGTTTTCAACCTCGGGTTTAAAAAAATCTGTTTTTGAGCAAGAACTAAAAAAAATAGAAGCTGGTAAATAATGAAAATTAAAGAAACTCCGCTCAAGGATTGTTATATTATTGAGCCTACTTTATTCGAAGATGAAAGAGGATATTTTTTTGAAAAATACAACGAAAAAAAATTTGAGGAATTAACGGGGATGAATGGGCATTTTGTTCAAGATAATATTTCGCAATCTTCCTATGGCGTTCTTCGAGGTTTGCATTTGCAAAAAGGAGATCACGCTCAAGCTAAATTAGTTTCCTGTTTGGAAGGAAAAGTTTGGGATGTTGCAGTTGATCTTCGTGAAAATTCTCCAAGTTTCGGAAAATGGTTTGGGGTGGAACTTACCGCAGAAAATAAAATTCAGTTTTATGTGCCCAGAGGATTTGCCCATGGTTTTGTAGTCTTAAGTGAAACCGCAATTTTCTCATACAAATGCGATAATTTCTATAATAAAGAATCTGAAGGTTGTGTTAAATTCAACGATTCCGATTTAAATATCGATTGGAAAATTTCTGAATCAGATATGATTCTTTCTGAAAAAGATCAAAAAGCTTCAAGTTTTAAAGATCATAACTTCTAAATAAAATTTATGAAAAATATAATCATCACTGGTGGAGCTGGTTTTATAGGTTCTCACGTCGTTAGAGAATTTGTAAAAAATAATCCCAATACTACGATTATCAACTTAGATGCGCTTACGTATGCAGGAAATCTAGAGAATTTAAAAGACGTTGAAAACGAACCTAATTACGTTTTCGAGAAAGCAGATATTACAAAACCAGAAGAACTTAGAAAAGTTTTTGAAAAATACAATCCTGATGCCGTGGTTCATTTGGCGGCAGAAAGTCATGTAGACAGAAGTATTACAGATCCAAATGCGTTTATTAATACCAACGTAAACGGAACAGCAAACCTTTTGAATCTTTGTAAAGAATTTTGGACATTAAACCCAGACCATACCCACGGAAGATTTCCAAATGAAACAAGAAAAAACCTATTTTATCATGTTTCAACAGATGAAGTTTATGGGAGTTTAGGAGAAACCGGTTTCTTTTTAGAGACTACCGCTTATGATCCGCAATCCCCATATTCAGCCTCCAAAGCAGCTTCAGATCATTTAGTGAGAGCTTACGGAAATACTTACGGAATGCCTTTTATTGTATCTAATTGTTCTAATAATTATGGTCCAAATCATTTTCCGGAAAAATTAATTCCGCTTTGCTTATCAAACATTTTAAATGAGAAACCACTTCCCATCTACGGAGATGGAAAATATACACGAGATTGGTTATTTGTAATCGACCATGCAAAAGCAATTTATCAAATATTTCACGAAGCGAAAACAGGCGAAACTTATAATATTGGTGGATGGAATGAGTGGCAGAATATCGATTTGGTGAAAGAGTTAATTAAACAGATGGATGCTAAATTAGGGAAACCAGAAGGCTATTCAGAAAAGTTAATTACTTTCGTGAAAGATCGTCCAGGACATGATAAACGCTATGCAATTGATGCTACAAAACTGAATCGTGATTTAGGATGGAAACCATCGGTAACTTTTGAAGAAGGTTTGGCAAAGACAATCGATTGGTATTTAGAAAATAAAGAATGGCTGGAGCATGTAACTTCAGGTGATTACCAGAAATATTACGAAAAGCAGTATAATTAATTGTTACATTAGAAAGTATGAAGGGAATTATTTTAGCCGGAGGTTCCGGAACTCGATTATATCCATTAACAATTGCTGTGAGTAAGCAGTTAATGCCCGTTTACGATAAACCTATGATCTATTATCCACTGTCAACATTGCTTTTGGCGGGGATTAAAGATATTTTAATCATCACAACACCACACGATCAGGAAGGTTTTATTAAACTTTTGGGAGACGGTTCATCTATTGGATGTAATATTGAATATGCCGTTCAGCCAAGTCCGGATGGATTAGCGCAGGCTTTTATTTTAGGTGAACAATTCATTGGAAATGATGCTGCAGCACTTGTTTTAGGTGATAATATTTTCTATGGAAACGGAATGGGAAGAATGTTGAAACACAAAACCAATCCAGATGGAGGTGTGGTTTTTGCGTATCACGTTGCCGATCCTGAAAGATATGGAGTTGTTGAATTTGATGATCAATTTAAAGCATTGTCAATTGAAGAAAAACCTTTGCACCCAAAATCAAATTATGCAGTTCCAGGTTTATATTTCTATGATAATAATGTAGTAGAAATTGCTAAAAATATCAAACCTTCACCTCGCGGAGAATTAGAAATTACCGATGTTAATAATGTTTATCTTCAAAAAGGAAAACTGGAAGTAGGTGTTTTAGACAGAGGAACTGCTTGGTTGGATACCGGAACTTTTGATTCTTTGCAAGAAGCTTCAGAATTTGTAAGCGTTATCGAAAAACGCCAAGGCTTCAAAATTGGTTGTATAGAAGAAATTGCATACAATAATGGTTTCATCAACGAAGAAAAATTATTGGAAACCGCGACAAAATACGGTAAGAGTGGCTACGGAAATTATCTGAAGCAACTTATCAAATAAATAACCCAACTTTTTTTATATATCAAGAACCGATTTTCGGTTCTTTTTTTATTCTTAACTTTGCACACTTAAAATTTTCAATAAGATGCGTACAAAATCCACAGGAAAAAAGAAGATAAATGTAATAACCTTAGGCTGTTCCAAGAATGTTTATGACTCAGAAGTGCTGATGAGCCAGTTAAAAGCGAATGGTAAAGAAGTGGTACATGAGAAAAAAGGAGATATTGTGGTCATCAATACCTGCGGATTTATTGATAATGCTAAGGAAGAGTCTATCAACACGATTTTAGATTATGTTGAAGCTAAGAAAAATGGCGAAGTTGAGAAAGTTTTCGTTACAGGATGTCTTTCAGAGCGTTATAAACCAGATTTGGTGAAAGAAATTCCAGATGTGGATCAGTATTTTGGAACTCGCGATTTACCGATTTTATTAAAACATTTGGGGGCAGATTATAAACATGAATTGGTAGGTGAAAGATTAACCACCACACCAAAACATTACGCTTATCTTAAAATTTCCGAAGGTTGCGACAGACCTTGTTCGTTTTGTGCAATCCCTTTAATGAGGGGCGGTCACGTTTCTACACCTATTGAAAAATTAATTGAAGAAGCTAAAAGTCTTGCAAAAGTTGGCGTTAAAGAACTTATTCTTATCGCTCAAGATTTAACGTATTATGGACTTGATATTTATAAAAAACGTGCTTTAGGCGATTTATTGAAAGAACTTATCAAAGTAGAAGGAATAGAGTGGATTCGTTTGCATTATGCGTTCCCAACAGGTTTCCCTGAAGATGTTTTGGATATTATTCGTGAAGAACCAAAAGTGTGTAATTATATCGACATTCCTTTGCAGCATATCAATACTGATTTGTTGAAATCCATGCGTCGTGGAACCACTCATGAAAAAACGGATGCTCTTTTAGATAAATTCCGTGAGAAAGTTCCAGATATGGCGATTAGAACGACTTTAATTGTTGGTTATCCTGGTGAAACGGAAGAAATTTTCCAAGAACTGAAAAATTGGGTTCGTGAGCAAAGATTCGATCGTTTGGGATGTTTTACCTATTCTCATGAAGAAAATACACACGCTCATTTGCTAGAAGACAATGTTCCGCAAGAAGTGAAAGAAGCTCGTGTAGAGGATATTATGGAGCTTCAAGCGCAGATTTCTTGGGAGAAAAATCAAGAAAAAGTAGGAAAGGTTTTAAAATGTATTTTCGATCGTAAAGAAGGAAATTATTTCGTAGGGCGTTCAGAATACGATTCTCCAGACGTAGATAACACGATTTTGGTGGATGCTACCAATACTTATATTTCGATGGGAGATTTTGCCAATATTAAAATTACTTCCGCCGAAGAATTCGATTTATACGGAGAATTGGTGAAGTGATTTGTTAGTTTTTAAATAATTACCTCTTAAATTATTTCGACCTAAGAAACTAAAACATAAAGTCTTTCAAATTTTGGAAGACTTTTTTTATTTTTTAACTTTCAGAGCTTAATAAAACACATCATTTTTAGTTTAAATTTTATATGAAGAAGATATTATTTTTCATTTTTGTTTGTTTTCAAACTTTAATCTTCGCGCAACAAATTTCCATTACAGGAAAGGTGATGTCGGGCGGTGTTGGTGTGGACAATGCCACAGTTTATCTTTTAAAAGAAAGTGACAGCACCATTATTAATTATACAAGTACCAATGCTGCGGGAAATTTCAACTTGAAAGTCGATAAAATTTTGCAACCCACTTTTTTAAGAGTGAATTCTGATAATAATGAAGAATATTTTAACCGTTTTGAGAAAATTGAAGGTCCACTTTCTTTAGGAACCATTAATGTTGAAAAAATAAAATCTACGGATATTGCGGAGGTGGTTATTCAATCTTCTGCTCCTCCCGTGAAAATTAAGAAAGATACAGTGGAATTTAATGCCGCTTCTTTTCCTGTTCGTCCAGATAGTAATATTGAAGAATTAATAAAAAAACTTCCAGGATTTGATATTGATGCTGACGGAAAAATTACTTCAGATGGTAAAGATGTGGATCAAATTTTAGTCAACGGAAAGCCTTTTTTTGATAAAGATGGACAAATAGCTTTGAAAAATATTCCTGCGGATATCATTAAAAAAGTTCAAGTAACGGGAACAAAAACCAAAGAAGAAGAATTGAATGGAGAACCTGCTAAATCTGAAAATAAAACCCTGAATTTCACCATTGATGAAAAGAAAAATGTGGGTTATATGGTTCGGTTAACGGGAGGTTACGGAACAGATGATCGCTTTGAAGCCAGTGGAATAGCCAGTTATTTTAAAAATGATACTCAACTGAGCATTTTGGGAGCTTCGAATAATATTAATTCTTCTGGTTTTTCTAATGATGAAGTTTTCGATAGTATGGGAAGTGGGAGAAATTCCCGGTTGTTACGAGGAATGAGTGGGAGCGGAAATACTACTAAAGGAATTCAAAAATCGAGCACTTTTGGAATTAATTATTCTGATAAAATAAGCAATGATGCAGATTTGGAGAATATGAGTTTGATGTTTACCGATAACAATTTAGATACAAAATCCACCGTTACCAGAGAAACTTACCTTCCAACTGATGTTTTGAAAACTCAATCTCAAAATTCTGGAAATAATGAAAATAAAGATGTAAAATTCAACAGTGGAGCGAGAATAAAATTCAATAAGAAAACCGATTTGTATGTTTCTGCAGGTTTTACAAACTCCAACGGAAGGACAGAAAATGAATCGTCTTCTTCAACTTTCAGTGAAAATGCGAATGATTTGCTCAACCAATCAACTTCTAAATCAACTTCGGAATCCAATCAGAATAATGCGAATGCAAGTGCATTGTTTTCTAAGAGATTTGCTAAAAAGGGAAGGGTTTTTAACGCATCGTTAAGAGGAAGTGTTAATCAATCCAATACAGATAGAATTTCACTTTTGAACACCGAATTTTTACAAACAGGAAACAATGATTACAGGAATCAACTTTCTCAAAATCAAACTTCCTCCAATACTTTTTCTTACGGTTTCGATTATAAAGAACCTATTTCAGATTCTGCAAAAATATCTTTGGGAGTAGATTTCCGAACAGAATACAGCAAAAGTCTTCGCAATGTAAACGATTTTAACGCCGTTTCTGGCGATTATGATGTTTATAATCAATTATTGTCCAATACGATGTTGCAAAAGCAAAATTCATTAATTCCTGAGGTTTCTTATCGTTTAGAAAAGAAAAAATTGACTTTACGGGCGTTTTTCAATGTAGATATCGTAGGAATGGATGTGGATGCGTTGTACAATGCCACCAATTATCAATTGTCCAAGAATTATTATTTGCCAGAATATAGTTTAGGTTTCAGATATAAATTTAGCGATAGAAGAAGGTTAAATATCAATCACAATGCGACGTATTCTATTCCAACAGCGGTTCAATTAACGCCTTATCAAGATGTTTCTAATCCGTTGTTAACGCAAACAGGAAATCCCGATTTAAAGAATACTTGGTTGAATAATACCAGTATTAGTTATGACGATTTTAATCAAGTTAAAAACCTTAATCTCTTTGCGAATGCTAGTTTCAGCTATTATAACAATCAAATTACTTCTCAAAGAACTTACGATGCCGAAGGAAAACAATATCTTACTTACGGAAATATTAGCGGAAATAAAAATGTGAGTTTAGGCTTTGGAGCAACAAAAACCTATAAGTTTGGAGCCAATAAACTGAGTGTAACTCCACGTTTTAGGATGACTTATGGGTTTCAGAAAGGTTTTATAGATCAGGAGATTTACAGCAGTAATACGTATTCTGTTTCACCGAGTCTTGCTTTTAGTTACGAAATTAAGGATAAACTTTTGTTGAGACCTTCTTACAGATTTAGTTATAACAGCTCAAAATACCAAAATTACTCAGTGGATGGAAGAAATACAAGTTCCAACCGATTTAAACTGGAAATGACCAATTATTTAGGTGAAAATTGGGTGATAGGAAATGACTTTGATTATAGCACGAATTCTAATATGGCTCCAGGTTACAAAAAGAACTTCTATTTCTGGAACGCAAGTGTTGGTTATTCTTTCTTTCAAAAACAGTTTACCGCTAAAGTGAAAGTTTATGATCTCCTCAACCAAAACCAAAGTGTACAAAGATTGATTACAGACACTTATATTGAAGATAGAGAAGATTTAATCTTGAAAAGATATGTTATGTTCTCACTTACATGGAAGTTGAATAAGTTTGGAGGTAAATATGTAGAGAAAAAGAAAAAAGCGAAAAAGTTGAATTAAGATGGGTTGCTAAAATTACATGATAGCTATTGTTTAACCAATTGATTTATAGGTCTTTAAGCATTGGTTTAATGTAATGTTATTCAATAAATTGTTAATTTGCTTAACTTTTTAACATATTTTTTAACACTTTTTAACGCTATCTTGTAAAAGCCTTTAAACAAGCGGGTTGAAATTAATTTTAAGAAATTATTAACTTAAAATTAACACTTGTTAGGCAATAAATAATGCTTCGATAAATATTGGGGATATCTTTGCCACGTCAAAACCCCAAAATTCAAAATGATGAAAAGATTCATTCTTGTAATCATAATGATGATTTCAACTCTTGGGATTTATTCATTTACGAATAGTTCCAATGATGCAAAAAAAACAAGTTTTGTATCGTACTACCACGATAAGTTTAATGGTAGAAAAACTGCAAGCGGAGAGAAGTTTGATAATTCAAAGCTTACCGCAGCAAACATGAAGCTCCCTTTTGGTACGAAAGTTAAGCTTACTAACCTTAATAATGGTGAAAGTGTAGTTGTTCGTATTAATGATAGAGGGCCATTCCACAAATCAAGAGCATTTGATATTTCAAAAGCTGCTTTTGATGAATTAGGAGACATCGATCACGGTGTAATTCCTGTGGAATATGAAATTGTCGATTAAATTATCTTATGATTATTTTAAAAAAACCAGCTACAAGTAGCTGGTTTTTTATTTGAAAACTATTTTATTTCTTGAAATATAAATTCTCACCATTTAATTCTAATGAACTTTCGAAATTATTAGTGAACAAAGAGCCTGTTCCTAAACCTTGAGGCATTTTGTTTTTTTTAGTGTAAGTGTATTGTGCAATGGCATTTAAGCCAATATTACTTTCTAATGCGGAAGTAATCCACCATCCAATATTTCTTTCTTCGGCTAATTGTATCCACTCATCTGTTCCTTTAAATCCACCAACTAATGTAGGTTTTAGGATAATGTATGGAGGTTGAATGCTTTCTAAAAGCTTTATTTTTTCAGAGGTATCTATTATTCCAATTAATTCCTCGTCCAAAGCGATTGGAGTTGGAGTATTTTTACAAAGCTGAGCCATGTCTTTCCAATTTCCTGCTTTTATAGGCTGTTCTATGGAATGAATTTGAAGTTCAAAAAGTTCTTGTAAAACCTTTTGAGATTCTTCTTTTGTAAATCCACCATTGGCATCAACTCTCAACTCAATTCTTTCAGCGGGAAAATCTTTCCTTATTTCTCGTAAAATTTCTCTTTCAGAATTCCAATTCACGCCGATTTTTAGTTTAATGCAAGTAAATCCTTTTTCGAGCTTTTCTTCAATTTGTTCACGCATAAAAGTGGCATCTCCCATCCAAATAAGTCCATTTATTTTTATGGATTTTTCATCTTCTGTAAATTCACTTGGGAAATAAATATTACTGCTCTGTTTTAAATTGGTAATTGCTTGTTCATATCCAAACCAAATGGAAGGGAAATGAAGTAATTGTGAATGAATCTCTTTTTCATCAATATTAATGTGATCTACTAACCATTGAAGTTTGTTTTCGTATTCAGGAACATCATCATAACTTAATCCACGGAAAATTGAACACTCTCCAATACCTTTTTTACCGTTTTCGGAAATTTCTAATATAAATGTCTCTTTAGTATCTAAAACACCTCTGGAAGTTCCTGCTGGTGTTTTAAAATTTAAAATATATTTGCTAAAACTTGCTTGCATATTGTAAAAATAAAAAACCTTTCTAAGATAGCGTTTAGAAAGGTTATATTTTGAACTAAATTATTCTGAATTTATTATTTAGAGGCGTTACTCATAAATTCCTCTGCTTTTTCCACCATTTCTTTGCTTCCACAGAAGAAAGGGACTCTTTGGTGAAGTTCTGTAGGTTCCATTTCAAGAATTCTACTGTAACCATTTGTTCCTTTTCCACCAGCTTGTTCCGCAATGAAAGCCATAGGATTACATTCATATAACAATCTTAATTTACCATTTGGAGCATGTGAATACGATGGATACATATAAATTCCACCTTTCAACATATTTCTATGAAAATCGGCTACTAAAGAACCAATGTATCTTGATGTATAAGGTCTATCGTCTTCTTCTTTTTGACAATATTTAATATAATCTTTAACCCCTTGAGGGAATTTTATATAATTTCCTTCGTTTACAGAGTAAATTTTACCGTTTTTAGGGAACTGCATATTCGGATGAGATAAATAAAAGGTTCCAATGGAAGGATCTAAAGTAAATCCGTTTACGCCGTTTCCAGTAGTGAAAACAATCATAGTAGATGAACCGTAAATTACATAACCTGCTGCAGCTTGGTTAACCCCTTTTTGTAAAAAATCTTCTAACTGAACTGGAGTTCCAGGTTCAGTAACCCTTCTGTAAATGGAGAAAATTGTTCCTACAGAAACATTTACATCTATATTTGAAGAGCCATCTAGAGGATCAATAAGAACCACATATTTGCTTAAATGCTCATTTCCATTAGAGTGAATTTCTATAAAATCATCATTTTCTTCAGATGCAATTCCACAAACCACTTCACGTTGAGATAAAGCTTCAATAAAGATATCGTTGGCAATAACATCTAGCTTTTGTTGTGCTTCACCTTGTACGTTTACCTTGCCAATAGCACCAGAAATATCTGCAATACCAGCTTTGTTAACCTCACGGTGAACAACTTTAGAAGCTAATCTAATAGCGCTTAAAAGTCTTGAAAGTTCACCAGTGGAGTACAGGAAATCATCTTGCTTGTCAATAATAAACTCTCCTAAAGTTTGAAGGGGTTGATTGGACATTTTTTCGTGTTTAAAATTTTTAGCAAATTTCGTAAAATTTAATGATATTTTAGGAAATATTTTGAGGATTGTTCAGTTTAATAAAATTGTAACAAATACCGTGCAAATCTTAGGTTCTTAATCTTTTATATCTCATCTTAAATTTATAATTTTGAAAGTTTATATTAATTTTTTATATTTATTTTTAACTCATTCATTTATAGAACGAAATGAAAATTTTCAAATTTGGTGGTGCATCGGTTAGAGATGCATCTAGCGTGAAAAATGTTGCTATGGTATTAGAAAGCCAAGGTTTTAATAAGTGTTTATTAGTAATTTCTGCTATGGGAAAAACAACTAATGAACTAGAAACTGTTGTAGAGAAATACTTTAGTAAACAGGACTACCCAACCGAAATTGAAAAGGTCAAACAGAAGCACATTGAGATTGCAAAGGGTTTATTTCCTGAAAATCACAATGTGTTTCATGAAATCAATTTGTTTTTTGATGATATAGATTCTTTTTTAAGAAGAAATAAATCGCCTAACTACAGCTTTGTTTACGATCAGGTGGTGAGTTGTGGTGAGATGATTTCTACAAAAATTGTAAGCGATTATCTTAATGAAATTAATTTTTCTAACCAATGGTTGGACGCAAGAGATTATATAAAAACAGACGATAACTACAGAGAAGGAATCGTAAACTGGAAAAAAACTGAAGAATTAATTGTAAAACTCAATCAGGAAGCTAATTTTGTTACCCAAGGTTTTATTGGTTCGGATGAAAACAATTTTACAGTAACTTTAGGAAGAGAAGGGTCTGATTATTCTGCAGCAATTTTTGCATATTGCATGAATGCAGAATCTGTAACCATTTGGAAAGATGTTCCTGGAGTAATGACGGGAGATCCAAGAAAATTTGATGATGTAGAGCTGCTGTCTAATATTTCTTATGAAGAAGCGATAGAAATGGCTTATTATGGAGCATCTGTAATACATCCAAAGACGTTGCAACCGTTGAAACAAAAGAATATTCCATTTTTTGTAAAATCTTTTTTAGATCCTACAGAACCTGGAACTAAAATTAGCAAATCAGATATCAACCAAAAGTTGGAATCTTATATATTGAAAGAAAATCAGGTTTTAATGAAAATTTCAACTCGAGATTTTTCTTTCATCGCAGAAGACCACATGAGTAGAATTTTTAACAGTCTTTCTACGCATAAAATTAAAGTTTCTTTAATCAGAAATTCTGCAATTTCATTAGGTTTGTGTTTAGAAGATAAATATGATGAGGTTGATAACCTAGTACAAGAACTAAATGATGATTTTAAAATAGAAATCAATAAAAATGTATCTTTATTTACAGTAAGGAATGCAAATTTAGACCAACTGGAAAAATTTTATAAAAATAAAACGGTTTTATTTGAGCAATTATCTCAACAAACCCTCCAGATGGTGATTTCAAACCAATAATAAATATGAGTTTAATAACTAGAAATGATTTAATTGCGGCTTCTGGGCTAGGTAAATTGGGTTTTCTGAAAAACCCTGTTGCTTCAGCAATCATGAATATAACAAAAATAAATCAGGTCAATCTACTTTATGATAAACTTAAAGACAAAATAGGAAAAGATTTTTTTGATCATTTTGTAAAAGAAAGGGGAATACAATATATTGTTTTCGAAGAAGATTTAGCCAAAATACCTAAAACTGGACCATTTATTATTGTAGCCAATCATCCAATGGGGGCCATTGATGGTATTTTGATGACGAAAATTATCTCAGAAATTCGCCCTGATTTTAAAATTATGGGGAATTTTCTCTTGGAGAAGATAAAACCTATGGAACCTTATGTAATTCCTGTAAACCCTTTTGAAGGTAGAAAAGAAGCTTACAGCAGTTCTTCAGGAATGCGTGCTACACTTAAACACCTTGAAGAAGGTGGTTGTGTTGGGATTTTTCCAGCTGGGGAAGTTTCTAATAAAAACAATCCTTACAACGAAATTTTAGATAAAGAATGGGAAAAACCAGCGATAAAGCTTATTAAAATGGCTAAAGTTCCTGTAGTTCCCATGTATTTTCATGCTAAAAATAGCAGATTGTTTTATCAGGTTTCAAAACTTCATCCCAATTTACAAACCTTACTTCTTCCAGCCGAAATGATGAATGATAGGGAAAAACCTATCCGCATGAGAATTGGAAGACCTATTACTCCAAAAGCTATTGCTGATGCAGAAACCATAAAAGAATTAGGTGAGTATTTGAAGCGAAAAGTGTACATGATGAAATCTTATTACGATAGGAGGAAATCATTAATGGAAACTTTTAATCTGCCTAATTTATCTCTGAAATTCCCACTTTCAAAAGATGATGGTAATGTAATTCAAAATATTATTGAAGAAACGCCTAAAGAAGATCTTTTAAATGATATTAATAAACTTAGGAACACGGATAAGATGTTCTTTAGTAATGGTAATTACGAGGTTTATTTTACCACTTATGAGGAAATTCCATCTATTATCAGAGAAATAGGAAGACAAAGGGAACTCACATTTAGAGCAGTGGGAGAGGGTAGTAACCTGCCTTTTGATTTGGATGAGTACGATCAGCTCTATCACCACCTATTTTTATGGGACAATGCCGAACAAAAATTAGTGGGAGCTTACAGAATGGGTCTTGGGAAGGAATTGATGAGAAAATCAGGAATTTCCAGCTTTTATACCAATTCTTTATTCGAGTTTGATCAAGAGCTGCATCCCTTCTTTAAAAAAGTAATTGAAATGGGAAGAGCTTATATCTGTGAAGAATATCAGCAGAAGCCTTTGCCGCTTTTCTTGCTTTGGAGAGGGATTGTGCATGTTTGTTTAAGGAATCCAGATCATAAGTTTTTAATGGGTGGAGTAAGTATTTCCAATAAATTCTCCGAGTTTTCAAAAACTTTAATGATTGAGTTTATGCGTTCAAATTATTTTGACTCTGCTGTGGCGCAATATGTACACCCTAAAAACGAGTATAAAGTGCAGTTGAGAGAAAGGGATAAAGCTCTTTTCTTAACCGAAACCGAGTCGGATCTTAATAAATTGGACAAGATTATAGATGACTTGGAACCAGAACTTCGTTTGCCGGTATTAATAAAGAAATATATTAAACAAAACGCAAAAGTAATTGCTTTTAATGTGGATCCTAATTTTAATGATGCCATTGATGGTTTGATGTATATTAGGATTAGTGAGCTTCCAGAAAGTACCATAAAACCTGTTCTTGAAGAAATGAGTGAACATATAAGAAATGAACAGGAAAATAATCCATCTGAAAATCAATTAGTTTAAAAATATTTTAATAAAAAGTAAAGAAGAACTTGCTTCGTATTGTAATTCTTTCTACTTTTGCACCACTGAAAACAATAAATAATATTGTTGGAAAGGCGGTTTCTTAGCTCAGTTGGTAGAGCAATGGATTGAAAATCCATGTGTCCCTGGTTCGATTCCTGGAGAAACCACAAATTTCAAAGCCCCTTCAATGGGGCTTGTTTTTTAAATCAATAGGTTTCTTAGCTCAGTTGGTAGAGCAATGGATTGAAAATCCATGTGTCCCTGGTTCGATTCCTGGAGAAACCACTTAAACCACTCTTTTTAGGGTGGTTTTTTGTTTTTATATTTATCTTATTTTATATTTAATACTCTTTTTAGAATTTACAAGAAATTGTATTAATGAACCAAAAAATAAAAGAAGCAGATAAAAGCTTTATGGTTTTTAGAAAAAGAAAAATTTAATAAGGAAGTAAACCGATGGGAAGGTGATTATCGTTCAAATTAATCAAATTTTGAATGGCAATATAGAGATTCAAACCCAATGAATGAGTTTTTAATTATAAAACTTTACTGAGGGTTTGTGTTAAATTTCTTCTAGAGAATTCTTCAATATTAGAGATTTCCTGAAAATGCTTTTCTGATTTCCAGTTTTCATAAGCGTTTAATAGGTAGTTTTTCACCTCATTTTTTTGATGATAAGTAAAATGTTGACCAGCCTTTGTTTTGTCTAAAATTGTAGCAACATCCGCTTCTGGAGGGCCAAAAGAAAGGATTTGTTTTCCTGTAGCTAAATACTCGAAAATTTTTCCTGGAATAATTCCTTTTGAAGATTCCTCGGGGAAATTGGTGATGAGTAAAATATCAGATTTGGACATCTCTTGCAAAGCTTTATCATGAGAAATATATCCCAAATTCGTGATGCTATTTTTGAAAGAAGAATTCTGAAGTGCATCAAAAATTTGGTCGTCCACTCTTCCTGCAAATTTTAAGCTGAAATCTCGCTTGAAACCTTCATTTTCATCCACCAATTCATTCAATACTTCCCAAAGGATTTTAGGGTTTCTAAGCTGCTCTAAAACGCCAATATAGCTTAAAGTAAATTGTTCGGTTTTGGAATTTGTATTTTGTGTTTTATCATCTTCATCAAAACCATTGGTGATACAAATGGCATTAGCTCCTTTTTTCTTGAAATTTTCTGCATCGGTATAGCTTGTAGCTAAGGTGATGTCGGCATTTTTAAAAACTTTTTCTTCTAATTCTCTATGTTTTTTATCCGAAGATTTAGTCAGTTTTAAATGTTTGTAATAAGAAATTTCTGTCCATGGATCACGGAAATCAGCAATCCATTTTAGTTTTGGGAATTCTTTTTTTAATCCTAATCCAATTAAATGTAAAGAATGGGGAGGACCTGTGGTTACAAAAGCATCAAAATGATTTTCTTGTAAATATTTTGATAAAAAAGAAATTGAAGGTTTTACCCAAAAAACTCTTGCATCGGGAATGAAAAAATTTCCTCTTACCCAAATGGAAAGTTTAGATTTCCAGCTTTGAGATTTCCCAACATCAAACTGTCCGGCTTTAAATTTTTTATTGCTTTTATTAAGTTTTTCAGCTAATTGATAAGGTTCCCAAATTTTATTTTTTATAATTTCTAAATCTTTAGGAACATCTTTTTCTAAAGTTTTATCAATAATAGGGTAGCTGGGATTTTCTGGAATATAAACGCTAGGTTTCCACCCAAATTCTGGTAAATATTTAGTGAATTTTAACCAACGCTGAACTCCTGGTCCTCCTGCTGGTGGCCAATAATAAGTGATGATTAATATTTTCTTCTCTTTCATTGTCTTAAGCTTCTATTCAGAACTAGAGACTTTGTTCTTTTTAAACCAAAAATAAGCTCCTCCTAAACTTAGGATAATAAATAATCCGAAGGCCAACATTGAGACAAACTTTCCTTTTTTGATAACTTCTGGTTCAAAAACCATTTTAATATCATGGGCTCCTGCTGGTACATGAACTGCACGCAATAAATAATCGGCTTTTATATAAGGGACTTCTTTTCCGTCAATAGACAACTTCCAACCATGAGGATAATAAATCTCTGAGAAAACCGCCAGTTGCGGTGTTTTGGACTGAGATTTAAACTCAATTTCATTGGCTTGGTATTTCGTAAGCTTTATAAATGCTGAAGAATCAGCTTGCATAGGCTTATTTTGGAAGTAAGATTTATCTTCACTAGCTACAACAGCCACTTTTTTGCTGTCAATAGTTCCAATAGCTTTTATTTCCTCGTTTGGACTGTTCACAAACTGAACTTTATCTACAAACCATGCATTTCCGTTGGCTTGTGGGTTAGGCATTACTTGTGGTTGTTCTGGTCCGCCCACGACCATATATTTTGTGTTCAATAAATTGAGAACATTAGGTAGTTTTACAGAAT
The DNA here is from genome assembly GCA_023399595.1 of Bacteroidota bacterium. GTDB lineage: Bacteria > Bacteroidota > Bacteroidia > Flavobacteriales > Weeksellaceae > Chryseobacterium. Next base: position 80,633 of record JAEWOR010000041.1, on the reverse strand, counting down.
CTAAAACTTGGAAATATTCATTAATAACATCATCATATCTTCTCAATTTTACGGCGTGATAGCCTCCAATAGAAGATTTGAAATAAGAAGTATTGGTTTCATTAAATGTCCCCAGAATATTATTGAAAATTCTATAATGGGTTTTGTCTTTCTCTGCAATGGTTTCCAAAGTTTTATTAACATTTACGCTTCCTGCGATAGATTGTAAATTAGGATTTGTCTCAATTTTTTCAACCAAAAGATCAGATGTTTCTGTCTGGAAAGGATTTTCTGCAATGGCTTTGTCTACAAAATTATCATCGTTTAAATATCTTTTGTTTACAGACCATAAATCAAATAAACTCACCAAACCGATAATGATAAGCGCAATATTTACATTGATTTTTTGCTTTAAAGAAAACCATAAAACCCCAAAAACAATTCCGATATAAATTAATGTTTTTAAGGCATCAATTCTAAACATAGAATACCTTTCATCTATTAAATAATCTAGAATATAAGGGGGTAAATACGTTTTTTCGTTCGGAGTGTAAAAACCTAAAAGTGGTTTAGCAAAAATAAGTAAAATAAGCGTGAAAGCTAATGTTCCACCTCCTACATACATTAGGATTTTCTTTTTGTATTCTTCCGTTAGTTTTTCATCGGTAAAAAATCTGTACAATCCTATAATTGCAATTAAAGGGAATAATAATTCTACCACCACTAAAATTGAAGAGGGTGCACGGAATTTACTGTAAAAAGGAACAAAATCTATAAAGAAATCAGACAATGGCATAAAGTTGCTTCCCCAAGCCAACATAATGGTAAGTATTGAAGCTCCTAAAATCCAATATCTGTATTTTTTTGGGGCAAAGAAAAAACCTAATAATACTAAGAAACAAACCACAGCTCCTTGATAAGCTGGACCAGAAGTACCAGGTTGGTCTCCCCAATAAGTAAGACCGTTAAAACCTTTAGAAATCCTATCCATTTCCTCTTGAGAAGACACATTTTCCTGCACCATTTCTTGGATATGGCTCATCATTACTTTGCCTTGAGGTTCTTGGCTTCCACCTCCCATTAATCTTGGAATAAACAAGTTTAGGGTTTCTAGTTTTCCGTAACTCCACATCAACATACTTTCTTTATCCATTCCAGATTTTCCTGCGGTATGTGTGTCGTTATTTAAAATTTGTTTTCCACGAACGGTTTCTTTTACATATTCTGCATTCGCCATAATTCTCTGTGAATTCATGCCAATTCCGATAATAAAAGAAGCAGCAATAATTCCAGAAGAAATTAAGAAATGTTTAAGAGGTGTTTTCTTTTGAATAACACGAATAATTTCAGAACTCAATAAAAATCCTAACGCTATAAATAAATAATACGTCATTTGAACGTGGTTTGCTGCAACTTGTAATCCCATAAATAGAGTAGTTACAACAAAACCTAAGAGGTATTTTTTTCTGATATAAACCAAAAGAATACCCGCTAATAAAGGGGCGAAATACGCAATAGTATGCACTTTACCGTTGTGTCCCGCAGAAATAATAATATAAAAATAGGTGGAAAGTCCGAAGAAAGTTGCTCCTAAAAGCGCATATTTCCAGTTTCGAACAGCTACCAAGCCTAATAAAAAAAAGCCTGAAAATAAAAGGAAAATATAGTTAACAGGTTTTGGAAAAAACATTAAAACATTATCCACATGTTTTATAATGTCTCCTCTAAACTGAGATCCCATTTGGTAAGTTGGCATTCCTCCAAACATAGAATCGCTCCAGTAGGTTTCTTTACCTTCGGCTGCACGATAGTCTAAAAGCTCTTTTGCACCACCTTTATACTGGATGATATCGTGCTGAAAGAGTTGTTTGTCTGTAAGCACGGGGCTTGCGTACACAAAACCTAAGATGATAAACAGTACCAAACTTCCTATAATGAAAACTAACGAATTCCCTTTTTTTAACATAGTTTTTATTTTTTTTGCTTTTAAAAACTTTTCAATATCAAATAATGAAAGTTTTTAGTGTACAATTTTGAAACAAATTTTCAATAGATTACTTCTTTTCTTTTTTATCCTCTTTTACTTCTTCGTAATCTATTGTTTCAGCATCCCAATTAATCTTTTGATTAACTTTTTTGTCGTTCTTTTTGTTTTGTTCATTTCTATTTTGAGTAGGAAATTTATAGAAAGATTTAAAGAAAATCCTTTTTAAAATGTTCCAAACAAAGAAAATAATGATTGTGGCAAGAATGAACTCCAATAAATATTTCATAAGACGGCTTGTTGAATTTATTATTTGTTAGCAGGATTCACCATTACAGATGAATTGGAAACAGATTTCATAGATTGCGACTGTTTTCCGTCTGAAATGGTTTCAATTTGTGTGGTGACTACAGAGATATTTTGATGATGAATCCAACCTGTGTTTTGGTCAAATTTAATGTTTCCAGTTTGGGTAAGTTCGTTGCTTAAAGAATGGGTGATACCGTCTTTAGTAGCTTTGTCAGATTTTTTTGGAATTCCTCCAGTAACGCCAATTTCCACCATTCCGTTTCCTACACTTTTTAGTTGGTAATTAGAATTTACTTTTACGCTTCCATCAGGTGATGCGTTTTCAGAAGTAACCCATTTTTCACCAATTTTCACTCCTTTTTTAGGAAGAATAACCAAGTTTTTATTGAACTGATCTTTTAAAATAGCTTCGTTAAAAGATTGTTTTAAACCAGAAATAATTCCAGCTCTTTCTTTAGAATCTTTTATAATACTGCTTAAAGCGGTGTTGATCTTTGTATAAATAGGCTCAAATCCAGTAATAGAAATTACATTTCCTTTACTGTCCATTTTCATACTTAGTTTATTTCCTACCAAAGCTTTGTTGATGTTCCAAATAAGTTTCAGTTGATCTTCTTTTGGAGCAGCTTGCTTAGTATCAACAGAAATGGTTTTTCCTTCAGCAGTTTGAGAACTTCTTTTGCTGATAAGGTTAATGGACATATCATAAATATCCCCTTTAACATCGTTCACCGTAAAAGACATTTCGTCTGTAGATTCGCTGGTTCCGCTTACCGATTTTCCTTGAGGATCAGTAAGGGTTTTTACATCTCTTTGGTAAGTGGTAAGTGGGTAAGTTTTTCCTTTTTCTAATTTAAAACTTTGAGTAAAAGCGCCTAAAGAATCTTTAATTGCTGGGTTTTCAACAATTTGTTTTACAGAATCTGCAGGAACTTCTACAGTAACGGTTTTACCTGTTTTAGGATCTACTTTGGTAACTTTTGCAGTTTCTTTTTTACAAGAAACCATTGCTATTGCGATAAGTGCTACTGCAACTATGTTTTTCATTTTTTTTGTTTTAACGAGCAGAGGTGTTCTGCTTTATGATTAATGGCCTTTGGGCTAAGATATTTTTGATGTAAATTTTAGATTATTGATTTAACAATCTTTGTCTTACCGCTTCATAAAGAATAGCTCCACAAGCTACAGAAACGTTTAAAGATTGTGTTTTTCCTTCAATAGGAAGTTTTATTTTCTCATCAGAATGGTGAAGAACTTCTTTAGAAATCCCCGTTTCTTCATTCCCCATTACAATACAAACTGGTTCCTTGAAGTTTTCATCATAAACCAATTTTTGAGCTTTTTCTGTTGCCGAAACTACTTTTACACCAGATTGTTGCAAGAAATCTACACTATGTGCTAAATTTTTCTCTTTACAAATTTTTACGTTGTACAAAGCTCCTGCAGAAGTTTTTATAGCATCCGAATTAATAGGTGCTGCTCCTTTTTCGGGGATGATAATTGCGTCCACACCCACACATTCTGCTGTTCTACTAATGGCTCCGAAATTTCTAACATCTGTAAGCCTGTCCAACATCAGAATAAATGGTGTTTTTCCTTCTTCGAAAAGTTGTGGTAAAACATCTTCAATTTTATGAAAAGGAATATCAGAAATAAAAGCAACTACACCTTGATGATTTTTACGCGTAAACCTATTCAGTTTTTCAATAGGAACATAATTAGCTCTAAGGTTGTATTTCGCTAAAAGCCTTTTTAGATCCGCAATTATAGGACCTTGCAAACCGTTTTGAAGAAAAACTTTATCTACGGTTTTTCCTGCTTCAATAGCTTCCATCACTGGACGAAGTCCGAATATAAAATCTTCTTTTTTATTGTCTTGTATCAAAATTTAAATTTTTCTTTTTAGTTAGTAAGGAGAATGTTATTCTAATATTTTTCTCCTAAAATGGCTCTTTTCTGAGCTAAAATATAGCCGTAATGCAAACTTTCATGCATGTTGTTGAAAATAATAGCATCTTGTATACTCTTAAGATCTAGTCCAAAACTTGTGGAATAAGGCGTATAATCCGTGAAAAAATCAGCATCATAATCCTTTAATAATATTTTGGAAGTTTCTGTGAGCAGAAAAGATAAATCTTCCGCTTCAGAAGCTTGAACATCCAAATTGGGAAGTGTTCCTTTCTTATAAGTTTCCACCCAATATTTATCTATTCTGAACGGATTTCCGCTTAAATAATAATGCAACAATTGTTGTGTAGCAACGGTGTGGGCAATATTCCAATAAATATTATTGTTGAAACCATCTGGAATGTACAAGAGGTCTTCTAACGCCATGTTTTGTAAAACACTTAAAAGATTTTTCCTCACCGCTTTGTGTGCTTGAAAATGATAATTCATTTATCAAAATTTTTAATCTCCAAAAATACTTTAATAAACTGAAAATGACAATTAATCCTTCTGGGTTTTTAGCGAATTTTATTTTTTTTATGACTAATTTTATATTCGATACGTAATTTTACTTTTATCAATATGTTTTTGCAAAAATTTAACTTTAAATATTTAACAAATTTTAACGTTAAATTGGCATCCGTTGTGTTGATTAATCCTTGTATTTATTAGAAATTTACAGATTATTTTATATATATTATGTCAGAAACTTATCAAGCTGAAGATATTCGTCAACTTACCGAAAAAATAAAAGAACAAAACTATTTTTTTAGTCTTCTAAAACAAGAAATCAATAAAGTTATTATAGGTCAGGAATATATGGTGGATCGTCTGTTAGTCGGTCTTTTGGGTAATGGTCATGTCCTGTTAGAAGGGGTTCCTGGTTTGGCGAAAACTTTAGCAATTAAAACTCTTGCGGAAGCAGTTCATGGGGAGTTTTCAAGAATACAGTTTACTCCAGATTTGTTACCAGCAGATGTGGTGGGAACCATGATGTATAATATAAAAGATAATGATTTTAGCATAAAAAAAGGCCCTGTTTTTGCGAATTTTGTGTTAGCGGATGAAATTAACCGCGCTCCGGCAAAAGTGCAATCCGCGTTATTAGAGGTGATGCAAGAAAAACAAGTGACTATTGGTGACGAAACAATGCCTCTTCCTAAACCTTTCCTAGTTTTGGCTACTCAAAACCCTATAGATCAGGAGGGAACTTATTTGCTTCCTGAAGCGCAAAGCGATCGTTTCATGCTGAAGTGTAAAGTAGATTATCCTAAGTTTGAAGACGAAAGAAGTGTGATGAGAATGGTAGCAACACAACATCAACCAGAAATTCGCCCTGTCATTTCTTTAGATCAAGTGGTGGAAGCTAAAAAAGTTATCAATCAAATTTATCTTGATGAGAAAATAGAAAAATATATTTTGGATATGGTTTTTGCAACCCGTTATCCAGAAAACTATGGAATGTCCGAGCTTAAAAACTATATTAGTTTTGGAGCTTCACCTAGGGCTTCCATTAATTTAGCCATTGCATCTAGAGCGTATGCGTTCTTAAAAGGCAGGGCTTTTGTAATTCCTGAGGATGTAAAAGACCTTGCAAAAGATGTTTTAAGACACAGAATTGGACTTACTTTCGAGGCTGAAGCTGAAGAAATTACTACCGAAGAAATTATAGATAGAATTCTTACTAAAATTCAAGCACCTTAAACTTAGTGTAACAATTTACCAATGTAACAGTTTGCCAATTTACCAATTGTTACATTGTAAGATTGCTATATTGTGAGATTAAATTTATGGAAATAAAAGATATTGTAAAAAAAGTTAAGCAGATAGAAATTCGTACTCGTAAAAAAACGGAAACATCTCTTATGGGGCAATATCACAGCGCTTTTAAAGGGCAGGGGATGACTTTTTCTGAAGTTCGTCCTTACCAGTTTGGAGATGAAATACGACGAATTGATTGGAATAAAACAGCGCGTTTTCGAGAACCTTTTGTAAAGGTGATGGAAGAAGAAAGGGAGCTTACCATGATGTTGGTGGTGGATATTTCTGCTTCTATGGATTATGGAACGCAAAATATGATGAAAAGGGAATATGTAGCGGAAGTAGCTGCAAGTTTGGGATTCTCAGCAGCGGGAAATAATGATAAAGTGGGACTTATTTTATATGCGGATAAAGTGTACAAAGTAATTCCACCACAGAAAGGGAGAAAACATATTTTGTCTATTATCAGTCAGATTCTTACTGCAGATTATGTGCCTTCTGTTTCTAATGTTGATGCGGCTTTAGGTTATATGATGAGTGTTTTTAAAAGGAAATCTTTGGTGTTTATGTTTTCAGATTTTGAAGATTCTTATGATGTAAAAATGTTGAGGGTAGCTTCTAAAAAACATCAACTTTTAGGAATGCGAATTTATGACGAAAAAGACAATCAAATTCCAGATGTGGGATATGCAATGTTTGAAGATGTAGAAACTGAAAAACAAATATGGGTAAATACTTCTAGTGCAAGATGGAGATATACTTTTGCCGAGGCTCAAAAACAAAAAATAAAAGCTTTGGAAGAAGATTTTTCTAGTTCATCTGCAAGTTTTATGAACCTTAAAACGGGCGAGGATTATTCCAGACCTTTATATAATTATTTCCAAAAGAAATAGTGTATTAAAACAAATGAAATTGAAGAAATTATTATTTATATTTTTTAGTATAGTCTCTGTTTTCGGCTTTTCACAAACTGTTTTTTCTAATTTAGAGAAGAAAACTTTAGCATTGGGAGAAGTGGATAAATTGGTGATCCGTATTGAGGGACTTAGTGATGAAAAAGTAATTGCAGCACCCAAAAATGAACTTTTACCTTTCCATTTTGAAGAAATTACAGACAGTTCAGGAATTCATCAAAATATTTATGAGAGAAAAATAGAATTTGCCGTTTTTGAAGAAGGTAAATTTACCATTCCAGAACTTGAATTTAAAGTAAATGGTAGAATTCTAACCACGGTTCCTTATGAAATTGAGGTGATGAATACCGCTAAAAAAGAAGATCAAATTAATGATATTCTCAATAATAAAGAAGTGAAGTTGGATGTTAAAGATTACTGGGAAATGTACAAATGGTATATTTTGGCAGCTTTAGCAATTATCGCTTTAATTATTTTCATTATTCTTTTTATAAAATGGGGAAGAAAGGCTAAGAATCCTGTTGTGGTGGCAACCAATCAAACTCTAAAAGATTTAGACGCCCTGAAAAAGAAAAAATACATAGAAAATGGAGATTATCGCTCTTTTTATGTGGGGCTTATAGATATTACAAGAACCTTTATTACCCAACAATATCACTTACCAGCGGATGTGCTTTTAACGGATGATTTAATTGAGGTGATGAAGAAAAATAATACCATTTCTCAACAAAACGAAAAGGTAATTGAAGAAGTGTTTTTAAGAGGAGATTTGGTGAAATTTGCCAAAACCTTCCCAAGTAAAAATACAATGGAAACCGATTTTTCGCAAATTAGAGATTTTGTAAAAAAATCTGCAAAGGATATAGAATTTGAAAATTTAAGAAAGGATGTTTAATTTCGAGTTTTATAGTCCGTGGTTTTTACTGCTTTTTCTTTTATTTATTCCGCTTATTTTTAGGGATATTTCTAAGAAGAAAAGGAAAGGTATTAAAGTTCCTACTGTTCAAAATATGCAGGTGAGCGGTGGAGTAGGTTTTGTTTTATTTTTGCTCAAATTTTTCAAATATATTATTCTTTCTGCGTTAATTATTGCAATGGCGCGACCTCGAACTTTTACCATTTCTCAAGATAGAGATGATACAAAAGGTGTAGATATTATCCTGACAGTAGACACTTCTTTAAGTATGTTGTCTAAGGATTTTTCTCCAGACCGTTTAACGGCGCTCAAAAAAATCGCAATTAAATTTGTTAATCAACGTCCAAATGACAGAATTGGTTTGGTGACTTACTCTGGAGAGGCTTTTAATAAAGTTCCCATTACGTCTGATCACGATGTAGTTGTGGATGAATTAGAAAATCTTAATCCTTTAGAACTCCAGCCAGGAACGGCTATTGGAGAAGGGCTTTCAGTAGCTGTAAATCACCTTAAAGATAGTAAAGCGAAAAGCAAGATTATTATTTTAATGACGGATGGAGTAAACACTATTGAAAATGCAATGCCTCCACAAATTGCTGCTCAATTGGCCAAAAATAATAATATTAAAGTTTATTGTATTGGTATCGGAACCAATGGTTATGCATTAATGCCTACAGCTACCGATATTTTTGGTGATTTGGTTTTTACAGAAACAGAAGTTAAAATTGAAGAGCAAGTTCTCAGCGAAATTGCCAATACAACTGGTGGGAAATATTTTAGAGCAACTTCTAACACAAGTTTACAGGAAGTATATGATGAAATTAATAATTTAGAAAAATCGGATATGAAGGTTTCTAAATTATATAATTATGAAGAATATTTTAGAGTTTTCCTTTGGATAGCTCTTGTTGCCTTGGTTTTTGATGCACTATTGCGTTGGGTTTTTTATAAATTTTTAAGTTGATGGATTGGTATTTAGGAAATTATTGGTATTTACTTTTACTGTTGCTTTTGCCGCTGTTAACTTACTTTTTGCTCTATTTTTTAAAATGGCAGAAGAAAAAAAGAAACATTTTTGCTCAAGAGCAGTTTCATGAAGAATTATTTGAGAAAAGATCTAAATTTTCTAGGTTTTTTCCCATTTTGTATGTTTTTGCATTATTGTTTTTAATTTTATCTCTTGTCGATTTATTAAAAGGCTCCGAAGAAGTGGAAACTCAACAAAAAATGAACTCTGTTATCTTTTTATTAGATGTTTCAAGTTCTATGAATGCCGAAGATGTGAGTCCAAGTCGTTTAGATGAAGCTAAAAATCTGATAATTCAAAGCATGAATCAAATGAAAAATGATAAGGTGGGTTTGGTGATTTTTGCGGGTGAAGCGGTTTCTGTAATGCCTCTAACTACAGATTTTACCAGTGCGGAAACTTACGTTAATGCCATTGAAACCAATTCTATGCAAATTCAAGGAACGGACTTTCTGAAAGGAATGCAAACCGTGGTTCAAAAGTTTAAAAACGTTAATAAAGGATCTAGAAAAGTGGTCCTCATTAGCGATGGCGAAGATAATGAAGGAAATGATAATGCAGCTGTACAGTTAGCCAATAAAGAGGGAATTAGTGTGATTTCTGTAGGAGTGGGAACGGAAGAAGGCGCTCCAGTTCCTGAATATATTTTTGGACAATTAATGGGTTACAAGAACGACAGAGAGGGACAAACGGTTGTTACCAAAAGACAAACGGAAGCTTTAAAGAATATATCTCAGTCTACAGGTGGAACTTATATTGATGGAAATAATATTAATGAAGCGCCTAGTCAAATTATTTCTGCTATTAATAAAAAATCAACTGGGACTAATACTTTAGTGAAATCTAATAATGCTATTCATTATTATCAATATTTTTTAGCGATATCTTTATTTTTCTTTTTTATCATCTATTTAGTGAACCCAAAAAGAGATTTTTCTGTGTGATTTCTTTATTTTCAGTTGTTTAAGCTTATTTTTAACCGAACTTTAACACATCTCATTCCTTTTGTTAACAATTAATGAAATAATTTTGTGCTGATGAATACTAAAATTAAATTTTTATCGTTTTTATTCGTTTTTACAGTTTGTAATCTTCTTGTAGCACAAGAGAGTTACAATACTTTGGTGTACGAAGGAAACAGAAAATTTGAGAATAAAAATTATGATGGAGCTTCTTCAAAGTTTATGGAAGCTGCAAAAATGAAAGATAAAGATTTTACTTCTCATTACAATTTAGGAAATGCTTTGTATAAAAGTAAAAAATATGATGAAGCGAAAACAGAATTTGAAAAAGCTCAACAATTTGCAACTAACGATAAAGATAGAGCTGCTGCCCAGTACAATTTAGGGAATACTTATATGCAGGCTAATCAGCCAGAAAAAGCTGCGGAATTGTATAAAAAAGTTCTTAAGCAAGATCCTTATAACGAAACTGCCCGTAAGAATTATGAAATTGCTAAATTGAAGGATAAAGCTAACCAACAGCAACAAAAAGATCAGCAAAAAGATTCTGGAAAAGGGGGTGGTGGTGATAAAAATAAAGGTAAGCAAGACGGCAAAGGAGAACAGAAAGACCAAAAAGGAGGCGGTAATAGTCAACAAAATAAAGGAGAAGGTGAAGATGGAAATCAGCCTCCTCAACAAAAGGAAAACAATAACAATTCTGGCAATATGCCTAAGGAATTAGAAAACTCAATACTGAATAAAGTAAAAGAAAAAGAACAAGAAACAGCAAAGAGAATCTTAAACAAGAACTCTTACTCCATGCCGCAGAGCAATGAGAAGGATTGGTGATGATGTATAAATGGTGTTACATATTACTTATTTTTTCATCCGTAATTTCTTACGGACAGATTTCTTTTAAAGCAAGTTCAGATAAAAGTGATTATGATGCTGGAGAAATTATTAATGTAACCGTTGTTTTAGAAACCAATGGCGTTGCTATTTATGACCAATCTTATTTAAAACTTCCCGATATTGCTAATAAGTTTAATTTAATAGGAAATGGTTCTTACAAACGTTCCTTTACAGATCCATCTACCAACACAATAATTACTCAAACTTTTTATAGAATTGCATTGGAAGCAAAGCAAAAAGGGAAGTTGAGATTCGGATCAATTCTTGTTGATATTAATGATAAAAGATACAAAACCGAACCATTTAACGTTTTTATTCGCGATGTTGAGAAAAAATCTGTTGCGTCTAAAAGTGTTGATAATGAAGTTTATCTTAATGTAGATGTAGATGACAATTCAGTATATCTAAATGAGCCAACAATAGCGGTTCTAAGAGCTTATTCTAAAAGTATAGACAACCTTAGAAAGGTGAAAAATATTAAGTTTCCAGACTATGGAAATGTAAATACCAAACTTATAAGTTTAAATAAATCGGAGATAGATCCTTCTGGGTATGAGGATATGCCTACACAAGTTTTAGCTGTTTTTATGGTGTTTCCGAATGAATCTGGATATATAGATGTGCATCCAGTTTCCGCAACTGTGAGTTCCAATTCCAGAAAGAAGACCATTCATTCCAACAAATTAAAATTGAATGTTAAAAAACTTCCTAAAGATGCACCAGAAAATTATACTAATGCTGTTGGAAGATTTAAAATGAGTATTCATGCTGATTCCACAATGCAGTATGAGATGGAAAAGCCCATGAAAATTAGTATTAAACTTTCGGGAGATGGTAATTTTGAAACTTTATCCTTGCCTAAAATTGCATCTTCACCTAATTATGAAGTTTTTCCTCCTAAAATAGTTTCAAAAGTAAAAGCAAGCAAAGACGGGAATATTGGTGAAGTGATAGCTCATTATATTCTCATCCCAAAAATTTCGGGAGAGTTTGCTGTTAAAACCGAAAGTTTTGCATTTTTTGACCCTAAATCTGCGGAATACCAAAATGTAGAAGTTCAGGTTTTAAACGTGAATGTATTGTCGCATACTCAAGTTTTAGAAGCTCAATCCACTTTAGAGAAAGTAAATGAGTATACGAATACAGTTTTAGAAACTGTAAATACTCCAATTTTGAAAACTTCAACCCTAAAAGTGAAGGAAAAAAATAAAATTAATTGGAAAACACTTTGGTTAAATGGTGGTTTACTGCTGTTATCAATTATTGGTTTTTTAGGCTTTAAAAAATGGAAAAGAATTCAAAATGAAAAAGCAGTTAAAACGTCAAAACCTCTTGGTTCAGTAGCTGAAACAGAATCGGAGCTCAGAAAAAAAATACAGTCAGATCCCGCTGATTATTTTCATTATTTAAAGAATTTGAATGAAAAAGGGGATAAAGCTACTTTTTTTGCAGCATGTTCAGACTTAGATAATGATGTGAGAAAACAAAAAGGAAAACTTACAGATACTGAGTTTAACGCTTATTTATTCGAAAACAGAGGAACTGAGTTTTTGGAAAAATATAAAAAAATTATTCAGAAAATTCAAATTGAAAAGTATGCTCCTCATTCTACAGCTGAAGGTATGCAGAACCTTTATCATGATATTGTAGAAATCTATAGTGAAATTATCAAATAGTCAGAAATATTTCATATTTTTGCGAAATTCTAAATTTATATTATGGGGCTTCTTGAACATTTTTCATTTAAGGAAACTTTCACCTGTTTTATGGTGCTTTTTGCAGTGATTGATATTTTAGGATCTATCCCTATTATCGTAAGTTTAAGACAAAAATTTGGAAGTATAGATTCTGAAAGAGCTTCTATTACGGCAGGTCTTATTATGATTGTTTTCCTTTTTGTAGGAAATAAAATTCTAAAATTTATTGGTGTAGATATCAACTCATTTGCAATTGCAGGTGCATTTGTCATCTTTATTATCGCGTTAGAAATGATTTTAGGAATTGAGATTAATAAAACTTCTGAAGCTAAATCTGCATCTATTGTACCTATTGCTTTTCCCTTGGTTGCAGGAGCTGGAACTTTAACAACTACTTTATCTCTAAGAGCAGAATTTCATGATATTAACATAATTTTGGGAATCATACTCAACACAATTATCGTATATTTGGTGCTGAAATCTGCCAATTGGTTAGAAAGAGTTTTGGGTGATGCAACACTATCTATTCTCCAAAAGGTTTTCGGAATTATTCTATTGGCAATTTCTATAAAATTATTTATGGCTAACTTTGCTCAGCTTATAAAACAATATATTATTTTTTAGAATTATGCAGACGTTTTACAAAGTTTTTTTGGTTATTTTCATCGTTTTTATCGCTATAAACTTATATGCTTTTGAATATCATTTAGGTTTTTTTCATGAAGAGAACGTGAAGTTTATTTTCTCTATTTCTGCTGCAATTTTGGGAATTATTCTTTTGTATGTTCTTAGTACTTGGAGCAAATTAGGGAAAGCTAAGAAATAACCAAATTTTTAGCAATAACCTGAGATTTCAGTTCGGTTTCTTGCCATTCTTTTTCTAGATTGCTTTGTGCAGTGATGCCTCCTCCAACAAATATGTGAGCAGCATTTTTGAAAATTCTGCTGCATCTTAGGTTCACGAAATATAAAATTTCGGTTTTGGTTTCTATTCGGATATAACCTGCGTACAATTCTCGTGGGTATTTTTCGTGTTCTGCAATTACGCTTTTGCAAAAATCTTTTGGTATACCACAAACAGCAGGAGTTGGATGAAGTTCTTGAATAATATTTTCTAAATCATTTAGTTGTATCTGAGCTTTAAAATCTGTTCTTAAATGCTTAATGTTTCCTGAAATATGGTCGTAAGTTGCAGAAATAGCAAGATTCGAAGTGTATTTATTGAGAATTGATTTAATGAAATCTGTAACCGGTTTTTGTTCTTCAATTTCTTTCTTGGTCCAATCTTCAGTTATGGGAAGAGTTCCTGCTAAACTCATGGTTTCAAAAACTCCACTTTTCTTATTGAATTTCCCTAAAACTTCAGAAAAAGCACCCATCCAAGAAACACCTTCTTTTTGAAAAATGTATCTAAAAGCATTAGGATAATTTTCGCAAATGTTTTCAAAACTTTTTTGAATATTAATATGGTTGAAAGGAATGATTTTTCTTCTTGAATAGACAAGTTTAGGAAGATTTTTATCTTTAATAATTTGAATAATTTCCTCTAAATTCTGAAAATATTCTTCTTGGTTTTCCTCTTTTATTTCTTCTGAAAAGTAATTGTTAGAAAGATGATATTCATTTTCGTTAAAATGGTTTGTTTCTTTAATTTCACCATTAAAATTAATACTTTCATCACCTACAAAAGAGAAAAACTGAAGAGTATTTTTGTCTTGAGAATTTTCTATAGTAAAAAGATTTTCCTGAAAAGGAAATTTAAAATAAATCATCAACAAATATTTATTGGGGAAGCTGATAAAACAGTATAAACCCATATTTACGTTCTACAAATTTAGTGTAGCTATAGAACATCACAAAATTATAATCTCAATTTTATTTTTAATCTGAATGAACTTATAAACTTCACAAAAAAAAAGACTCAATTCAAATCGAGCCTTTATTTTTAAATTTATATTCTAATTATTTTATAATTGGAATAATATTATTGGTCATTGTGGTGTGATTAATAAGTTTTCCTTTTTCATCACGGATTTCAATTTGAGAAACATGCATGGTATTTCCTTTACGAATGAAAGTAGCGGTTCCTGTTACAATACCATCTTTTTTGCTTCTTAAGTGATTGGAATTGATATTGGTTCCCACAGGATAAAACTTTTCCGAATCTACATTAATATAAGATAAACTAGATCCAAGGGTTTCCGCAAGAACGCAACTGGCTCCACCATGAAGAATTCCGTAAGGTTGATGAACTTTTGCTTGTACAGGCATTGTTGCAGTGAGTGAATCTTCTGTAACATCTGTAAAAACAATTTCTAAAAAAGTAGCCATAGATTCCTTCCTCCAACTGTTAAGGTAATCTAATATTTCTTGTTTTTTATTTGGAGACATTTTTTCGAGGATTAGGGATTAGAGTATTTAATGTATAAAATCAAGAGATTTATATGTTATTGATGTTAATTCTGTAATAATTTGCATCAAGGTAAATTTCTGCAGAAAATTCACAAAATATTTTTAATGAAAACACCAATTAATAAATCTTAGGGTTCCAGTTGGCAGGTATTTTAGGATGAATATCGTTCTTAATGTAATAATTCTCTATTTCTTCCATAATTTCTTCGAATGGAGCGGATGCAATTCTCTCATACGGAATGGTGTATCCTAAATACACTATTTTTCTTTTAAAATCTCCCGCTGCAAGAACAATAGGGACTTTAGCTGCCATTGCCATGTGGTAAAAGCCTTTTCTCCATTTTGGAACCCAACTTCTAGTTCCTTCAGGTGTTATTACTAGACTGAAATTTTCTTTTTCGAATTGTTTTGCAACAAAACTTACCAAGTCATTTTTTTGACTTCTATCAATTCCAATTCCGCCTAAATTTTTTACTACAGAACCATACCAAGCTTTTGTATGGGCATCTTTTATGATGACTTTTAAAGGTCTTTCTAATGACCAATAAGCCAAGTTACCTAAAATATACTCCATATTATGGGTATGTGGTGCTACTACAAGTATGCATCTATTAAGAACGTTTACATCACCTTGCAAAACTACTTTCCAGCCGAGTAATTTTAGGATAGCTTTTCCGAGGAATTTTTTCATTGAGGGTTGATTATTAAACAAAAGAGTATAACCAAATGTTGGTTATACTCTACAAATATATTGAAATAATATAGCTCTTAAAATAATCTGCTTACGAAATCTATAACTTTAACGGCGATTTCTACAATAACTTGTACCATGACTGTGCGTTTTTAAATTTTTAATATCAATATAATTTTCATACGAAATTAAGAAATTTTCTTAACTAATTATTATTTTTTTTGTTAAAATTTTAATAATATAATGTGTTTTAGCCTTTAGTTTTGTTGAGGAATAAGGAAAGGCAAATTAGTTTTTGTAGTGCTGCATTGCCTTTCAGCTTATCCACTCTCTTATTTATTGGTTTTGATGGAAATTTCGTCTTTTCCGCTTTTTAATTGAATATTTACATCTTTGGATTTAAAATTTTTCAAAGAATCTTTAATTATTTTTTCACCCATTTCTTTAGGGTATTTTTTACCATTAATGATTACGCTGTCTTTTAAATTTGAACTGTAAACAATGGTGTTCCCGTTGGATTGTATAGAAACATTTCCGTCTTCATCATCATAAGAAATATCATCTTTATTTTCATTTTTGTCATCATGGAAATAAAGCCCATGCTCGTTTTCATTAATTACGGTGTAGTTTTTAGGAACAACCAATTCGTAGTTGATATTATAATCTCTAAAACGGTGTTGATAAGGATATGCAAAATAATTAGGCAGTAAAACTTTGTTTCTTTGAATTTCCACTGGAATTTGCATTTTTAAAGGTTGGTTGTAACCATTTGCATCTTTTTTTAGTACTAAATAAGGTGTTTTTACATCTTTTCTAACTACTTCTACAGAGGGATAATCTTTTTTGTAGATGTTTTTACCATCAGAATATACATTGTTCCAATAAGATTTAAAGTTAGCAGGAATTTGAACTTTTTTTAGATCTACATACAAAGTGTCGGAAGTTGTATTAATAGCTACATTTTCACTTTCCTCGTTGCTTCCACTATATAAAGTTCCTTGTCTTACTGCTGTAGCGCCTATTAAACCTACAAGAATTAGCCAGATTAAAATAAGTCCGCTTAATACATAACCTGTATATTTAAGTTTGGTGTTTGGAGAAAGTAATTTTAATGTAATATAACTGAAAATTAATCCTGGAATAAAAGAACTTAAGAAGATGAATGCAATAATTACATATTCCATATTCTGGTCTTTAAGGTAGAATCCTATATTTCCCATGAAATTAATTTCCCCTAAGTTACCCATAAAACCGAAAATTGTAAAAGAACCTACTAAACAAGAAATTGCCATTAAACCGAAAATTGCTCCTAGAAAATATCGTAAAGCGTTCCAAACTCCGCTTCCTGCTTTGTTGATGTAGGGTTTATTTTCGTTGTAGATTTCCCCAACACGTTGTGAAGATTCATTAGCAAATTCTACAATTTTATTGGATTGGGTTTTTAAATTATCAAAATTGGCAGGTTGGCCTTTCATTTTAAGAAAGTCAGATGCAGTTTCAGCTTTTGGTAGTACAATCCAAAGGATGGTATACAGTAAAGCCACAAAAAGTGCACTTCCACTAGCGGGAACCATTACTAAGAAAACGACTACCCAAATTATTCTCATTAAAGTAACGTCTAAACCTGTATAATGTGCTAATCCAGAGCAAACACCTGCAATTTTTTGGTTAGAAGGATCTCTAAATAATTGTTTAGGCAGTGAAGAATTTGTTTTACTTCCTTTGTTTTCAGATTTATTATGGGTTTTCTCAGAATAGTAAGCTTCTTCTTGCTCTTCAATAGCTTCTGGAGTTCCAATTTGGGCAATAACTTTTTCTACATCTGTATCATTTATTACCTCTCGTTTTCCTAAAGCTGTTTTAAAGATTTCTACCATTCTTATCTCGATGTCGTGCATTACTTCATCAGCTTCATCAGCATCAAGCGAATTTCTTAAAGCAGCGAGGTAATCACTTAATTTTATGTAGGCGTGCTCTTCAATCATGAAAGAGTAACCTGCAAGTCCTATAGAGAGTGTTTTGTTCATTGTAGTGATTTTTGAGTTTTAAACTTAGCTGTTGTTATTAGTGGTGTTTCGTTTGGTGATCTGATTAACAGAATTTGTAAGTTCATTCCAAGTATTCTGAAGTTCATTCAAGAATATTTTTCCTTTATCAGTAATTTGATAATACTTTCTTGGCGGTCCACTTGTGGATTCTTCCCAACGGTAGGCAAGAAATTCGCCATTTTTTAGTCTTGTGAGCAAAGGGTAGAGTGTTCCCTCTACAACATCCAGTTTTCCTTTTTTTAGTTCATCAATTAAATCTGAAACGTACATTTCCTTTTCATTGATGAGACTTAAAATACAGAATTCCAAAATTCCTTTACGCATTTGCGCTTTTGTGTTTTCTGTGTTCATTTATCTCAGTAGGTTATTGGTTGATTAAACTATTAATTAAACTATTAATTATACTATGTAAAAAGTTATACCTCTAACTTTACATGACAAAGATATGAATTAAAATAAGTATTATGCAATACAAAGTAGTAAATATTTGTAAATAATTTTATAAAACACTGTAAATCAATTAAATGAAATTAAATATAGGTTTTGAGGAAATTTTAATTAATTATAAAACTGGTCTTTTTAATAGATAGGAAATTTGTTTTTGCTAATTTTGGACTATGAAAATTCAAAAAGAAATAGATTTTATTTTAGCAGTGGATGCTCTTAAAAATGTAAATAGAAGAAATTATAATGCAGACGATTCTCGTAGAGAAAATACAGCAGAACACTCTTGGCAAATAATTGTTTTAGCTCAAATTTTGTTTCCGTACGCTAAAAATAAAGAGGAAATTAATTTATTAAGGGTGATAAGAATGCTTTCTATACACGATTTGGTGGAGATTGAAGCGGGTGATACTTTTTTGTTTGATGAAGTAGGAATGCTTGGAAAGTTTGAAAGAGAAAAATTGGCAGCAAAAAAAATATTCTCCATACTTGATGAACCATTAAGCAATGAGTTTTATAATTTATGGATAGAATTTGAGGAGGAGAAAACTCCGGATGCTATTTTTGCTTGTGCTATCGATAGAATAATGCCTTTTATCCTTAATTCTTATACTTCAGCAAAAAGCTGGACGGAAGCTGAAGTTACCGAAAAACAAATTAGAAATATGTTGGAAAACGCTATTTCTAGAGCTTCAGACGAAATGGGAGAGGTTTTTGAAACACTTTTAGAAAAAAGTATTCTTGAAGGTAAAGTGAAGACTTATTAAAAACATATTGCGCGGAGCGAAGCTCCGCGCAATATGTTTTTAATATTTTATCTTTCAGGATAATGGTTGTATAATTTTTTATACAACTCTCGGAAATGTTCTCTAATTACTTTACGTTTCAGTTTTAAAGTTGGAGTAAGCAATCCTGTTTCAATGCTCCAAATTTCTGGAGTAAGTTCAAAACGCTTAATTTGTTCCCAATGTCCTAAATTTTTATTAAAACTCTCAAGTTCTTTTTCTATTCTGTCGTGAAGTTCCTTGCTGTTTGCAATTTCTTCAGCTGTTTTTCCAATAGAAATATTATGTCTTTGAGCCCAGTTTTTAGCAAATTCAAAATCAGGTTGAATTAATGCAGTAGGCATTTTTTCACCATCACCTAAAACAATTATTTGTTCAATGAATTTGGAAGCTTTAATTAAATTTTCTATAGTTTGTGGAGCAATATATTTTCCGCCCGAAGTCTTAAACATTTCTTTCTTACGATCCGTAATTTTTAAAAATCCATCTTCATCTATTACTCCAATATCGCCAGTTTTAAAATAGCCATCTTCAGTAAAAGCTTCTTTAGTTTGCTCATCATTTTTATAGTAACCACCAAAAACAGAGGATCCTTTTACCAATATTTCTCCATCTTCTGCAATTTTTACTGTCGCATTTTTTAATGGGTGGCCAACGGTTCCGAATTTCATATGTTTAAAGCTGTTAACTGAAATTACAGGCGAAGTTTCCGTTAAACCATAACCTTCCAAAATTGGAATTCCGGCAGCATTGAAAATTCTGTTTAACCTTGAAGAGAGTGGTGCAGAACCAGAAACTAAGGCTAAAACGTTTCCTCCTAAGCCTTCACGCCATTTTTTAAATACCAATTTATCAGCAATCCAACCTTTAATTCCAAGGTTTTGTCCCAATTCATAATTTTCAACCAATGAAAGAGCCCACATGAAAATTTTGGTTTTTATTCCTCCTGCATTCGCTCCGGTATTGTAAATTTTATCATATACCTTCTCTACAACCCTCGGTACAACGGTCATTAGGTGAGGTTTTACTTCCTTAAGGTTTTCACCAACTTTCTCAATGCTCTCAGCAAAATAAATAGAAAAGCCTTGGTTTTGATAATAATAAAGAAGCATTCTTTCGAAGACATGACAAAGAGGTAAAAAACTCATTACTCTGCCAGTTGACGGATCTATTTTTATTCCTTCTAAAATCGGAACAGAATTCAAAACATTCTGAACAATATTATTGTGAGTAAGCATTACTCCTTTGGGGCGACCTGTTGTTCCGGAAGTGTAAATTAAAGTTACAATATCTTCAGGCTTTATGGCATTTGAAAGGTCTTCAACTTCAGATTGTGTGTTTTCATCTTCTCCTAAATCTAGAATTTCTTTCCAATTGGGTGCTCCTTTTACGTCTTCAAAAGTAAAAATACCATTTAAACTAGGTACTTTAGGTTTTACGGAGGTTAACTTCAGATAAAGTTCTTTATCTGAAACAAAGCAATATTTTATTTCTGCATTATTGAAAATATACTCATAATCATCCTCGCTAATTGTAGGATACACAGGAACGCTAATTACGCCAATTTGCGACATTCCAATATCCATAATAGCCCATTCTGTTCTGTTATTATGGCTTATTAATCCAATTTTATCTCCAGGTTTTATTCCTAACTTTAAAAGTCCACGTGATATTTTATTGGCCTGAGTGATATATTGTAATGTAGATGTTTTTATCCATGTGCCATTTACTTTCATGGCAAAAGCGTCATCCTTTGGGAATTTTTCCAAATAGTGATGAGCAAAATCAAAGGTTCTTTTTACATTCATAGTGTAATTATATATAAAAATACTTAAAGAATTTTTAAATATAAGAAATTTTACAAAGTAATATATGAAGCAAACAAAAAGGATGAAATATTTTTTACCAAGTCTAGTAAAATTTGTAAATTTACGGCCAATTAATTATCAAGATTTATGGACTTTAATTTAACAGAAGAGCAGATGATGATTCAGCAGGCTGCAAGAGATTTTGCACAAACTGAACTTCTTCCTGGCGTAATTGAAAGAGATAACCAACAAAAATTCCCAGCTGAACAAGTTAAAAAAATGGGTGAGCTAGGTTTCCTAGGAATGATGGTAGATCCTAAATATGGAGGTGCAGGTTTAGACAGCGTTTCCTATGTGTTGGCAATGGAAGAGATTTCTAAAATAGATGCTTCTGCTGCTGTTGTTATGTCTGTAAACAACTCTTTAGTATGTGCAGGTTTAGAGAAATTTGCTAGTGAAGAACAAAAACAAAAGTACCTAACTCCACTTGCAAAAGGTGAAGTAATTGGTGCTTTCTGTCTTTCTGAGCCTGAAGCAGGCTCTGATGCTACTTCTCAAAGAACAACTGCTGAAGATAAAGGTGAGTATTACTTATTAAACGGTACTAAAAACTGGATTACTAACGGTGGAAACGCAACTTACTATATCGTAATTGCTCAAACAGATCCAGAAAAAGGACATAAAGGTATCAATGCTTTTATCGTAGAAAAAGGATGGGAAGGTTTTGTAGTAGGACCTAAAGAAGATAAATTAGGAATTAGAGGGAGTGATACTCATTCTTTAATGTTTACGGACGTTAAGGTACCTAAAGAAAACAGAATTGGTGAAGATGGTTTCGGATTCAACTTTGCAATGGCTGTTCTTAATGGTGGTAGAATTGGTATTGCTTCTCAAGCATTAGGGATTGCTTCTGGAGCTTATGAATTGGCTCTTAAATATGCTAAAGAAAGAAAAGCTTTCGGTAAAGAAATTATCAACCACCAAGCAATTGCATTTAAATTAGCAGATATGCACGTTAATATTACGGCTGCGAGAATGCTTTGCTTTAAAGCTGCTGCTGAAAAAGACGCTGGCAAAGATATCTCTGAATCTGGAGCAATGGCTAAATTATTTGCTTCTAAAACGGCAATGGATACAACTATTGAAGCGGTTCAGGTGCATGGAGGTTATGGTTATGTAAAAGAATACCATGTTGAAAGATTAATGAGAGATGCTAAAATTACTCAGATTTATGAAGGAACTTCAGAAATTCAGAAAATTGTAATCTCTAGAGCTATTGCAAAATAGTCTTTAAGTTTTTAAATGTTTAAACCCTTTCAATTTTTTGAGAGGGTTTTTGTATTTTACTTTAAAGCGAAAAAAATGAGATATATGGTAGATTTTATCATTAATATGAATTGAATTATTAAATATTAATAAAAAATTGTAGATTTACTGTTAATAAATGCTAAATCATTAATATGAATAAAAATCTACTTGTTTATTTCTTGTTTTTCTTACTTTTGTTTCAAAACTACAGTGCTCAGTGTTGGTGGAAACACGATTCTAGTGGTTTTGGAAATTTGGCTATTAAAAAAGACGGAACACTTTGGGCTTGGGGCTGGAATAATATCGGTCAGCTAGGAGTTGGTAATACGGTGAACCAATGGGTTCCTATGCAAATAGGAACCGACAAAGATTGGAAGGAAATCAGTTGGGGGTATCATCATGCTCTTGCTATTAAAAACAATGGAACGCTTTGGGCTTGGGGCTGGAATCGTGATGGTCAATTGGGGGATGGTACTTATATAGATCGAACAACTCCGCAACAAATTGGAAGCGATACCAATTGGAAAATGGTTGCAGCAGGCTTTAGCCATAGTGTTGCACTAAAAACTGATGGCTCAGTTTGGGCATGGGGAATGAATGATTTTGGACAAATTGGAAACAATAGCTATGTGCAGAAAATTCCAACACCAACAAGAGCGGGTTTGGATAACGACTGGGTGCATATTTCCGCAGGAGAAGAAACTGTTTTAGCCATAAAATCTAATGGGACTCTATGGGGTTGGGGTAATAATGTAGTTGGTCAAATTGGAGGGGGTATAGGTTCGCAGAGAGTTCCCACGCAAAAAGGGACTGAAACTGACTGGAAAACAGCTGAAGCGGGCACATCTCATTCTTTCGCAATTAAGAATAATGGAACGCTTTGGGCTTTCGGAAATAATCAGTATGGACAGCTAGGAGATGGTACTCTAATTAATAGAAGTGCTCCAATACAAATTGGAACTGACACCAATTGGAAGCAAGTTGTACCTGGAATTCAACACAGTGTAGGGTTAAAAACCGATGGATCGTTATGGACTTGGGGTGATAACTCTTTCAGTCAATTAGGAGATGGTACCAGTACCAATAAAATTGTACCAACAATGGTGGTTTCTTCTGGCAATTGGGAGAGTCTTGGAACTTATTTGAATACTTTTAATTCTGTTTTAAAAAATGATGGTACCATTTGGACATTTGGGCATAATAGTTTTGGTAATTTAGGAGATGGAACTACAATAGATAAAAATTATCCTGTTTTAGTAAACTCGGCTTCAGCTCAGATGTTAGCAATTACACAATCTGCTCCTGCAATATGTGGTACAACACCTGTTGTTCTTACTTCTAGTTTGCCAACAGGAAATATTTGGTCTACAGGAGCTACAACCCAAAGTATAACGGTTATTTCACCGGGTACATATTCCGTTACAAATCCCAATTCTGGATGTGTAACTTCTGCTTCAGTCACGATTCAAAAAGATGAAGATCCAAATCTTAGTATTAGTGGACCAACAGATATTTGCGAAGGTGTAAATGCAATACTTACGGCTTCAGTAGTTGGACAAGTATCCAGTTATTCTTGGTCCAATGGTGCCAATACTCCAAGTATAACAATTTCTACAGGAGGTGTGTATACGGTTACGGTTACTACTCCGGGAGGATGTCAGTATTCCAAATCAATTTCGGTGCAAACCGATTCCAGTATAAATATTTCGATTGCAACACCTGCACAAATCACATGTAATACTTCGCAAATAACACTTAATGCCTCAGCTTCTACTTTTAGCGCAGGAGCAAATATTTTGTGGACGGCAACAAATGGTGGGACAATTCTAAGCGGTGCCAATTCTTTGACACCTATTGTAAGCACTGCTGGAACTTACACTTTGAAAATTACTAATTCTACAGCTCTTGCATGTTCTAAAGAGTTGTCGGTTACTGTAACGGTAGATAAAACTCCTCCAGTTGTTACTTTAAATGCTACAAAAACAACAATATGTGCTGGTGATTCAGTGGTAATTACGGCAACTGGAGCAGCAACCTATAATTGGAATAATTTGCCTGGAACAGGAAATACCCAAACAGTGAGCCCTAATACCACAACTACATATTCTGTAACTGGCGTGGGAGCTAATGGATGTTCTTCAGTTGTATCTACCATCACTATTAATGTTATTCCAGATATTAGCATTTCATTGCCAAAAAATATTTTGTTTTGCCCTGGAGAGAGTATTAATCTCAATGCAGATGCAGGACCCAACCATTCGTATTTATGGAATAATGGTGCAACTACGCCAAATATTATTGTTAATGCTCCAGGAAATTATTCAGTAACTGTAACGAATGCTGGTTGCTCAAAAACATTTTATATCTTAGTAAATGAGATAAAACTTCCAGAAATTAAAGAAATTAAATATCAGGATGGAACATTGATTGTTGATGCAATTAATTTTGGGAATACACCATTGGAATACTCAATTGATGGAGGATTAACATGGTATAGCAGTAATATTTTTTCAAATGTCCCTCGAAACACCAATCACATCATAAAAGTGAGAAACTTTAGAATGGGTTGCGATACAGAAATTGAGTTTTTTACTCATTTTATTCCCAATACTATTACTCCAAATAGTGATGGATTTAATGATAAAATAGATTTTACATCGATTGCTAATCAAAAACAATTTTCAGGTGTAATTGTGAATAGATATGGACATGAGATTTTCAAAATTAAATCTGGAGCAGCAGTTTGGAATGGGCAATATCTTGGGAAACCTTTACCAACGGATACATATTGGTATAAGTTAAATTGGGTGGATAGCATTTCTGGTAAACCAATTCATTTTAAAGGTTGGGTTTTGCTAAAAAATAGAGATTAGATAATGACTCTATAAATATTTTAGACAAGAAATTTTAACAGGATGTATTTGTAATGATTTTCTAATAACCACAGAAATTTTCTCTTTAGTATTTTTAAAAAATGAAAAAAAATCTTCTTTCCTTATTCATCATACCTGTGTTGTTTTCTGCACAAAAGCAAACTTTAACCTCTGAATTGGTATTAAAACTATCGGAAATGCCTCTTAAATGCATCAATCAAGAATATCCCAATAAAACGGCACATATTATTAATTCTGCAAGCGAAGCTATTTTAACTCCCAAAGATTTACATCCTTCTTTCTATGGTTGTTTCGATTGGCATAGTTCTGTTCATGGGCATTGGGCGTTGGTGAAAATTTTAAAAGAAAATCCCAATATTAAAAATGCTGCACAAATTACTTCAATTTTTGAGCAATCTTTTTCTAAAGAAGCTTTGTTGAAAGAGGCTCAATATTTCACTAGATACAATTTGGCTTCTAATTTTGAAAGAACTTATGGATGGGCTTGGCTTTTAAAATTAGATGAAGAATTGCTTACTTGGAAACATCCTAAAGCAAAAGTCTGGCGCGAGAATTTAAAACCGCTTATTGGTGAAGTTGTTAAATTATGGGTAACTTATTTGCCTAAAAATACCTATCCAAACAGAACGGGTGTGCATCCTAATTCCGCATTTGCGTTGGCTTTTGCAATAGATTGGGCAAGAGCAACGAAAAATAAAACTTTTGAATTGAATTTAACAGATAAAGCCAGAACTTTTTATTTGAAAGATGAAAATGCACCCGCTTATTTGGAGCCAGATGGTTCGGATTTTTTTTCACCGAGTTTGTCGATTGCAGATTTAATGCGAAGAATTCTTCCTAAAGATGAATTTGCGGTTTGGTTTGATAAATTTTATGAGAAAAAAAGTATCGATAATATTTCTCAACTTCCTATTATTAGCGATTTTAACGATTATCAGATTGTGCATTTGGTGGGGCTTTCATTTTCTAAAGCTTGGAATATGAAAGGAATTGCAAAAGTGCTTCCCAAAAATCATCCTATGAAAATTCATTTCGAAAAAACTTCAGAAATGTTCTTGGAGAAAGGTATTCCGTGGATGTTTAAAAGTAATTATGGTGGAGATCATTGGTTGGCGAGTTTTGCATTATACGCGTTAAAAAATCAAGATTAAAAAAAAGAGACCATCTCAAAAATCTAAATTTTCAGATTATGTCATTTCGACGAAAGGAGAAATCTTTTTGTAGCTTATTTAGATTTCTCATTTCCATTTCGACAAGCTCAATGTTCATTCGAAATGACAGCTTGAGATAGCCTCTTTCACTTTGCATATCAATTAATTATCATCTAAGAGTTTACCTCTTTTGTGTTTTTCTTTTTGTAGAAATAATAGCCAATTCCAGCGATTAAATATAAAGGCCAAAACGGAATTAAGAACAAAAATATAGTGGTGAGAACTTCCCAGCCAGAAGAAATTCCATCTGTAAATTTTCCTCCAAAACCTTTGGGTTTTCCAGCCATTCCTGCAGCTTTATTGCTTTCGAATAAATTAATTTCAATTCTACTTATTGAAGATTCATTATTTTTAGTTCCTGTTGTTTCGATGTTTTTGCTATCAATTTTTCCAATTTTACTAGAAATATCATCCATAAAATAATCGAATTTTGAAGTAGGAAGGTTTACGACAAAATATCCCGTTTCCCTACCATTATTATCAGATATATTTTCAGTTTTTACATTTCCATCGTATCTATGCACTTGATCTAATAAAGATTCTTTAGCAATATTTAAGTTTTCAACATTAATATTTACAGCAGCTCTTTTTACAATGTCAGCTTCTACAGGTTTTGGAGATTCTGCTTTTGGATGGTCTTTGTAAACAATTTTTGTTTCTTTTACTACTTTTGGAGTAGGAACATTAACTATCACTTGTGGGATTTCTTTTTTTGCAGAATCCGTTTTTATTTTTGATTCTAGCTTAATGTTCGATAATTTTTCAGATACAGAATCTACCATTTTTTTAGTTTCCTCAATGGTTTTTTGAGCATCTTCACCAATTTCTTGTATGTCTTTTATTCTTACTTGGGAAGAATCCAAAACGGAATTTGCTATATCACTTACAGCATCTATTTTATCATTAATAAGTGTTGAGGTGCTGTCTAATTTACTTTGTTCATCACTTACATCAGATTTATTACAAGAAGTTACTAAAAACACTACACTTGCTATAAGAACTAATTTTTTCATGAGATTGATTTTTTGTTGAAGTAAAATTAGTACTGTAATCGTCTAATTAATTGTAAACAAAATGTAATACATGTGTAAATTTATAAAGATTTGATTTTTAATTATTTGTGTTTATTTTACAAAGGTTTTACAAGAGAAATTAAGTTTCAGAATTCCTTTTTGAGAAGGAAATAAAGCAATTTTTTTAAGTTTGAAGAAATCAATTTTATGAAAGCAGTAGTAATTGGAGCAACAGGAGCAACGGGAAAAGATTTAATTGAAGTTTTAGTAAAAGAAGCTTCAGTTTCTGAAATTGTGGTTTTGGTAAGGCGAAAGGTGGAATTTAAACATCCGAAAATAAAAAGTTATGTCATTAATTTTAATCAACCTGATGAATGGAAAGATTTAGTTGTGGGTGATGTGGCTTTTTCGTGTTTGGGAACCACTCTAAAAGACGCTGGAAGTAAGGATGCACAATGGAAAATAGATTATGATTATCAGTATTGGTTTGCTCAAAAAGCCAAAGAAAATAATGTGAAAACTTTTGTATTGGTTTCTTCTGGTTTTTCTAATGCTAATTCGTCATTTTTCTATATGAAAATGAAAGGTCAATTGGAAGATGAAGTTGTAAAATTGGGTTTTGAAAGAACTATTATTTTTAATCCACCATTATTAATTCGTAAAAATACAGATAGAGCAGGGGAGAATATGAGTGTTAAAGTGATTAACTTTTTCAATTCTATAGGAATAGCAAAATCTATAAAACCATTATCTACAGAGGATTTAGCGAAATCTATATTGAAAAGTCTAAAGCAATTTCCCAATGGTGTATATTATGTAAGAGGACAGGAAATTCTAAAACTGTAAATAAATTTTGTGAATTCACCATAAAAAAAATCTCATCCAATTTGGATGAGATTTTTAAATTTTATCCTTCTCTAAATTCACTTATAAAATGCAGTTTTATATTCGGGAATTTTTCTTGCGTCATGTGTATGGTAAAAGAAGAATCTGCTAAAAATACGAGTTGATCGTATTTATCTCTCGCTAAGAAACGTTGTTTTAATCTTGCAAATTCTTTAAACTCATCAGATTTTTCATCGGCTTCTACCCAACAAGCTTTATGAATGGAAATAGGTTCATACGTACATTTTGCACCATATTCGTGCTCCAAACGGTACTGAATAACTTCGTATTGTAAAGCTCCCACTGTTCCAATAATTTTTCTGTTGTTCATTTCCATGGTGAAAAGCTGTGCAACACCTTCATCCATTAACTGATCGATACCTTTATTCAATTGTTTAGCCTTCAAAGGATCGTTATTATTAATATATCGGAAATGTTCTGGGGAGAAACTAGGAATTCCTTTAAAGCTTAATTTTTCTCCAGCGGTTAAAGTGTCTCCAATTCTGAAATTTCCAGTATCGTGTAAACCAACAATATCTCCAGGGAAACTTTCTTCCACCACTTCTTTTTTATCTGCAAAGAATGCATTGGGTGAAGAGAATTTCATTTTTTTGCCTTCACGAACCAAAAGATAATTTTCATTTCTTTTAAAAGTTCCAGAAACAATTTTTATGAAAGCCAAACGGTCACGGTGTTTAGGGTCCATATTGGCATGAATTTTAAACACGAAACCTGTAAAGTTTTTTTCTTCAGGTTTTACAATTCTCAAATCACTTTCTTTGGGTTGAGGCATTGGAGCGATATCAATAAACGCATCTAAAAGTTCTCTAACCCCAAAATTATTTAATGCAGAACCAAAGAAAACAGGTTGCTGATTTCCATTCATATAATCTTCACGATTAAATTCAGGGTACACAGATTGCACCAATTCTAGTTCATCTCTAAGTACTTTTGCTGCTTTTTCGCCAATTACTTCATCAATGGAAGCATCATTAATATTATCAAATTTTATAGTTTCACCAACTTTTTGCTTCTTCTCTTCTAAAAATAACTGAATATTGTTTTCCCAAATGTTATAAATTCCTTGGAAATCGTTTCCCATACCAATTGGTAACGAAAGAGGAACTACGCTTAAACCTAATTTTTGCTCCACTTCATCCAATAAATCGAAAGCATCTTTACCTTCACGGTCGAGTTTATTAATGAAAACCAACATTGGGATGTTTCTCATTCTACAAACCTGAACTAACTTTTCAGTTTGTTCTTCAACCCCTTTTGCAACGTCTATTACAACAATTACTGAATCTACAGCCGTTAAAGTTCTATAGGTATCTTCTGCAAAATCTTTGTGACCTGGTGTATCCAGAATATTGATCTTATGATCTCTATATTCAAAAGCCAAAACAGAAGTTGCCACAGAAATCCCTCTTTGGCGTTCAATTTCCATGAAATCGGAGGTGGCTCCTTTTTTAATTTTGTTGCTTTTTACGGCTCCTGCTTCCTGAATAGCTCCCCCAAAAAGGAGTAACTTTTCTGTTAAAGTAGTTTTTCCGGCATCGGGGTGAGATATAATCCCGAAGGTTTTACGTTTTTTTATCTCTTTAAGTAGCTGTGCTGACATATAAAAATTTGAGATTGCAAAATTCGTGATTTTAAATGAAAACAGAAAATCTAAGACCTTATTAATCGATGATTGTTTTTGCGAGAGCCTTTTAAATAAATTATCTTTGTTTCTTTATAATACAAATACTTATGGGGAAATCTAAATATCCAAAGTTTATTTTTAATTGGGTGGGAGCTCTTGTTTTAATTGCAGGAATGTTGATTTCTGGACTTTTAATAGGTGGAGTGAATGTTTTTTCAATGTTTGTTTTTCATAAGAATTTACAGTATTCAGACGCTTATTTAATTATAGCCAATGCATTAAGTTTTTGTACTGCTATTGCTTTTTTTGATTTTTTGATTGTTCGTCCAACCACCAAAATGAAACTTAATTTTAATTTTGGATCGACAAATTTTTACACCTATTTATTAGTATTTCCTATGATGTTGGGAATGATGTTTATTGGTGAATTTGTAACTTCTCAAATTCCAATATCGGGTCCTGTTTTCGGTGATTTATATGAATGGTACACTGTTTTAATGGGACAATTGACCAAAGATCCTGTGGTGATGATTATTATGGCCGTGATAATGGCACCCATCTTTGAAGAAATTATTTTTAGAGGAATTATTCAAAAAGGACTAATTAATAATGGTATGAAGCCTTCGTATGCTATTGTTATTGCATCGGTAGTTTTTGGTTTGGTGCACGGAAATCCTTGGCAATTTGTTGGTGCTGTTCTTTTGGGATGTGTTTTAGGCTTGGTGTACGAGAAGACCAAAACTTTATTGCTTCCTATTTTGCTACACGCTTTTAATAATTTGTGTTCTTCTATATTGATATTTTATACAGATAACGAGAGTTTTGCGGAGGCTTTTAAAGTATCAGAATGGTTGATTTTAACAGTAGGAATTGTAATTTTTAGTATATTTTATTATTTATTTACCCAAAAGAACAATGTTCATTATTCAGAGAATTAATTATTATGAAGAAAATATTAGTGGCTACCCACAATGTGCATAAAAAAGAGGAGATTCAGCAGATTTTAGGAGCAGATTTCGAAGTGATGAGTCTTACCGACTATGATATTCACGATGAAATTGTGGAAGATGGCGAGAGTTTTAATGCCAATGCTCTTATCAAAGCGAAGTATTGCTTTGAAAAAACTGGAGTTCCAAGTATTGGAGACGATTCTGGTTTGGTGGTGGAAGCTTTAGATGGAAGACCGGGTATTTTTTCTGCTCGTTATGCAGGAGATCATGATTTTGCTAAAAATATTGCTAAAGTTCTTTCAGAATTGGAAGGTGAAAACAATAGGAAAGCCTATTTTATTACGGTTTTATGCTATTATGATGGCAAAGAAACTCAATATTTTGAAGGACGAGTTTATGGAAATCTTCTTTTGGAAAATAAAGGACATCAAGGTTTTGGCTACGATCCAATTTTCGTTCCAGATGGTTATGAAATGACGTTTGCAGAAATGAAACCCGAAGATAAAAACAAAATCAGTCACAGAAAACTGGCGATTGATCAACTTTTAGAATTTTTAGATTAACAAATTCAATTATTATTTTGAGCACTTACTTAACCATATTAGGTTTTAATTCGGCAATTCCGACCATTAATTCTTCTCCAACTGCACAATTGTTGGAGATGGAGGAGCGTCTTTTTTTAATAGATTGTGGGGAAGGAACACAAGTGCAGATGAGAAAAGCCAAAGCGAGATTTTCAAAAATCAACCATATTTTTATTTCGCATTTACATGGAGATCATTGTTTTGGTTTACCTGGTTTAATAGCGTCTTTCCGACTATTGGGAAGGGAGAATCCGCTTCATGTGTATGGGCCAAAAGGTATCAAAAAAATGATGGAAACCATTTTTACCATCACAGAGACACATAGAGGTTTTGAAGTGGTGTATCATGAATTGGATAAAAAATATTCTGAGAAAATTTATGAGGATAAAAGGGTAGAGGTTTATACCATTCCTTTGGATCACAGGATTTATTGTAATGGCTATTTGTTCAAGGAGAAACCTAAGGAAAGGCATCTT
Source organism: Bacteroidota bacterium (assembly GCA_023399595.1). Taxonomy (GTDB): domain Bacteria; phylum Bacteroidota; class Bacteroidia; order Flavobacteriales; family Weeksellaceae; genus Chryseobacterium. The sequence continues at coordinate 49,089 of JAEWOR010000041.1, read as the reverse complement.
AATATGGAAGAAATTTCCAAATATCCAGAGATTGAAACCTGCGATTATCACAATTTGAAATTAGGAAAAGACTTTGTAACAGAAGATGGTTATGTAATTAAAAACGAACGTTTAACTACTGCTCCAACAGAACCTGTTTCTTATGCTTTTTGTAGTGATACAAGGTATTTAGAGGATGTTATTCCGATTATAAAAAATGCAAGCGTTTTGTATCATGAATCCACTTTCCTGCATGATTTGAAAGAAATGGCGGACTATACCGGTCATTCAACGGCTTTGGAAGCGGCAAATATTGCGAAAAAATCCGAAGTAGGGAAGCTTATTTTAGGTCATTTTTCCAATAGATATGCAGATTTAACGGTGTTTACAGATGAAACAAGACCAATTTTTGTAAATACATTTTTACCTAAAGCTTTGGAAACTATTAAATTGTAAAAAAGGATGTTGAAATTTGAAGAATTGAAAGCTTTTTTGGATGAAAAATCTGATGAGTATAATGTGGTAGATTTTATTGAGAATGATCCTGTTCAAATTCCACACAGGTTTTCTTTACCGCAAGATATTGAAATTTCGGGTTTTTTAGCAGCTACAATTGCTTGGGGAAACAGAAAGTCCATCATTAATTCGGCTAACAAAATGTTGGATTTTATGGGAAATTCACCTTTTGATTTTGTGATGGAAGCTCGAGATGAACATTTTGAAAAATTAGAACAAAAAAGCATTCACAGAACTTTTAATAACGAAGATTTTATTTATTTTTTGAAACAGTTTAAAAAAATATATTCAGTCAATAAGAGCTTGGAAGATTGGTTTGTTTTACAGAATAATGAACAAAATTTTTACCATTCTATAGAAAGATTTAGAACTCAATTTTTAGGGCAAGAGAAGCATAGAACGCACAAACATGTGAGTTCGCCTTATAAAAATTCTTCCTCAAAAAGAATTATGATGTTTTTAAGATGGATGGTAAGACAAGACAATAAAGGTGTAGATTTTGGTATTTGGAAAAAAATAAATCAAAAATATCTTTCTATTCCTTTGGATGTTCACACAGGAAATATTTCAAGAAAGTTAGGCTTGGTCACTAGAACTCAAAACGACTGGAAAACGGTTGAAGAGCTGGATTTGGTGATTCGTAAAATGGATGAAAATGATCCTGCAAAATATGATTTTGCTTTATTTGGATTAGGTGTAACTAAAGAACTTTAATTATGACAAGAAATAGCAGAAGGGAGGAAAATATAAAGCATTTAGAAAAAATTGCAGATAAAGTAACCTGGTGGATTGGCTCAATTCCATCATTGATTGCGCACACTTTAATTTTTTTAATCTCTTTTTTATTACCCTTATTAAATATTGTTGATATTGATAAAATGCTTCTCATTTTAACCACGGTTTTGTCTTTGGAAGCTATTTATTTGGCGATTTTTATTCAGATGGCGGTGAATAGAAGTCATGAAAAAATAGATTTTATCCAAGAAGATATTGAAGAAATTAGCGAAGATATTGAAGATATTCAGGAAGATATCGAAGAGATTAGCGAGGATATTGAAGAAATTAATGAAGATATTGAAGATATTCAAGAAGATATTGAGGAGATTAATGAAGAAGAAGATGATGAAGACCACAATGAAAGAGCTAAAAATGTGATGCTTAAAAGTAATGTTAATACCAATAAAAATGAAATTAAATTTTTAAAAGATAAGATTAACGAACTTCAAAATAAAATTGATGAAATGAAAAACGAATAAAAACATATCGTATTTGTTTTCATAATATTATGTTAATTTACATATCTAATCTATAAAAAAATCTTATTTTTGTTACAAATTCTATTTAAAAATGCTATTCAATTATTATAAAAAATTATATTTTCTATTAATTTTATGTTTTTCGTTTGGTTTTTTGTATTCCCAAAATTCACCGAAAAGAGTTCAAATAGCCCAAAAACCTTCTTCACAAACCATGAAGGCAGGCGCATTTATTAATGTAAATGCTGGAGGTTATCCAGAATCCAATTATAATATCACACAATTAGTAAAAGATGTTTTGATTAAAGGAGGTTCTAATTGTTTTACACCAGATATTTCTAATGTAACGGTATCTCCTAATCTGGCAGCTAACAATGCAACTAGAACCTGGGGATATTTTAACAAAGGAACTACTAACTTTCCTTTTGATAAAGGTATTGTATTAGTAACAGGACAAGCTAATAAAGCAGGTAATGCATTTATTAATCAAGAACTTAGTGATACTTTTACTAGTAATGGTGATCCAGATTTGGCTCAAGCGTTAAACGTACCAATTGCAAGCTTAAAAGATAATACTTATATAGAATTTGATTTTGTTGCTTTGTCCACTAAAGTTAAATTTAGGTATTTATTGGCTTCAGAAGAATATTACGGGGTTTATCCATGTAATTATACTGATGGTTTTGCATTATTACTTAAAAAACAAGGAGATCCTACTTATACCAATTTAGCTGTGCTTCCTGCAGGAGGAGGAACAGTTAGTGTTAAAAATATACATCCTGCTATTTCCACTCCAAATGGAAGTTGTGCTGCAGTAAATCAGCAATATTTTGGAGGATATAATACAGCTAATATTGAGACCAATTTCAATGGTAGAACCGTTCCTTTAACCGCTGAAGCAACTGTAATTCCTGGTCAAACATATCATTTTAAATTGGTGTTGGCAGATTATCAAGACAGTCAATTTGATACTGCAGTTTTTCTTGAAGCAGGTTCTTTCGATATTGGTGTAGAGCTTTTAGACAGTAATGGTACAGCTTTACCGGCAAGCATTACAATGTGTGACAATATTCCCACAACACTTGTGGTTTCAGCTCAAGCTCCTAACGCTACCTATCAATGGTATTTAGGTACCAATCCTATTCCTGGAGCTACAAATGCAACATATGTTGCTACTCAACCAGGAGTTTATCGTGTTGAAGTAACAATACCTGGGAATTCATGTCCTGGAACAGCAACAGTTACCATCGTTGGAGCACCTTCTCCCTCGGTTCAAAATGCTAGTATTACAGCATGTTATGCTGTCGGAAATATAATTTATGATCTTACAAGTGCACAAAATTTAATTAGCACAACACCAGGTGTAACATTTTCTTACTATCAGAATTTAGTAGACGCACAAGCTGGAAATACGAATACAATTAACAATGCTACTGCATATTCTAGTCCAGGAGGTCAAACAGTTTATGTATTGGTGAAAAATGGACAATGTTCTAAGATTGCAGAACTTCAATTGGTGAAAGCTCCTCAAATGACTGCAACAATTGCACCTCCTCAAATTCTTACTTGTACAGTTTCGCAAATCACTTTGGATGCTAGTGCTTCTACTTACCAAACAGGCGCTATTTTTAATTGGACTACAGTTGGTGGTAATATTGTTACTGGAGGAAATACACTTACTCCTGTTGTTAATTCTGCAGGAACTTATACACTCACAATTAGCAATACTTATCAACCAGGTAATGTAAATTGTTCTGTTACTGCAACAGTTACAGTTACAGGTGATAGTGCGCCACCAAATACTACTTTAACAGCTTCTTCAATCTCTATTTGTGCCGGTGATTCAGTTACATTAACGGCAACAGGTGGAGCAACATATATATGGGGGAATGGCTTAACAGGAACGGGAGCAACGCAAACAGTTTCTCCAACAACTACTACAACATATACTGTTACAGCGGTAGGAGCAAATGGCTGTCCATCTGCAAACCCTGCAACAGTTACAGTTACTGTTAATCAACCTATAACTGCTCAAAATGGCAGTTTGTCTAAATGTTTTGTAAATGGTGGAACTCAGTTTGATTTAACTCAGGCTCAAGCACAACTTACTTCAGATACAGGAGTTACTTTTGCATATTATGATAATTTGGCAGATGCCAACCTTGGGAACGCAAATACAATTCCAACGAATTATACGGTAAATGCTACTCAGACAGTTTATGTACTCCTCACAAGAGGTGGTTGTAAAATTGTCGTCTCATTGGTATTGAATGTGAGTCCACCAACTATTCTTACAATTACTCCTCCTGCAACTATCAATTGTATAGTAACAAGTATTACATTAGATGCTACCGGATCTACGGTTCCTGCAGGATCTACAATAGCTTGGACAACTGCTGGAGGAAATATAGTTTCAGGTGCTAATACGCTGAGTCCAGTTGTTAATCAAGGTGGAACTTATACATTAACGGTAACAAATACTTCACAACCAGGAAATTTAAATTGTTCATATACTGCAACAGTAACGGTTATTAAAGATACAGCGTTACCAGTTGCTACGCTCACATCTTCAGTTCCAAGAATTTGCGTAGGTGAATCGTTAACATTAACCGCTTTTGGGGGGGCTACTTATAATTGGGGTAATGGTTTAACTGGAAATGGAAATACTCAAACTGTTTCTCCCACAGTTACCACTACTTATACAGTACATGCTGTAGGAGCTAACGGATGTATTTCTGCAAATGCTGCAACTGTTACAGTTATTGTGGGACCGCCAACAGCTGGAGTAACCGCAGATAGAATAAAAATTTGTGCAGGTGAATCTGCAACTTTAACAGCAACTGGAGGTATCACTTATAATTGGGTTGGATTAAATGGAAATGGATCTGTACAAGTTGTTTCGCCAACTACTACAACTACGTATTCTGTATATGCTTTAGGTGGAAATGGATGTAGTTCTGTAAACCCTGCTACTATTACCATTGAAGTAGTTCCTGCTATTACATCTACTTTACAAGATGTTTATATATGTCCTAATGAAACCGCAGTTTTAGATGCTGGTGCACAGCCTGGTTACACTTATTTATGGAATACAGGTGAAACAACTTCAAGTATTTCTACAACTACATTAGGAACTTACTCGGTAACTATTAGTAATGGAACTTGTTCGAAAGTCTTTACAGCAAAAGTATTAGATATGATACTTCCAAAAATTACGGATATACAATATCATTTTGAAACAAGATCATTAACAATTACAGCAGAAAATCCTACTACTAATCCATTAGAATATTCTATAGACAATGGGGTTAACTGGCAATCTTCAAACGTTTTCTATAATGTAATGGAAAACCAGAATTATAAAATTCATGTTAGGGTAAAAGATGCTAAATGCGGAAGTATAATAGATTATTTCACTTTTGTTATAACTAATTCAATTACGCCAAATGGAGATGGGAAAAATGACTATGTAGATTTCAGTGGTATTTCAAATTATCCAGGATTTGGAGCTTCTGTTTTCGATAGATATGGTAGTGAGGTGTTTAGAGGATCTAATGAAAAAACAAATTGGAACGGAACCGTGAATGGATATCAACTCCCAACAGGAACTTATTGGTATAAAGTTCATTGGGTGAATCCAGCTAGTAAAAAACTTGAGGAACGTTCAGGTTGGATTTTATTGAAAAATAGAAATTAGAGTATTCTTCATAAAAAAGCAGTTATTTATCTTTAAATAGCTGCTTTTTTTATATTATCACTATTTTTTTTATTAAAAAGTTACCATATTCTTTTTTATTTGAAAAGAAAAGTTAAATTTGAAAAACCAAATTTTTTTTTATGAAACAACTAAAACTTTTTTTGTTGGTTCTACTTTTAGGCTTGCCTTTTGCCGCAATTGCTCAGAACAGTGGAACTAGACAACCAATAAAAAAACCAGTTACAAGTGCTTCGAATAAAGCGGGTGCATTTATAGATGTAAATGTTCCGCCTTATCCGGCAAGTGATTACACTCCTGAACAATTGGTTAAAAATGTTTTAATTTCTAGTGGTGCTGCTTGCGGAACTCCAAATGTTAGTAATGTATCTGTTACGCCCAATTTACCAGCTACCGACCAGAATAGATCTTGGGGGTATTTCCATAGAGCGGATACTACCTTTCCTTTTAAAGACGGTATTATTATTTCTACAGGATACGCTCGTAAAGCAGGAAATACCGCTTCTACAGGTACTCTAAGTGATAATATTGCAGCAGGTAGTGACCCTGATTTGGTAGCAGCAATGGGATTACCTGGTGGCTATACTAATTCAGCTGTGTTAGAGTTTGATTTTGTTCCTACGAGTACTCAGATTAAGTTTAATTATTTGTTAGCATCTGAAGAATATACATCTCCATTTCCATGTAGTTTTGCAGATGGTTTTGTTTTGCTTTTAAGACCTGTAGGAAGTACAGGCCCTTATCAGAATATGGCTGTTTTACCAGGTGGTGCGGGACCAGTGAGTGTTACTAATATTCACCCAGCAAACGGCTCTGATGGTGGTAATTTATCATGTGGAGCTGTAAATGCACAATATTTTGATAGCTATAATACCAATAATGTTGAAACAAACTTTATGGGTAGAACCATTCCTTTAACTGCTACAGCTACAGTAGTTCCAGGACAAGCTTATCATTTTAAAATGGTGGTTGCGGATTATAGTTCATTTGGTTCGGACTCATCATATGATACTGCTGTTTTTCTTGAAGGAGGTTCTTTTGATATTGGTGTGAAATTATTAGATGCTGCTGGAGCAGAATTACCTCCAGAGATTAATGTATGTGATAATACGCCAACGCTTTTAACAGCTTCTGTAGATATTCCTAATGCAACATACAAATGGTTTAGAGATGGTATTGAGATTATTGGTGCTACAACCAATGCCTATACAGCTATTCTGCCAGGAGTTTATAAAATAGAAGTTTGGGTACCAGGAAACAACTGTCCGGGTACGGCTCAAATTGAAGTTCATGGAGGTGCAACTCCACAAGCACAAAATGCAACTTATTTGTTATGTGCAACGCAAGACAATCAAACTTTTAATTTGCAGCAATTACAACCTTTAATGAGTACAACGCCTGGAGCACAGTTTAAGTTTTATGCAAATCAAGCTGATGCACAAGCATTGAATAATAATTTTATTACTAATGTTACAGCGTTTAATACAGCAGGAACAACATTATTTGTTGTTGTATCTAATGGAGGATTCTGTTATAAAATTGTTGAACTAAAATTAGAAAAGGAACAAACTCCAGTTGCTAAAGTTGTAGCGAATAGAACACGTGTTTGTGAAGGAGAGATAGTAACATTAACGGCTTCTGGTGGTGTTACTTATGATTGGGTTAATTTCCCTGGTAATGGGAATACTCAAACGGTAACATTAACGCAGACTACTACTTTTAAAGTATATGCGATTGGTGAAAAAGGCTGTAAATCTGCAGTTCCAGCAACTATTACTATTGATGTTCTGCCTAAAATCAAAACAGGTTTCCAAGGAGCTGAAATTTGTTATGGTGATACTGCTCTTTTAGATCCAGGAATTGTGGGGAATAATTTAACATATTTATGGTCTACTGGAGAAACTACCCCTACAATAATTGCGAATCAGTGGGGGGTGTATACATTGGATATAGATAATGGAATTTGTACACAACAATTCAAATTTATTGTTAAAGCTGCTCCATTACCAGTAATTTCTAATTTAGAATATTCAAATGGTAGATTGGTGGTGAATGCCGTGTCTGTAAATCAACCTTTAGAGTATTCAATAGATGGTGGAATTTCTTGGCAAGATTCAAATGTGTTCAACGGAATCCAAAATAATACAACAATTACCATTAAAGTAAGAGTAAAAGGAACTCATTGTGAGGAAACAATAGACTTCTTTACCGCACATATTAATAACGTTATTACACCAAATTATGATGGTTATAATGATGTGATTGATTTAAGAGCTTTTGTAGATTTTGATAATTTTAAAGCTGCTATTTACGATAGATATGGAGCTCCAATGTTTGAATTCTCTAAAATGAGACCAATTTGGGATGGAACGATTCAAGGGAAACGTCTACCAACAGGAACCTATTGGTATGAGCTAGGTTGGAAGCATAAAAATGCCAATACTACACTTAAACAAACGGGTTGGATAATGCTTAAAAATAGAGATTAACTTAACCTTAACAATAAAAAAACTTCAGTGAAAACTGAAGTTTTTTTTATTTATAAACTTTCTTTCCAAAGAATGGTGAAGGCTATAAAATCTTCCACACTTAATTCTTCAGCTCTTTTGTCGAAAAAAGGATGTTCTTTTAATCCTTCAGGAATATTGAGTGGTTTTAAAGCATTGGAAAGTTTTTTTCTCCTTTGATTGAACCCCGTTTTTACAATTTGTTTAAATAAAACTTCATTACCCTCCAAGCCGGATTTTGGATTTCTGGACATTTTTATCACTCCAGATTTTACTTTTGGTGGTGGGTTGAAAACATTCTCATGAACCGTAAACAAATACTCCACGTCGTAATAAGCCTGAACCATTACAGTAAGGATTCCGTAATCTTTAGTTCTAGGTTTTGCTGCAGTCCTTTCTGCAACTTCCTTTTGGAACATTCCCACCATTTCAGGGATAATATGATAATTATCGATAATTTGAAAAAGGATTTGGGAGGAAATATTATAAGGGAAATTCCCAATGATGGCAACTTGCTGTTGATTGAAAAGACTAAAATCTTGTTTTAAAAAATCACCAACAAATGTTTTCTCGTTAATCTGATTTGGATAATTATTTTTTAAATATTCAATAGATTCTTGGTCAATTTCTGCAAGATAAATATGTTGTTCTTTCTCTATTAAATATTTGGTAAGAACTCCCATTCCTGGACCTACTTCAAGAATATTCTCATATCCATGAAAAGAAAGTCCTTCTACAATTTTTCTAGCGATATTTTCATCTTTCAAAAAATGTTGTCCTAAATGTTTTTTTGCTTTTACAGTCAAGGTTTTTTATGATTTTATTAACAATGATTTTCTCTAATTCGTCCCAAATTTCGGAAGTTTTTTTCTATTTTAGCGGAAAAATTTAATATTTATGGCTAAATCTGCAGAGGATTTCAATAAAAAAAGACTTAGATCCAGTAATATTACCGTTATTATAAGTATTGCCTTGGTGTTGTTCTTGTTAGGATTAATGGGGATGATTCTTATTAATGCCCAGAAATATTCTGATTATATTAAAGAGCAATTAGTTGTAAATGCTTATTTTGATGAGAATTATGATGCAAAAGACTCGTTGAAGATTGTAAAATTGGAGCAAGAAGCCATAAAGAAAATTCAAACATTAGCACCAGTAAAAAAAGTTACCTATATCACTAGAGAAATGGCGGCTAAAGAGGCTAAAAAAAGCATGGGGATAGATAGTGATGCTCTTTTTGAAGAAAATATTTTCCCTTCTTCGGTAGAAATTGCTTTGAAACCTGAATATGTAGACCCTGCAAAAATTGATGAAGCTATAAAGGCTATTGAAACCGTTCCAGGAGTAGTTGAGGTGAAAAACGACAGCTCTTTAATGGTGGATGTTTACAATAACTTGAACCGAATTTTAAAATGGATTTTAGGTTTCTCATTGTTGTTTTTAGTATTAGCAATTGTACTTATTAACAATTCAATTAGGCTTAAAATTTTCTCTAAAAGATTTATTATCAAAACCATGCAGCTTGTGGGTGCAAAACGCAGTTTTATTTTGAAGCCTTTTGTTCAGGAAGCTATTATTTTAGGTGTAATTGGTTCTGTAATTGGAATTTTAATGTTGTTAGGTGTTTGGTTTTATTTTACACAACAAATTGGAGCTAATTTCTTACAAGAAGATCAAAATTATATTTGGTTAATTATTCTGATATTTGGTATAGGGATTTTAATTACTGTTTTAAGTACTATTATTGCTACTTGGAGGTTCTTAAAATCTAGTGTTGACGATTTATATTATTCTTAATTCTTAGCCATGAGTAAAAAAACAAATCAATTTTCGGCGTCTTCATTTGGAAGAGAAACGGAAACCTCAAAAGAAAATGCATTTTATTTTGGGAAACAAAATTATAAATGGATGCTTATTGGTATAGCATGTATTGTTGTTGGATTCTTATTAATGATGGGACCAGATGCCAATACTATTGACGGAAAATTTGATCCTAACCAATGGAATGATGACATTTTCTCTGTACGAAGAATTAGAATTGCACCATTATTAGTAGTAATAGGTTTTGCTATTGAAGTTTACGCTATTCTTTTGCGTAAAAAAGATTAATCAATAATATATTTTAATGGATCTTATAAAAGCAATTGTTATTGCTATCATAGAGGGCTTAACGGAGTATTTGCCTATTTCTTCAACTGCTCACATGGGATTTGCAGCCAATTTAATGGGGCTTCCCGAAGATGAGTTTTTAAAAATGTTTCAAGTATCTATTCAGTTTGGTGCTATTTTATCTGTAGTGGTAGCTTATTGGAAGAAATTTTTTGATTTTAAAAATTTACAATTCTATATAAAATTAGCTGTAGCAGTGCTTCCAGCTTTGTTGCTTGGTTATCTTTTGGATGATAGAATTGAAGCTGTTTTAGGTAACCAAATTGCTATTTCTTCGGTATTAGTGATTGGTGGTGTATTTCTACTTTTCGCTGATAAATGGTTTAAAAATCCAGTTATTGATGACGAAAAGGAAATCACCATGAAAAAAGCTTTAACAATAGGTTTCTGGCAGTGTTTAGCGATGATGCCTGGAACCAGTAGAAGTGCGGCTTCTATTATTGGAGGGATGACGCAAGGGCTTTCTAGAAAAGCGGCAGCTGAATTTTCTTTCTTCTTAGCCGTTCCTACCATGTTAGCGGTAACCTTTTATTCAATTTTTGTGAAAACTTGGGGTAAAGAAACCCCAAATCCAATGAAGGGTTATGAAATGATCCTCTCTTCTCAAGAACATATTACAGCATTTTTTGTGGGAAATATTGTAGCATTTATTGTTGCACTTATCGCCATAAAATCTTTTATAGGTTTGTTGAACAAATATGGTTTTAAACCTTGGGGTTGGTACAGAATATTTGTTGGTGTTGCTTTACTTATTTATTTTTATTGGTTTAAATAGAGCTTTTAATTATGAGTTCAGTAATGAGGCTTAAATAATGAATCTCTAATTTCAAAATTTTTTATTTCTTAATATATTCTCTAAAATTTAATTTGTGACTGCTGAAGAATTACTTTCAGGATATGTTTTCCTATTAGATAAACCCTTGGATTGGACTTCCTTTCAAGCGGTGAATAAACTCAAGTACAAACTTAAAAGAGAGTTTAATCTTCCTAAAAAATTTAAAATTGGACATGCAGGAACGCTTGATCCTCGTGCAACAGGTCTTTTAATCGTTTGTTGTGGGAAATTCACCAAGAAAATTCCTGAAATTCAGGATGCTCCCAAAGAATATTGGACGGAAGTGAAAATTGGAGTCCAAACCGAATCTTACGATACCGAGAAACCAGAAATTCACCATCAGGATTATTCAGAAATTACGCAAGAGCATATTAATGAAGTATTAGAGAGTTTTATAGGAGAAATAGATCAAAAGCCACCTATTTTCTCAGCGATTAAAATTGATGGTGAACGCGCTTATAATTTAGCTAGAGCGGGAGAGGAAGTTGAAATGAAATCCAGAAAAACTACTATTCATTATCTTAAAGATATCGAAATTAATTTACCTTTTGTGAGTTTTACAGTTGGTTGTAGTAAAGGAACTTATATCCGTAGTTTGGCACATGATATCGGTCAAAAATTGAGAGTGGGAGCCTATCTTACTCAGTTGAGAAGAACAAAAATAGGGGAGTATTCAGTAGAAAATGCCACTTCAGATTATTTAAATAATGATTTTAGGTTTGTTCACGAATCATAGTCATCTTTGTTTTTGAAAATGTAATTTTGCATCGTGGAAAAAATAAGAATCAATAAATATCTTTCAGAAGTTGGTTACTGCTCTAGAAGAGCAGCGGATAAGTTGTTGGAGGAGGGTAGAATTACTATTAATGGAAAGGTTCCAGAAATGGGTACAAAAGTTTCTGATGATGACGAAATTTTAGTGGATGGCAAATCTATTAAAAAGAATTCGGAAGAGGAAAAACATATTTATATTGCCTTCAATAAACCAGTTGGGATTGTTTGCACCACAGATACTCAAAGGGAAAAAAACAATATTGTAGATTATATTAAGCATCCTAAAAGAATTTTCCCTATTGGTAGATTAGATAAGCCGAGTGAAGGACTTATTTTATTGACTTCGGATGGTGATATTGTGAATAAAATCCTCCGCTCTCGAAACAATCATGGTAAAGAATATATCGTTCGTGTTGACAAGCCCATTACACCAACTTTTTTACAAAAAATGAGAAATGGAGTTCCTATTTTAGATACTGTCACCAAAAAATGTGAAGTGGAGAAAATAGATACCATGACTTTCAGAATTATTTTAACACAAGGTTTGAATCGTCAAATCCGAAGAATGTGCGAATATCTAGGCTTTGAGGTTAAAAAACTCAAAAGAATTCGTGTTTTGAATATTAAACTAGATTTACCCGTGGGAAAATGGCGTGATCTTACCGATGAAGAGCTTTCTGAACTCAAAAAATTGGTTCAAGATTCTTCAAAAACTTTTGATTGATAATAGTTTGAGATTCGAGTTTTGGGTTTTGTAATGCGAGATTCGATGTGAGAGGTTGGAGGAATTTTATAACTTATTATTAAATTACTCATTACTCATTACTCATTGTTTATTATTAACATCTATTTCAAATACCAACGCATTTTTGTTTCGTATTCAGGTTTTGATTTTAAGGCTTTCAAAATGTCAGCATCATTTTTTAGACTAGCTCTGTGAAAAATTATTTTATCAGCAGAATATTTAAAATAGGGATGAGATTTTAACCATTCTTCAGGAGCTTCCATTAATGAGTATTTCGTGATATTTTCTGAGTTGAATTTTGCCGTATTAATTAGTTTTTGCATTAAATCTTTGTCAATATTATAAGTGTCTAACATTTGATTGGTGTTAGCAAAACCTCCTAGTTTATTCCTAAAACCAATAAAACTTCCTGCAGCTTTTTCTGTGAAACCAAACTCTACAAGTTGTTTAAAAGTGATTTTATTGAGGTCAATATTTGCAAAATCTGTTTGTTGGTGTGTATTGATAATGTTATTGGAGTCGTTTTTAAAATGGCTTGGATTGAAGAAGATATAGGGTTGTAGGTCTTTAAATTTTTCTTCGGAAATAATATAGCATTTCTTAATGTCTTCTAATGTTTTAAAACTTCCTTTCAAATTTTTATCACGGTAGTTTATAATGGCTTGAGCTTGCTTGTTGCTAAATCCTAATAATTTCCAACCAGACATATCAATAGTATTGGGATCAAATTTTTGAAAATTATTTTGGGGAGTTTTACTGAAATGAACAGGTGTTTTTTCTGGAAGAATGAGGTGAGGCGACATTTGTCGAAATTGCTCATCACTAATCATAAAACAGTCTTTAAGTTTTTCTTTACTCACAAAACTTCCACCTAAATAATTTTTATATTTCAAAATAGCACTTGCCTGTTTTTCGGAAAATCCCATTCTTACCCAATCGTTCTGAGATAATAGATCTGGATTGAATTTACCTGAAATATTTATTTTTTTTGATGAACTTTTTTTCTGAAAAGTATTTTCTTTCGCGTAGTCTTCTAGCAGGATGAAATCTTCTAACTCTTTAAACTTTGTTTCGGAAATTGCATAGCATTTTTTAAGTTGTTCTTTTGAAATGAATTTTCCACCTACCACTTCTTTATATTTTAAAATTGTTTGTGTTTGAGCTTCGCTAAAGCCTAATTTTTGCCATTCTTCATTATTTAACTCATTTGGATTGAAATTAGAATGAACAATACTAGGATTTTGAAGCGAAGAAAACCTGAGATTTTTGTCAAATTCTGACCTTGTAGAAATGTTATTCTCGTATAAATTGAATACTATTTGAAAGGTTATTAAAAACAAACCTGCAACTATTAAAGCAAAGGTTTGTCTCTTCCTCATCTGGAAAGAAAGTTTATTTTTCATAATTTCTGTGTTTCAATAACGAATATAATTATTTACTATTAAAAATAATCATGAAAAATGTTAAAATTTTGGATTTATTTTGCTTTTATAATGTATTTTGTAAAAATAAATACTATTGGTAAATGAAAAATAATAACTTAAATTACAGTATTTTGCTTTTGTGGATGGATGTTAAAAAAAAATATTAATGTTAAAAAAATGGATTTATAGACTATGAAAATTAGGTTGAGAAATGTTAATTTAGATTTTTTAGGAAGTTTTGTCTGTTTTTAACAATGTTTTTTCTTCTTTATCGTTTCATTAAAGAAGGTATTTATTTCTTAATGACTTTTATTGATGTTGAAAATAAAGTTTTTAGATAAGAATAATTATTTTAAAAAGAACACTAAAAATATTATTATGAAAAAGGTATTAATTTATGCTGTAGCAATGGCTTTGGTTTCGTGTAAAGAAACTAAAAAAGTGGAAACCGAGGAATCTCCTGTAATACCAAAAGTTACAACAACTGAAGCGCAGACTTCAAAAGAAGAAGGGGTAACAAAAGTGGAAGAAGTTAGCCCTTTAAGTTCCAAAACACTAAATGAAGAAACTATTTCTGTAACCAAAGCAAAAGTTATTGGGAAGGTTTTGTATGTTGAAGTTCTTGTGAAAACCTCAGGGAATTCTTCTCTCAATGTTATGAATGTGAAGGAAATTAATTATGTGGATGATTCTGAAGTAAAAAAACATGAAGTTCTTAAAGATGATGAAGGAATTTATCAAGCTTCACCATTGCAATATGCGAAAAGTAATAAACTTCAAGTAATGACGAGTAGTAGTAAGCCAGAAGCTTTAATCAGTTTGAAATTTGCTGCGCCTCCAACTACGAGTAAAACCATTACACTGAACTTACCAGATTTTGGTTCGTTTGATGCCATTCCTATAAGCAGAACATTATGAGACGAATAAGTATTCTTTGCGTTATTTTTTTTGCAATCATGGACTGTAAAGAAAATAAAGAAGCAAAAGTAGAAGCCTATTCCGAAGAAAATCAACAGGAAGTGATTAGCAATAATGAGGAGTCTAATTTCTCAGAATATCAAACTGAAGAACAAGAGGTGATTCATGAAGAGGGAAGTAGTTTAACAGAAGAAGTGAGTGGACTTAATATTAAAATTAATCTTGCTGCAGATCAATTGTTTGATTTTGATAAAGCTATCCTAAAGCCAGAGTCTCAACCTGAATTAGAAAAGGTTTTTGGACAGATTAATGGAAAAACGAAAGCCCCAGTTACGATTGTTGGTTATACAGATTCTAAAGGATCAGACAGTTACAATAATAATTTATCGTTAAAAAGAGCTGATGCTGTTAAAGTTTGGTTGATGGAAAAAGGTTTGAAAAATCCTATTTCAACTGCGGGAAAGGGTGCGGAAGATCCCATAGCTCCCAATACCAATGCTGATGGAAGTGATAATCCCGATGGAAGGGCTAAAAACAGAAGAGTAGAAATAAAAGTATCTGCACAACAGTCTATTTAAGGAACAAAAAAAGTCAACCTTGTGGTTGGCTTTTTTTATTCTGCTTCAGGTTTGTCGGTCAGAGATTCTTTGAGCTTAACTAATTCCGATTTCACAAACTCCAATCTATCGATAATAGAAACGGTTTCAGAAATTTTAGCGTTGGTGGTTAACGCAATTCTAGCTCCGTCCAAAGTATAACCTTTTTCTTTTACCAGGTGGTAGATAATTTTTAGGTTTTTAATGTCTTCTGGTGTAAAATACCTGTTTCCCTTTTTATTTTTTTTAGGTTTTATAATCGGGAATTCTTGTTCCCAATAACGAATAAGAGAGGTGTTTACATCAAAAGCTTTAGCTACTTCGCCTATAGAATAATAGAGTTTATCAGGTAAATTAATTTTCATTTCAAAAATAAATATTTGCAAAAGTAACGAAAAATTTCAATGAATTTCAAAATCAAAATGTTATGAAATTTCATAGTAAAAACCACAAATTTCAAATTTCAAATCATAAATTTTTAGTACGCAATTTCCATTTTTACTTTTTTGCCTTTTAATTTCTCATTGGCTAATCTTAAAAGAACATCTTTTACTCTTTTTCGAGATATTGCAGCGTAGGAAGTATTGTCTTTCACTTCTATTAATCCCAGTTCATCTTTTTGAAGGTCTCCTTTTTTCATTAAATAACCCACAATATCCACTTTATTCACTTTATCTTTTTTCCCTGCACTTATATAAATGGTTTCAAAGGGCGTTTTCGCTGGAATTCTCGTTTCATCATTTACATTTACGGTCGGAATATCTTTTTCTAAAAAAGGAAAGCTATCCTCTTCTTTCATGATTAAATAAGCAAAACCTTTCGCGTTCATTCTAGCTGTTCTTCCGTTTCTATGAATGAAAGCATCTTCTTTTGATGGAAGTTGATAATGAACAATAGATTCCACTTCTGGTATATCCAAACCTCTCGCTGCTAAATCTGTGGTAATTAATATTCTTGCAGAATCATTTCTGAATTTCAATAATGCACGTTCTCTTTCATCTTGCTCCATTCCACCATGAAAAGTTTCTCGCTCGATGCCTTTTTCTTGTAAAAGTTCAGAAATTCTGTCAACAGCTTCTCTATGGTTACAGAAAATAAGCGTTCTCTTGTTTCCGATTTTACAAATTAAATGAAATAAAGTTTCTAATTTCTCCTCCGCCGTAGTCAATACTTTTTTGAGATGAATATCAGGTTTGTTTTCTCCTAATTTTAAGAAATCAACCATTTTTTCATCTTTTAAACCCGTAAATTCTGGAATTTCTTCCATGGCTGTTGCTGAAGTAAGGATTCTTTGGTCAAGATTTTTTAAGGACTGAATAATAAAACTCATCTCCTCCTGGAATCCAAATTCTAAAGATTTATCAAACTCATCTAAAATTAGGGTTTTGATGCTTCTAGGGTCAAAATTATTTTGTCTTAAATGGTCTGCAACTCTTCCAGGAGTTCCCACTAAAATTGCGGGAGCTTCAATAAGATTATTGGCTTCAATTTTTTTATCATGCCCGCCGTAGCAAACTGTTACTTTGTAATCGGTTTTCATGCTTTTAAAAACTTGCTCAATTTGCAATGCCAATTCTCTTGCAGGAACCAAAACCAATGTCTGAATTCCTTTTTTGTTTTCTTTTAAACTTCTTACAACAGGAAGTAAAAAAGCTAATGTTTTGCCAGATCCAGTCGGCGAAAGTAAGACAATATCTTGATTGTTTTCTGAAGCTTTATAAGTGGATTTCTGCATTTGATTCAGTTCCTGAATCTGCATATTTTTTAAAATTCTTTCTAGTTGCATATGGCAAAGATAAGTTTTTTGATTTCGAGTTGAGAAGTAATTCGAGTTTCAATATTAGCAATGAGCAATTGACGATTAACAATATACGCAATATTGAAATTAAAAAAAGAGATTGTTAATAGTAATTGAAATTTTTGAACTTAAATCACAAAATTTAAAACTCAGACTTCAAATTCCGAATCTCGTAACGAGAACCTCGAATTCCGATTCCCAAAATCAATGATTTTTTTTAATGATAATCGATTGTGGTGTAATAAATTTTCGTATTTTTGCAAAACTTTTTATGGAGTGAATTCGGCGAAGTAAATAATTCAAAATTAACATCTTCCTATTTTTTCTTTAGTCCATTTTAGTCGAAGCTAAAAACAAATTAGGAATACAAATTTTATTAGAAAATGTCAAAAGAGACAAATTCAGCAGAGGTTTTATTAAACCAAAACGTAGCACCAGAACAATTTGATTGGGATTCTTTCGAATCAGGTCTTGATGCAGAAGCAAGAAAAGAAAAAAGCGATCTTGAAGAAATCTACAACGGATCTCTTAGCAGTTTAAATGATAACGACGTTATCACTGGTAAAGTTGTAAGATTAACAGACAAAGAAGCTATTGTTGACATCGATTTTAAATCAGAAGGTGTAATTTCTCTTAACGAATTCCGTTACAACCCAGGTCTTAAAGTAGGTGATGAAGTTGAAGTAATGGTAGACAGAAGAGAAGACAAATCTGGACAATTACAACTTTCTCACAAAAAAGCAAGAACGCTTAAAGCTTGGGATAAAGTAAACGAACTTCACGAAACTGGAGAAATCGTTAACGGGTTTGTTAAGTCTAGAACTAAAGGGGGTATGATCGTAGACGTTCACGGTATTGAAGCATTCTTACCAGGTTCTCAAATCGATGTTAAGCCTATTAAAGATTACGATCAGTACGTTGGTAAAACTATGGAGTTCAAAGTGGTTAAAATCAACCCTGAATTCAAAAACGTTGTTGTATCTCACAAAGCACTTATCGAAGCTGATATCGAAGGTCAGAAAAAAGAAATCATTGCTCAGTTAGAAAAAGGACAAGTTCTTGAAGGAACTGTTAAAAATATTACTTCTTACGGTGTATTCATCGACTTAGGAGGTGTTGATGGACTTATCCACATCACTGATCTTTCTTGGTCTAGAGTTAACCACCCATCTGAAATATTAGAAGATGGACAAACTGTAAAAGTGGTTATCCTTGACTTTGATGATGAGAAAACAAGAATCCAATTAGGTATGAAGCAATTAGAAGCTCATCCTTGGGATGCTCTTTCTGCTGACTTAAAAGTTGGAGATAAAGTAAAAGGAAAAGTAGTAGTTCTTGCTGACTATGGTGCATTCGTAGAAATCGCTCCAGGTGTAGAAGGATTAATCCACGTTTCTGAAATGTCTTGGTCTACTCACTTAAGATCTGCAGGTGATTTCGTGAAAGTAGGTGATGAAGTTGAAGCTGAAGTATTAACTTTAGATAGAGAAGACAGAAAAATCTCTTTAGGTATCAAACAATTATCTAAAGATCCATGGGAAAATATCGAAGCTAAATATCCAGTAGGTTCTAAGCATGTTGGAACTGTAAGAAACTTTACTAACTTTGGTGTATTCGTAGAGTTAGAAGAAGGTATCGATGGATTAATTTATATTTCTGATCTTTCTTGGACTAAGAAAATCAAGCACCCATCTGAGTTCTGTGCAGTTGGAGATAAATTAGACGTTGTAGTATTAGAATTGGATACTCAAGCTAGAAGATTATCTTTAGGTCACAAACAACTTACTGACAACCCTTGGGATAAATTCGAAACTAAATATGCTGAAGGAACAGTTCATTTTGGAAACGCAGTAGAAGTTCACGATAAAGGAGCATCTATCCAATTCGAAGACCAAGAAGTTGAAGCTTTCTGCCCATCTAGATTATTAGAAAAAGAAGATGGTTCTAAAATCAAGAAAGGTGAAACTGCTGATTTCAAAGTAATCGAGTTCAACAAAGAATTCAAGAGAGTTGTAGTTTCTCATACAGGTATCTTCAGAGATGAAGAGAAGAAAAATGTTAGAGAATCTAAAAACGTTGTATCTTCTTCAAACAACGAAGAAAGATCAACTCTTGGAGATATCGATGCTTTAGCAGAATTGAAAAAGAAAATGGAAGGAGGTAAATAATCTCACCCATTTCTAAAATAATGAAACCGTCCAGTTTTGGGCGGTTTTTTTGTGATTTATTAATTTCGTTTTGCGATAAATAATCAAATTACTAATTTCTAATTTCTAATTTCTAACTTCTAACTTCTAACTTCTAACTTCTAATCTCTAATCTCTAATCTCTAATCTCTAATCTCTAACCAAATAAATTCCCTAACTTTACAAGCTTTTTTGAACTAAAATGGAGAAGAAAAATATACTAAAAGGAATTTTGTTTGTGGGGTTAGGAGCTGCATTTTATGGAATGTTAGCAACGTTTGTAAAATTGGCTTACAATGAAAATTATACCACCTCGGAAGTTACTACAGCACAAGTTTTATTGGGGATTTTTGGGTTGTTGATCATTAATTTAATTCAAACATCCTTCTCGAAAAAGAAACTAGAAAAACCCACAAAAAAAGATACTCTAAAATTAATTCTAGCAGGAACATCACTCGGTTTTACCAGCTTGTTTTATTATTTATCGGTTCAGTATATTAATGTCTCAATTGCTATTGTTTTGCTTATGCAATCGGTGTGGTTTAGCGTTGTAGTGGAAAGTTTTATTCAGAAAAAAATTCCTAACGCAAGAAAAATCATTGCTACTTTGGTGGTTTTAGTAGGAACTTTATTGTCAACCAACAGCTTTAATTCAAATATTGAATTGGATATAAGAGGTTTGTTTTGGGGAATTTTGGCGGCAACTTCTTTTACGGTTACCATGTTTACTTCCAATACCATTGCTACTTATTTATCACCGTTTAGAAAGACCTTTATAATGCTTTTAGGAGCTGGAATGGTTGTTTTAACTTTTTTATTTTTTGCTCAAATTGGACCTTTGTATTTTGATTCTTTAAGATCACTTTATTTAAATTTCACTGAAAATACAGCTCACATCCGTGCGTTTGATTTTACTATCATTTGGAAATACGGTTTTATTTTGGCGCTTTTCGGGACTATTTTACCTCCCATTTTATTCAATACAGGATTCCCAAAAGCGGGATTGGGCTTAGGAAGCATTGTTTCGTCTTTAGAACTTCCCGTTTCGGTGACAATGGCGTATGTTTTACTAGGAGAACAAGTTTTAGCGATACAATGGTGCGGAATTGCATTAATTTTATTCGCAATTGTTTTAATGAACTTGTCTTCAAAAAAATGAGAAGCTTAATTTGAAAAAGCTTTCAGAAATTTATCACAGAAAATTTCATTGAGACTAAAAGCTATTTTAGTAATTTCTTCGCCTTAATACAATAAAAAATTGTTTGAAAACTTTTGGTGCTTTATAATTATAAAAAAAGCAAATAATTTGAATTTAATAAAATTTAATTGATTAACTTAGATGCGTGAAAATTATTCATTAAAAACGTTTATTGTTTTAATTTTTATAATGTAATTTAGGTTTTATTGCATTGAATTAATTTATCTGAATTCGTTCTATAATTTGATTTCCTTGTTATAAACGAAGTTTTTATCTAAAGTATTCATTTCTAGTAATATAGTAAAATTATGAACTGTTCTTAAAATCATAAACTCACTAAAAGCTATAAGTCATGAAAACAAAATTACAAGAACAAGATTTTAGTAAAGCTGCAAAATCTTTTAATTGCGATATTGCAGCTATTAAAGCAGTTGCGGAAGTGGAATCTAAATCTGATGGATTTTTACCTTCTGATGAACCAATTATTTTATTTGAAAGACACATTTTTTCAAGATTAACCAAACATATTTTCGATAGTTCAAATCCTAGTATTTCCAATCCTTCTCCTGGAGGTTATGGAAAAGTAAATCAACAACATAAAAAATTACAAACTGCAGTAGCATTGGACAGAAATGCTGCGTTAATGTCGGCATCATGGGGGAAATTCCAGATAATGGGTTTCAATTTTACATTGGCTGGTTTTAATAGTTTGCAGCAGTTTGTGACTGCAATGTACACCTCGGAAGCCGAACAGCTCGATGCATTTATTAATTATATTAAAAATACATTTTTGGATGATGAATTAAGGGATAAAAGATGGGCAGATTTTGCAAGGAAATATAATGGCCCCATGTATTCTAAATATAATTATGATAAAAAACTGGCCGCTGCTTATAAAAAATATAGTAGTTAAAATAAAAAGCTGCCTACATGGGCAGCTTCATTTATATAGATTGAATTTTTTTATAAAAAAAATTAGAATTGCATTTCTGGAATATCACCTTCAATAATCAATTCAGCTTCTGTTGCTTTTACAATATCTTCCACAGAAACACCTGGAGCTCTTTCCAAAAGTTTAAAACCATTTGGCGTAATGTCCATTACAGCTAATTCTGTAACCACTTTCTTTACACAACCCACTCCCGTTAAAGGAAGCGTACATTTTTTAAGAATTTTACTTTCTCCAGCTTTGTTCACGTGCATCATGGCTACGATAATATTTTCTGCAGAAGCCACTAAATCCATCGCTCCACCCATTCCTTTTACCATTTTTCCTGGGATTTTCCAGTTGGCGATATCTCCGTTTTCAGAAACTTCCATCGCTCCAAGAATGGTTAAATCTACTTTCTGACTTCTAATCATCCCAAAACTAAATGCAGAATCAAAAAAAGATCCTCCCGGAAGTATGGTAATGGTTTGTTTTCCTGCATTAATGAGGTCTGCGTCTTCTTCTCCTTCAAAAGGAAAGGGACCCATTCCTAAAACGCCGTTTTCACTTTGAAATTCAACCGAAAGATTGTCTGGAACATAATTCGCCACCAAAGTGGGAATACCAATTCCAAGGTTTACGTAATATCCGTCTTTTACTTCTTTTGAAATTCTTTTAGCTATTTGTTCTTTTGTAAGCATAGATTAAAACTTATGCTGCAATTTAATTATTTTCGAGTGAATAAAAAAGAGTTCGTAGTTTTTGCGAGATAAAAGCTGTTTTTTTTTAACGCGAAGTTGCAAAGTTGTATCTAAATGCATTTTTTGAAAGACGCAAAAATCAAAGATTTTATTATTCAAGAAACGAATTCTTTGCGACTTAATTAATACAATATTGAAATGAAATATTTTCTGGCTTTACGATAAAAACTAAAAAAGCTTCAATTTAATTTCTAATTTTGTGGCATGAAAATATTATTCAAATATTTAAAACCTTATAAATGGTTAATAGCTCTTTCTTTGCTTTTAGCGACTATTAATCAGGTTTTTTCACTTTTTGCACCAGCGATTACAGGAAATATTCTCGATGAATTGGTAACTCACCCTAATTTTTTCGATAAAGCGAATACATTACCGAGAAATCTTCACGAATACCTAAATGGAAATGGCGTTTATCACGGTGCTTTTTATTTCCTTTCATTATTGATTGGAACTGCAATGGTGAGTAGAATTGCCAAGGCTTTTCAGGATTATGTGGTGAATGTAATTACCCAAAAATACGGAGCCAAAATTTTCACAGATGGTTTGAAACATTCTATGGCATTGCCTTATCAGGAGTTTGAAGACCAAAGAAGTGGTGAAACTTTGTCAATTTTAACAAAAGTTCGTGAAGATACCGTGAAATTCATTACCAATTTTGTGAATATTTTCTTCGGAATTTTGGTGAGTATTATTTTCGTTTCAGTCTATGCTTTTCAGCTGCATTGGGTAATTATGCCTGTTTATATTTGCGGGGTTTTTCTCATCGCTTTTGTTACCAATTTATTGAGTAAAAAAATTAAAACCATTCAGAAAAATATTGTAAAAGAAACTACAGCTTTGGCTGGAAGCACCACGGAAAGTCTTAGGAATATAGAAATTGTAAAAAGTTTGGGACTTACCAATCAGGAAGTTTTACGATTGAATAATAATACCTACAAAATTCTTGGTTTAGAACTTAAAAAAGTAAAAAGCATCCGTTCTTTAAGCTTTGTACAAGGAACGATGGTGAATTTTCTGCAACAGTTAATTACATTGACTTTATTGCTTTTAATTTTTAAAAATATCGTTACTCCAGGTCAATATTTATCGTTGATGTTTTATGGATTTTTCATATTTGGACCCATGCAGGAAATAGGAAACATTATTATTTCTTACCGTGAATCTGAAGCGTCATTGAATAATTTTGACCGATTGATGCAGAAAAATGTTGAAGAAAAACCGCTTCATCCCAAACATATTGGTTCGATTGAAGAATTGGAATTTATAAATGTCTCTTTTAAGCATCAAACAGCTCAATATAAAGCACTTTCTGATATTTCTTTTGGGGTGAAAAATGGAGAAACCATCGCTTTTGTTGGTCCAAGTGGATCGGGAAAAAGTACGTTGGTGAAATTATTGGTGGGACTTTACAGACCTCAAGAGGGAAATATTTTTTACAATAAAATCAATGGAAAAGAATTCGATTTTGATGAATTGAGAAATCAGATTGGTTTTGTAACCCAAGATACTCAGTTGTTTGCAGGGACAATTAAAGAAAATTTGTTATTTGTAAACCCTAATGCTACGGAAGAAGATTTGCAGTTGGCTTTGAAAAAATCTAGTTGTACAGCACTTTTAGAGCGTGCAGAAAAAGGAATTAATACCGTAATTGGTGAAGGTGGTTTAAAATTAAGCGGTGGTGAAAAACAAAGAATTGCTATTGCAAGAGCATTGTTGAGAAAACCTCATTTGCTTATTTTTGATGAAGCTACTTCAGCTTTAGATTCTATTACAGAAGAGGAAATTACTACGACTATTAAAGAAATTTCCGAAGAAAAGGAACAGATTACCGTTTTAATTGCGCACAGATTGAGTACGATAATGCATGCCGACAGAATTTATGTTTTGGAACGAGGGAAAATTATAGAAACGGGTTCTCACGAACAGTTATTGGCCGAAAATGGTTTGTATCACGCAATGTGGAGACAACAAATTGGGGAAAGAAAGATTTTGCAAGCTTAAAAATAATGAGGTAATTTTAGAATACATTCTTTAAAATTTAAACACTCATTTTAAATTATCTGTTCTTTTGTCTTGAAACAAAAGAACCAAAAGTTCAAGACTGGAAACTTCGGCTAAAATTTTAAATAACTTCCTAAAATTTCCAAAACTCGGGCGGAAACTAAATTAGTTTAATTAATATAGATTTTTGCCGCCACTCAAACAATGGAAATTTTTTCACGGAATTTATTTAAAATTTCTTAACGCCTACATTTCCTAAGTCATAATAATGAACTATTAAGGTATAATTAAATTCTCAAATTATCTCATTTTCAAATTAAGACTTTTGTCTAACCGTTCTTTGTTCAATTCTTTTTTCGAATTTTTCACCTTGGAAAATTCTTTGCACCATAATTCCTGGAATATGAATTTCATTAGGGTCTAATTCTCCTGGTTCTACTAATTCTTCAACTTCTGCAATAGTAATTTTTCCTGCTCCAGCCATCGGGAAATTGAAATTTCTTGCGGAACCTTTAAAAATTAAATTACCTGCATAATCTCCTTTCCAAGCTTTTACTATTGAGAAATCTGCATTGAAAGCGTGTTCTAAAATATGAGGTTTCCCGTTGAATTCTTTTACTTCTTTTCCTTCTGCAACTTCAGTTCCGTATCCTGCCGGTGTATAGAACGCAGGAATTCCCGCTTGTGCAGCTCTGCATTTTTCGGCTAAAGTCCCTTGTGGGGTAAGTTCAACTTCCAATTCACCTGAAAGCATTTGTCTTTCGAATTCTGCATTTTCTCCAACATATGAAGAAATCATTTTTTTGATTTGATGTTTCTGCAATAACAATCCCAACCCAAAATCATCTACTCCCGCATTATTAGAAATGCAAGTAAGGCCTTTTACATCGTTATTTACCAAGGCATTGATGGAGTTTTCTGGAATTCCACACAATCCAAATCCTCCTAACATTAATGTCATTCCATCTTTAATTCCGGCAATGGCTTCTTGGGCGTTTTTTACTCTCTTATCGATCATAGTTTATTTTTTTTGTCTTTGATCCTTATGGTTTAAAGTTTAATGTTTGAAGTCTAAAGTCTAAAAATATATACTTCAATTATACTAGATTGTACTTTTTACATTATACATTATGGCGTGAATTTACAAATTTTTGTGGAAATGGCGTGTGTTTTTGCGTGAGGGATAGAAGTGGCATCCTTTTTTTTTAGATTTTTGCGGCGAATCCGCCGCAAAAATCTAAAAAAAAAGATATAATGTATAGCCCGACCTGAATGAGGAAATGGAGCGCGAGCGAAGTGAGCGCGTAATGACCGAAGAAAGGACACGCCCAAATATTTCAAATTTGAGATTTGAGATTCGAAATTGTAAACTTTTCCGTAGGGTTTCCTGGAGAAAAAAGATTCATAAAGTATTGGTAAATAAAAATAAATGTTATATTTTTGCAACCTGTTATTCAACCTCTGACGAAGTCCGTGAAAGTTGCTTAGCTTAACAATTTTATTTAATTAATAATGGATTTATTAAAGTACGTACAAGACAAGTACATCGCTAAAAAAGAATTCCCAGAATTCAAAGCGGGAGACACAATTACTGTGTACACAGAAATTAAGGAAGGTCAAAAAACAAGAACTCAGTTCTTTAAAGGAACAGTTATCCAATTAAGAGGAACAGGTTCTACAAAGACTTTCACAATCAGAAAAATGTCTGGTGATGTAGGTGTAGAAAGAGTTTTCCCTATCAACATGCCGGCTTTACAAAAAATTGAAGTGGATAGAAGAGGTAGAGTTAGAAGATCTAGAATTTACTATTTCAGAGACCTTAGAGGTAAAAAAGCGAGAATTAAAGACGCTGCTTACAAAAAGTAATTCAGACAACAACATTATAAAAAGAAGCAATCTAAATTTTAGATTGCTTCTTTTGTTTTTATATACTCCGAAAATATGGTTTTGTAAAAGAGAATATTTTATTTTTGAATTGGAGTGTTGAGAATTATTTTTAAAAAATAATTAAGTATTAAATTGTTTTTTGTAATTTTATTAAAGTGTTATATTATTTTAATTAATACTTTGCTTATGGTGAATATTTACAATTTTGATAAAATTAAATTTTTTACAGATTTTTTCAGTTTTGCAAATCAATATCATGTTTACGATTTTGCTTTGGGAGTTCCTGATTTTCCTATCGATAATCGTTTGAAAGAACTCCTTCGAGAATCTGTAGATTATATTAATCACGGTTATGAAACATTACAAGGAAATCCTATTCTAATTGATGAGATTAAAAAATTCAATGAAAATAGAGAAATTCCTTTGGTAGTAAAACATTCTGAAATTTCAGTGGTTCCGTGTGCTACTTTTGCTTTGTTTACAGCATTAAAATCAATTCTAAATGAGGGAGATGAAGTTATTATTATTGAGCCTAATTATTATACTTATGCACCGGTTGTGGTTTTAGCGGGTGGAAAACCAGTTTATAGCTCCGTAAAAGAAGATTTTTCTATGAATTGGGAGTGTTTAGAGCAAAGTATTACTTATAAAACGAAAGTAATTATTGTGAATTCTCCTCAAAATCCGACAGGGAAAATTCTGTCTAAATTTGATTGGGAAAAATTGTATCAACTAATTGAGAATACAGCTATTCAATTGATTTCAGAAGAAGTTTATGATATGTATTGTTATGATAATAGGGATTTTTACAGTGCATTTCATCATCCTAAATTAAAAGAACGGAGTTTTTGTTTGTTTTCTTTTGGGAAAATGTTTCATACTTCTGGTTGGAAAGTAAGTTATATTCTGGCTTCAGAGGAGCTTCAAGAAAAATTTAAAACTCACCAACAATATATTTCCTATGGTGTGAACACTTCTTCACAATATGCTTTGGCTAAGTTTTTACCCATTTTTAATGAGGTTGAAAATAACACTTTTGTTCAGAACAAAAGAGATCTTTTTTGTAATTTAATTGAAGATACATCATTTAAAATACTAGAAAAAACTGAAGGAGGATTTTATCAATTGCTTAATTTTAGAGAGATTGATAATAAAATGTCTGATGTTGAATTTTGTAAATGGTTGATTAAGGAAAAACAAATTTCAGCACTTCCTTTGTCTGCTTTTTATTCCTCAAAAGAAAATTCTGATTTTATAAGAATGAGTTTTTTGCGTCAAGATGATATCATTATCAATGGTTTAGAACAAATGATAACGAAGAAAATAATTACAACACTTTAATCCATTTATTTTTAACGGTATTTTCTATTATTTCGGTTATGTTTTTAAGATTTTTGTTTAATTTTGATTGAATCAATTTTTAAATGAAATCAGAATGAATAGTACAAAAATCAATGAAGAAGTAGTGCATATTGCGCTTTTGTTGTTTCGAGTGTTTTTAGGGGTTGTAATGATAACGCATGGTTATCCAAAATTAGAAAAGTTGATAGCGGGTGGAAATATAGAATTTTTGGATTTCTTAGGATTAGGACCTACTATTTCTCTGGTTTTAGTGGTTATTGCTGAGTTTGTGTGTTCTATTTTTTTGATTCTCGGGTTGTTTACAAGATGGATGCTGATTCCTTTAATTATAGCAATGTTAGTGGCGGTTTTTGGAGTTCATATTGGTGAGGCTTTTAATAAAATGGAACTTGGCTTGCATTATCTGATGGGTTATATTATTTTGATGATTCTTGGTCCAGGTCGTTTTTCCATCGATGGATTAATAAATAAAAGAAAAGAAAGATACGCTTGGTAATTTATTAAGGTATTTTACAGTATAAAAAAGTTCGGGCAACGAAGTTGCCCGAACTTTTTTTATATCCATTAAAATGGAATAATTCTTTTACATTTCAGCTTCCTGACTCATTAATTTTTCTGTGTTTTGAATCTTTTTTTTAGACATATTTAGAAAACGTCCAACTAGTAAAATAGCTGAAACGGTAAGTCCTAATCCAAGAGCTATCCACATTCCAAAAGCCCCCATTTTTAAGCTTACACAAAGATAATATCCTAAAGGAATTGTAATTACCCAATAAGCGATAAAAGTATAAATAGATGGGATTTTTACATCCTGAACTCCACGTAAACAGCCTAATGCTGTTACTTGAACTCCGTCTGAAAGTTGAAAAAGTGCAGCAATAATCAATAGTTGAGAAGCCAAAGTAATTACTTCTATTTCTTCTTTTTTGGTGAAGAATGTTGGTAAATAATCCCTAAAAACTACGAAAACCAAACCACAAAACATCATAAATAAGAAGGTGATTTTTATATTGTTAATTCCCACTTGTCGAAGTTCTGTATATTTCTGAAGTCCTAATCTTTGTCCGATCATTACAGTAGAAGCAACGCTAAATCCAATGCAAAGATTAAATGTAAAAGAAGCCATGCTTAATGCAATTTGATGTGAAGCGATATCGTGTGCGGATACCATTCCGCAAATGAAAGCGGCAGCAGCAAAAGCCGTAACTTCAAAAAACATTTGCATAGCAGTGGGGAAGCCAATTTTTAGCATTTTTTGGAACATCGCTTTCGAGAATTCAGAGATTTTCAATGTGAAATCTTTAATGTATCGTCTGGTTTTTTCTTGTTTTAAAAGAACAAAATATAAAAACACCACCATAAAAATTCTAGCAATTAAACTCGCTAATGCAGATCCTTTAACACCCATTTCAGGAAAACCGAACAAACCTTTTATGAAAACATAATTGAGAGCAATATTAATTACGTTTGCAATAATAGTCGCTTTGGTGACGCCAATGGTGTAAGAAAGACCTTCTGATACTTCCCTTAATGTTTGAAAAGCCATAAACGGAACAATACTTATTATCATTATTCCTAAAAAACCCGCAGTATCTGGAATAATTTCTTTGGGCTGATCTAAATGATAGAGGAGTGGCATTCCTAACAAGAGTAATATCATTAAGATAATTCCCACCGACATATTGATGACAAAACCATGACTAAAAACTTGATTGATGGTTTTATGATCTTTTTTGGAATTTGCTTCAGAGACTAATGGAGGAATGGCAAAAGAAAATCCTAATGCTAAAACAAAAATCGAGAAGAAGACAGCGTTTCCCAAGGAAACAGACGCCAAAGCATCGGCTCCGAGTAGTTTTCCAACGATAATGTTGTCGAATAAATTTACCGAAACCTGTCCAACTTGTGTTAACATTACTGGTAACGCCAATTTGAAGGCTTCCTGAGTATAGTTTTGATTTAAAAATTTCATTATTATTTTTTTAAACAAAAAAAATTTGCAGCTACAAGACTGCAAATTTTAGAATCATTATATTTTTGATGTTATTTTCTTACAAAATTTGCGACATCTTTGTCGGAAACAGTTTCTCCACCCAAAATAATGAGTCTTTCTACTACGTTTCTTAACTCACGGATGTTACCAGTCCAAGAGAAGCTTTGAAGAGCTTTAATAGCAGCATCTTCAAATTTTTTAGGAGCAGAACCGTGTTCATCACCAATTATTGCAGAAAAATGACTTACCAGCATAGGAATATCTTCTTTTCTGTCATCCAACGGTGGAACATAAATTTCAATTACAGAAAGACGGTGGTATAAATCTTCTCTAAATCTTCCCGCTTCAATCTCCACCTGCATATTTTTGTTGGTGGCCGCAATTACACGAACATCCACTTTTATTTCTTTATCGCTTCCTACAGGAGAAACTTTGCTTTCTTGCAACGCTCTCAAAACTTTAGCTTGTGCAATGAGGCTCATGTCACCAATTTCATCTAGGAAAATAGTTCCAGAACTGGCTTGTTCAAATTTTCCTTGTTTATCTTTAATAGCACCTGTAAAAGAACCTTTTACGTGACCGAAAAGTTCAGACTCAATAAGTTCAGAAGGAATGGCAGCACAGTTTACTTCAACCATTGGACCTCTGCTTCTATCGCTTTGGCTGTGGATAGCGTGTGCAACTAATTCTTTTCCTGCACCATTGGGGCCTGTAATTAAAACTCTCGCATCTGAACTGGCTACTTTTTCAATCATATCCTGAATTTTTTTCAAAGCAGGAGAATCACCAATCATTTGGTATTTTTTATTGACTTTCTTTTTTAAAGTTTTATTTTCAGATTGAAGATTTTTATTTTCCTTTTTTAAAGTATCCTTATTTAAAGCGTTTTTCACACTTGTGAGCAAACGGTTGATATCAATAGGTTTTGAAATAAAATCGTAAGCACCATCTCTAAGACAAGAAACAGCTGAATCAATATCCGCATGACCAGAAATCATAATGAAATTGGATTCTGGTTTTAACGCTAAACTTTGTTTCAGAAGTTCTGTTCCTGAAAGTTTTGGCATTTTTATATCGGATATTATAAGTGCAAAGTCTTCTTTTTCAATAAGTTTATAGCCTTCTAAACCGTCATACGCAGTTACAAATTCGTAATCATTAAGTTCTTCTGAAAGGATGCTCAGTAACACATCCGAAATGGCTTTTTCGTCTTCTACGACTAAGATTTTCTGCATAATTGCAAATTTAATGAATTTTGTTGGAGTTCTATGCAAATTTTATACCTAAGTTAAGCTATGTTTTGCATGTTTTGATATTTGACGATTTAATAAATAGTAATAATTGTTACTCATTACTAATTATCAATGAATCATTATATTGTATAGTTTCTGCTCCCAAAAATTTTGCTTCCAATTCTCACTGAATTGGCGCCACATTTTATAGCTAAAGGAAAATCATCGCTCATCCCCATAGAAAGGGTTTGAAGTGGTTTTTGCAATGACAGTTTATCGTAAACTTGTTTTAAGAAAGTAAATTCCTTTTCCACTTGATTTTGATTGTCAGTAAAAGTTGCCATACCCATTAAACCAGTAATTTCTATATTGGGAAATTCTCCTTGTAGATATTCAGCGAAAAGTTCTTTGGCTTCATGCAGTTCAAGACCAAATTTGGTTTCTTCTTCAGCTATTTTCACCTGTAAAAGTATTTTGATAATTCTTTGGTGTTTTTCGGCTTCTTTATTAATTTCTCTGAGAAGTTTTTCGGAATCTACACTTTGAATGGTATCAATAAAACCAGCAATATATTTCACTTTATTAGTTTGTAAATGACCAATTAAATGCCATTGAATGTCTGTGGGAAGAAGTGGTTGTTTCTCTAAAAGTTCTTGAACTTTATTTTCCCCAAAAACTCTTTGTCCGAGATTGTAAATTTCTTTAATAGCTTCCACAGGATGAGTTTTAGAAACGGCTACTAATTGAACATTTTCAGGCAACTGACTTTTTACAAGTTTGTAATTTTCTTGAATTTCCATAAATACAAATTTCGGAATACTTTTTTACATTCCCAAAATATGATGAACAATAAGTTGAGTAGCTATTCCTTACTTGATTTTTTTAATATTGGGAAAAATTTCTTTTTTAATTCAGAAAAATTTCATACATTTAGGTTGTAAAAGAAAGTAAAAATGACAACTTCAGTTTTAAATTACAATCAAAAAAGAATTATAGAAGAAATACCTTCTGTGAAAGATTTTTCGAGTGTTTATTTTTACACCATCACTTCAAAATTAGATACAGAATACATTGAAATTCTGGATAAAATTATTGGTTTGAACGATAGCATCTTGTCGAAATGGTTGAATATTACGCCAAGAACTTTTAGAAATTATAAAAACAACCATAATTTGGTGTTAAAAGAAAATACCAAAGAGCATATTATTCTTATTCTTTCTTTGTACAAGCATGGTTTCGAAGTTTTTGGATCTATTGAAAATTTTGAAACTTGGCTTTCCACCAAAAACGTAATGTTGGATAATTCCGCACCTGAAGATTTCTTGGAAACCATTTCTGGAATTAAATTTATCGACAATCGTCTTACTGCAATGGAGTTTGGTGAAAACGTGTAACAATGGTAGTTTACAATATTCGAAAAGCCAAATATGCAGACAGTTTACGTGCTTCTGGCGTCGCTAATAGGTGGAATAAAGATGATGAATTTGTAATTTATGCAGGTGGTTCAATTTCGCTTTCAGCTTTGGAATTAGTGGCCCACAGAAGTGCAATCGACATCAATATGGGTTATAAACTTTTGTTCATTAGTATTGAAATTGATGAATCTGATATCTCTGAAGTAAAAATTGAAAATCTTCCAAAAGATTGGAAATCTATAAAATCTTATCCTGTTTTGCAGGAAATAGGCTCAAAATGGTATCAATCTAAGGAATTTTTGGTGTTGAAAATTCCGTCTGCATTGGTTCATTGGGAAAGTAATTATTTGATTAACGTTTCGCATCCCGATTTTGTGAAAAAGGTTTCTATTCAGTCCATAGAAGATTTTATTTGGGACAATAGGCTTGTTTAACTCAAAAAAACTAAACAAATTCCACCAACACCGAACCTGACTGGTTTTTAAGAAGTGCAGCATGATAAAACTCGAAACCAGTTTGAGATTCCAAAACATCTAAAACCATTCTTTGAAGCGTTCCGTCACCAATTCCGTGGATGATTTCAAGTTTCTTGAGATTGTTTTTTCTGCAGAAATCTATCGTTTCCAATAATTTTTCCTTTTGAATAAATAAACGCTCAAAACTTTCATAATCATAAGGGTTTTTGACCAAATTTTCAAAATGGAGATCTAATACTAAATGCTTTTTATTGTGTTTTTTGGAGGTGATTTTTACGGTTTCTTCTTTCTGTATTTTTGGAGATCCTTTGTACAAATCCGCATTTTGCATCACCAAATTTTTCTTTGAATATTGATGCGTAAAACCAAATTCATCCTTGAAGGTCACAATATTTTCCTTTACAGAAGTCACAATACCTTTTAAATCTTCATCCAAAACAGATACTTTATCGCCAATTTTCATATCTCAAATTTTATTTTGGACCCAATTCAATTACTTCTAAGTCTTTAATTTCTGCGCTATTAATCGCAAAACGCAACATGGTTCTCATTTTATGCCAACCTTGCTTTCCTGCTGCACCTGGGTTGAAATGTAGAATTTTGTTTTTCTCATCAAACATCACTTTCAAAATATGCGAGTGTCCAGAAATAAACAATTTGGGAGCTTTATCAGCAATTTCTCTTTTGGTTAAATGCGTATATTTTCCGGGATAACCACCGATGTGAATCATTAAAACCTCTACATCTTCGCAAAAAAATCTATTAACTTCTGGAAAAATGCTTCTAATTTTTGTCTCATCAATATTTCCGTACACCCCTTTTAAAGGTTTTATTGCTTCCAGCTTTTCTATGACTTCCATATTTCCGAAATCGCCACAATGCCATATTTCATCAACGTTTTTAGCATAATCTAAAATTCTATCATCCATATAAGAATGAGTGTCGGAAAGAAGTAGGATTTTGGTCATTTTTTAGTTTAAAATCGTTGCAAAATTAGTTAATAATTTCTATTCCTTATCTTTGAGAAAATTTAAAAATAATGAAGCAGAAACTTTCTCTTTTCCTTTTCCTACTAGTTTTTGTTGGGCTTAATGCTCAAATTGAAGAAAAAAAACTAGATGAATTAATTAAAAACACGTTAACCACTTTTAAAGTTCCAGGAATGTCTGTTGGAGTGATAAAAGACGGTAAAATGATTTATTCTAAAGGCTTTGGGGTTCGTTCTTTGAATAACAATCAACCAATGGATGATCAAACATTGGTAGGAATTGCTTCCAATTCTAAGGCTTTTACGTGTGTAGCATTGGCTATTTTAGCGGATGAAGGTAAATTAAATTGGGATGATAAAGTTTCTAAGTTTATTCCAGAATTCCAAATGTATGATTCTTATGTTTCTCAAAATGTTACGGTTAAGGATTTGGTAACACACAGGGCTGGACTGGGATTAGGACAAGGGGATCTTATGTTTTTCCCTGAAGGTGGAAATTTAACGGTAAATGATATTGTACACAACGTTAGATATTTAAAACCTGAAAATCCGTTCAGAACAACTTTAGATTATAACAACATCATGTTTATTGTGGCAGGGGAAGTTATTCATAGGATTTCTGGATTAAGTTGGGCAGAATTTGTTGAACAAAAAATTATGAAACCTATAGGAATGACCTCTAGTTTTGGTTCATACAACCGTGCTAAAGCTAGTTCTGTAAAAAATATAATTGATGCTCACGCTCCTGCGGACGGAAAAGTAATTGCGGTTCCGCATGATTGGAATGAAACTGCAAATGCTGCAGGTGGAATTATGAGTAATATTAAGGATATGACCACTTGGGCAGAATTTCTAATGAATGGTTTTACTACGAAAGATGGAAAAAAAATAGTTTCCGATAAACAAATTCAACAGCTTTGGAGTTTGCAAATTAGTTCTCCAATGGCATTGAAGAATCCTTATGACACTGGTTTTTATGGCTATGGTTTAGGTTGGTTTTTAAGCGATGTGAAAGGCCATAAACAAGTTCAACATACGGGTGGATTAATAGGAACGGTTACGCAATTTACCTTAATTCCCGACTTGAAATTAGGAATTGTAGTTTTGACCAATCAACAATCTGGTGCGGCTTTCAACACCATTACCAATACGGTAAAAGACTCTTATTTAGGAATCGCAGACAGAAATTGGCTGAAAATATACAGCGATAGAATGTCAAAAATGGAAGCTAATTTCGAAAAACAAAAGAAAGAAGCTTTTGCAAAGTCCGATGCTTTCAAAAAAGAAAAAGCGCTACAACCGAAAGCAGAACAATTTGTAGGAACTTACAATGACGCTTGGTTTGGTGACGTTACTATTTCTCAAGAAAAAAATACTTTTAGAGTTTCTTGTAAAAATTCGCCAAGGTTAAAAGGTGAATTGTTGCCATTTTCTAACAATACATTTATCATAAAATGGGATGACAGAAGTTACGATGCAGATGCTTACATCATTTTCGATTACGATGAAACAGGAAAAGCCCAATCTGCAAAAATGAAAGCTATTTCTGATATTACAGACTTTAGTTTTGATTTTGATGATTTGGATTTGAAAAGAAAATAGCTTCATCAATGTTTTAAACAAAAAAGGATATGCAGCACATATCCTTTTTTTTAATTTAAATTTTCTTAGGCTCATAAAAAAACAGCAGCCTTTTCTTGGCTCCATCAAATTCCGCCCAAGAATTGCAGTCTATTTCAAAACCTGCAACTCCACAAGTGGGGAAATGAAAAATATTTTCAGAAATAGAATTGGCAAAATTGGAAATTCCATTATTATGCGAAAAAAAAGCAACTGACTTCAGAGAATCATCTAGATCATAAATTGCAGATTCAAAACTTTGCTCCGAAGGATTGTAAAGCTTATCGTTGGTGTTAAAATTGAGTTGATAAACAGAGTTGAAAATTTTGCAAGTATCCAAAGCCCGAAGAGCTGGACTAGAAACAAAATAGTCAATAGCTACAGAATTTTCTTTCAAAAATTTAGACATAACTTCAGCATCGTGTATTCCTCTTTCGGCTAAAGGTCTGTCGAAATCTTCAGTTTCCTCTGGCCAATCGCTTTTTGCGTGTCTTACAAGAATGATATGCTTCATAATTTTTTGATTTATAGGCGAATAAAATT
Organism: Bacteroidota bacterium; assembly: GCA_023399595.1. Lineage (GTDB taxonomy): Bacteria > Bacteroidota > Bacteroidia > Flavobacteriales > Weeksellaceae > Chryseobacterium. Next base: position 13,267 of record JAEWOR010000041.1, on the reverse strand, counting down.
ATAAAAAAAAATAATTGCTTTGTCATTTCAACAAAAAAAAAATCAATTCCCAGTTTTAGGAAAATTTGATTAAATTTGCAATCCTATGGGACAAATCCTTGCAATAGACTACGGAAAAGTGCGCTGCGGAATAGCTGTGACAGATGATATGCAAATTATTGCAAGTGGTTTAGACACAGTAAGTACTTCACAACTTATTTCTTTTTTGAAAGATTATTTTCAATTCAACAAAGTAGAAGAAATTGTTGTGGGGCAACCTATAGATTTAAAAGGGAATATGTCTGAAGTGGAAACAGATATTCTGAAGTTTTTAGAAACTTTTACTCAAGAATTTCCCAACATTCCAGTCTATAGATTGGATGAGAGATTTACCTCAAAAATGGCTTCGTTTTTTATTTCTCAAAGTGGAAAATCTAAGAAACAAAGACAAGAAAAAGGTTTAATAGACAAAGTAAGTGCAACTATAATTTTGCAAAACTTTTTAGAACAAAAAAATAGATGATTTTACCAATTAGGGCTTTCGGAGACCCTGTTTTAAGAAAAGTAGGTAAGGATATAGACCCAAATTATCCTCAGCTGAACGAACTTATAGAAAATATGTTCGAAACCATGCATTCTGCAAACGGAATTGGTTTGGCTGCACCTCAAATAGGTTTAGATATTCGTCTTTTTGTAATAGATGTAACGCCTCTTGCTGAAGATGAGGATTATGAAGATATTGCAGAAGAATTAAAGACTTTTAGAAAAGTTTTCATAAATGCTCAAATTCTTGAAGAATCTGGGCAAGAATGGAAGTTCAACGAAGGTTGTCTTTCTATTCCGGACGTTAGAGAAGACGTGAAGCGTAAAGAAACAATTGTTATTGAATATTACGACGAAAATTTCGTTCAACATAAAGAAACGTTCTCGGATATTAGAGCAAGAGTTATTCAGCATGAATATGATCATATTGACGGTATTTTATTTACCGATCATTTAAGCGCCCTCAAGAAAAAATTAGTGAAAGGAAAATTGCAGAAAATTTCTCATGGAGATGTTTCTGTAAGCTATAAAATGAGATTCCCCAAATAAATTGAACAACAAGAAATAAATTGAATGGGTTAAAGTTAACGCCTTAACCAAAAGAAAAAAATAACATTATGCAGTTAGAAAAAATAATTTCAATTTCCGGAAAACCGGGACTTTTTAAATTGGTTTCTCAGTTAAGAAACGGGTTTATTATTGAAGACGTAACTACAAAAAAGAAAGTAAGTATTGGTAATTCTTCTCAAGTAAGTTTATTGGACAATATCGCTATGTTTACTTTTGATAAAGAAGTTCCATTGTTTGAAGTATTCGAGAATATTGCAAAAGATAACGGTTATAAAGAAACTATTCCTCATAAATCCAATGATGCAGAATTAAAAGATTTGATGGATAAAGCCCTTCCCAACTATGATACAGAAAGAGTTTATGTTTCTGATATGAAAAAATTGGCTCAATGGTACAACACGCTTCACAAAGCTGGTTATATTACGCCAGAAAGTTTTGTAAAAGCAGCGGCTGAAATGCCAGAACCAGAAAATACTGTAGCAGCGGCTCCAGCTCCTAAAACTGAAAAAGCTTCAACTCCAAAAGTAAAAGCTACTTCAGTTGCTAAATCAGCGCCAAAAAGTACACACAGAAAACAAGGATAATCCTTTGTGGATAAACTGTAAAACCTCGTCTTTTGGCGAGGTTTTTTTGTATTTTTGTATAAGTTTTACTAACCTCAATATCCTATTTATAACCTCAAAAAAATGAATTCTAAAGAACAAAAACTCGAAGCTTTCGGAAAACTTTTGGACATTATGGATGATCTTCGTGAGAAATGTCCGTGGGATCAAAAGCAGACCTTTCAAACTTTAAGACATCTTACCTTGGAAGAAACATATGAGCTTTCTGATGCACTTTTAAAGGAAGATTTACAGGAAATAAAGAAAGAATTAGGTGATGTTCTGCTTCATTTGGTTTTTTATGCAAAAATAGGTTCAGAAAAAGAGAGTTTTGATATGGCAGATGTCATCAATTCATTGAATGAAAAACTTATTTTCCGTCATCCTCATATTTATGGAGATGTAGAAGTAAAAGACGAAGAAGAAGTAAAACAGAATTGGGAAAAACTAAAATTGAAAGAAGGCAATAAATCTATTCTTTCTGGAGTTCCAAAAGGACTTCCGAGTTTGGTGAAAGCTTATCGAATTCAGGATAAAGTGAAGGGAATTGGATTTGAGTTTCCAGATGCTGAAGAAGCTTGGAAAAAAGTAGATGAAGAACTTCAAGAGTTTCATGCTGAAGAAAATTTGGAGAAGAAAGAACAAGAATTGGGGGATGTTTTCTTTTCGTTGATTAATTATGCTAGAATTACAGGTTTAAATCCCGATTCTGCTTTGGAGAAGACCAATCTTAAATTTATTTCAAGGTTTCAGATGATGGAAAAATTAGCTGGAGAAAGGAATTTGCAATTAGCGGATCTTAGTATAGAGCAAATGGATGAATTGTGGGATGAAGCTAAGAAAATGAAATAAATGAAACTCAAAACGCCCATTAATAACAGGTTTCAGTATTTATTAGAAGTGAAATCTACTGAACGTAAATGGCATTTTCCTTTATTGGCGGCTATTTGTGTAGGTTGTTGTCTTCTTTTGGGATTTAGCATTGATAAACCTAATTATGGGAGCTTAGCTTGTATTGGTGCACTTACCATTTTGTATTTTACGGTTGCGCCTATTTCTCAAAGGATGGTGCATTTGGTGGTTTGTGCATATGGAATGGTTTTCTCTTTTTCGTTTTCTCTTTTTTGGAATTTTAATCCTTACTTATCGGCTATATCTTTGGGAATTATTGCTTTTCATGCGCATTTTATCACTTCCTATTTTAAAATTCCACCTCCTGGAAATTTTTTCTTTATTATGGCAGCGGCCATGTCGAGTACTTATCAATTTGATATAGACCTTCTCCCAACAAGGATAGGTTTAATGATGATAGGAACTATGTTGGCTTGTATATTAGCATTTTTATACTCTGTTTTTATAGAAAAGTCGGCGGTAGTTACATTTTCAAGACGTGTTTTTAAGAAAAAAAGATACACCAAATTTGTGGAAAGTAGCATTATTGGTTTTTTTATGATGTTAACTTTGTTGGTAGGAAATTTGCTTCATTTCAGTAATTCTTATTGGATTTCTATCGCAGCAATCGCTATTTTACAGGGAAGAAATTATGAACATGTAAAACAGAGAAATTTACATAGAATTTTAGGAACTTTTATAGGAATTGGTTTATTATGGCTAATTCTTCTCATGAAACCAAAAGCTTATGAAGTAGCGATTATTATCATGGTTTTACAGTTTGTAATTGAGTTTTTAATTGTCAGAAATTACGGTTTTGCAGTTGTTTTTATAACACCACTTACCATTCTTTTGGCGGAAATGGGAAATCCATATCAATACAGTGTTAATGAGCTCATGGAAGCAAGAGTGATAGAAACTATTATTGGAAGTTTAATAGGTTTATTGGCGGGTTTTATTTTGCACAAACAGAATTTAATTAACCAGCTGGAAAAAAAAGTCCGATATTCGTATTTTAAGTTTAAAAAAATAAAAAAATAATATGTTGCGTATTTTAATTTTGCTAGCATTTGTGAGCTTAAGTTGCAGCCAGAAATCACAAAACGAAACACTCTCTTCTGATGGAAGTTTGAAAGAAGTTTTTACCTTACCTAAAAGTCTGAAAGAAGTTTCAGGAATTGCTTTTTCACCTGATAAAAAAGTGATTTGGACGATTGAAGATGCAGGAAATAAAAACAAAATCTATGGTTTGGATGCAAGTGGTAAAATGATTGCTGATGTAGAGGTAGAAAATGGTGAAAACAACGATTGGGAAGATATTATCAGTGATAAATCTGGAAATATTTATATTGGTGATTTCGGGAATAATGATAATTTAAGACAAGATTTAGCAATTTTAAAAGTTGATCTTAAAAATCCACAACAAACCACAACAAAGGTGATTCAGACTACGAAGTTTCATTATGCGGATCAAACTGAATTTCCACCTTCAAAATCTAATCTTTTGTACGATTGTGAAGGTTTTGTAGAAATGAATGGAAATTTTTATTTGTTCACAAAAAACAGAAGCAAAGGTTTTGATGGTAGTTTTTTAGTTTATAAAGTTCCTAATAAAGAAGGTGATTTTGAAGCTCAATTGGTAGGGAAGTTAAAGCTTGATGGTAAATACAATGCTGCCGCCATTACTTCGGCATCTATTAATTCTGTAGGAAACGAAATTGCACTTTTATCTCATCAAAATGTTTTTTTGTTGTCTGGTTTTACAGCGGATGATTTTAATAATTCTACTGTTAAGAAAGTTTCTTTAGAACACAATTCTCAAAAAGAAGGATTGGTATTTAAGGATGATAAAACACTTTGGATGGTTGATGAAAAGGACAAAACAATTGGTGGGAAAGTCTATGAATTTGGATTGTAAAAAATAATGATATCATAAATTTCGGGCAGCCAAAGGCTGCCCGAAATTTATCCATATATAAAAAAAGCTGCTTTCAAGATTTCTTTTTAGATTTTCTTGCTTTACTTTACAAATATTAAAAATTCATTCCTAAACCACCAGAAATTCGTCCGCCATCTTCCCCAATAAAATAGTTAAATCTTGCAGAAATAGTTTCCAAAACATTCACCCAAAAACCTGCACCTACAGATTGATGCCACTTTCGGGAATTTTCACCATTTTTCCAAACTCTGCCCACATCATAACCTACTAAAAATCCTAAATTGGTGGGTACAAAATTATTTTTAGGTCTTCCTATATTCCAACGGATTTCCGAACTGTTCACTAAGAAAGAATTTCCTGAAAATCTTTCATTTCTATAAGCTCTCAAACCATTTTTTCCTCCAATAGAAGCTGCTTGGAAAAAATCGAAGTTTTCATTATTAATCCATTTTGTATTTAAGGAATTCGCAAAAACAAACTTTCCATTTTTATCAATTCTATGGGTAATATCAAGAATTCCATTTAAGCTAAGAAAATTTCTGTCAAAATTAGATAAATTAGTTTTCCAGCCTGCATTAAGAACAAAAGACAAGCCTAAAGTTGGGAAAGATTTATTATCGTAATTCTCAAAACTAAAACTGTAATCTGCACCTCCAAACTGTTGATTCTTGAAAACATTGGGTTGAATATCCTGAGAGACGGTTACAAAACGATCTTCATTTTTTTCCACTTTCACATTTTCGGCGTTGAATTGGAACTTATGTGTAAAGTTGAGCCAACCCGTTTTTTGAATAGAAGGGGAAAAATTAATCTGCGTTATCCTCACTCTGTTGTATCTTCTAGCATATTTCTCGTCATCATTTCTATGTTTATCAAAAACACTTTCGTTGGAAAATCCGAAGAAATTTTGGGTGTAATAAGGTGAAGTATAATAAGTATCTAAACCTAAATCCCAGCCCAAAATAGCTTTTTTGAAAATTCCTGAATACTCTAAGTTAAACCCACTGGTTTCCGTGAAAATATTGCCTTTAAGAATATGTTTCTGAGTAAATTTATTTTGAAGAAAATTATTAACGGTATAACTAGCCACAAACCCTAAAATTACTCCTTCATCCGGATTGTAATTGGCATTTGGAAAAGCTGCAAAGAAATTATATTTTGGGTGATGGCTGTCATAAGAATTAGCATGATAATCTGACGTAATTCTTTTTGTAGTTCTTGAGTCGATGTTATAAGTGTTTTTCTTGTCCTTGAAATCGTAAATTTTTACATTTTTGCCGTTTTCAACATTATAAACATCATGATTATAACCACCGATAAGTCTAATGTTGATTTTAGATTTTCCATTTCCTTTCACTTCATAAATATCATCATTTTCTAAACCATAAATCCAAAGTTCTTTGGTAGAATTTTCATCATAATTTTTTTGATAGACCAGTTTTTCCTCATTTTCTAGAGTGAGAACATATTGTTGAATTTCTACAGAATTGTCTTTTTTAGTGATTACAAACTTGTCTTTAGACGTAGTGCCAGCAATAGGAACTTTCTCCTGTAAAACTTGATAATATTGCTGAGAATAAATTTTAAGTTTATCGCGTCTGGATTTTAATTTAGATTGTATATCGACAATTGTCTCATCTTGAACTTCTTTGGGAAGATTTTTAAAAGCCTCTTCAATAGCTTCATTTGTAAGATTTTTTTGAATGAAATCTGCTTGTTGTTCCCAATCTTCAAGAGATGTGTTTTTTGCAAAAATTAAATCTAATGGATAAGCTTCTCTATTAAACCATTTTACATTTTTAAGGTCATCTTTAAAAGTTTTCATGTGTCTAATTGCAGGAGTAGTCATAGCAAAAAAGAATACAACACCATCGTATTTACTAAAAGCCTGATCTCTGTCTTTAGGAATAGGTTTATAAACCGTTTTATCCCCGTTTTTATAAGCTGCCCATTTCCATTGGTCAGAATGTCGGTCCCAATCTCCAATTAACATATCAAAAATCCTTGCTCTTATGTAAGATTCTTTATCTACAGAGAATTTTTCGTTGGTTTGTAGTTTTTTAATAACATCTTCTGTAGAAACAATATCATCTGCATTGTCTAACATTTGAAGCGTTTTAGGATCACTAGAAAACCGTTCTTCAATCATATACATTTCGTCCCCGAATTTATCATTGTATTGTTGCAATGTCTTTTGTTTTGGGATATAATACAGCTTCTGATTGCTATGAAAAATACCTACTTTATCTGCCATATTTCCTACTGCAAAAGGAGTAAAAGGATGATTGGTGGTATAAAAATCCATAATAAACCTTTCTGGGAAAGTATTTTCGAGCTCTTTGAGGAACATTTTATTATTAAATGCCTGATTGTTGAGGAATCTTACTGCATTTTTTTTAATTCCTCTCATCACAAATTCTTGGTCGTCTTTTGCTAATAGTCTCAAACTGTTGGATTGATTACCACCACCTTCTCTAAAAGGTGTAAAACCTCCATTTAAAGTGGATAAATCTGCAACGGGTGCATTAATTGGGATTCCATAATATTTTCTGTAATGATCCCCAAATAACCAACGGTAAATGCCACTTTTTTGAGTAGATTTTTCAGTGTAGATGCTCGAAGAAAATTCTTTTGGAAGAACGGAAGGGTAGTTGTTGACAAATTTATTTTCCTCTTTTCTAATTTGTATTTGCGTTAGTTTTTCTAATTTGTTGTCTTTAGTGGAGAAAAATTCCACATCGGAGCTGCCATTTTTTCTAAGATTTAAAACTGCAAAACCACTTCCGCCAAAAGAAAAATCTGTTTTCCTTGTAATTGTTGAAGGATCCGATTTTGAGCCCGCACCACTAATAATTTGTCGGATATTTCCTAATTCATGGTATTGCAAATTATGATCGTGACCAGAAACTACAATAACATTTTCTTTATCTTGGATGATGTTTTTTATTCTACTGGCAAATTTTGTATAATGTTTATTACTATTGTCTTCCATGCTCACTCCAGAGGAAGTTCTTAAGATATTGATTAAACTTGCGATTCCAGGAACTGGAAATTTAGTTTTTAAAGGATAAAGGTGAGATTTTGCCGATGTAAAACCCGCATGAGTTCCACTACTGACAAGAGGATGGTGAATTGCTACAATTATTTGTTTGTCCTGATTTTTATTAATTAAATCTTTAAACTCAGTATAAAAATCTTTTTCTGTTTTTATAGAGCAGTTTTTGTTGATGTCTGGATATTGATCCCAATCTACCAAAGCCCATTCCGAGTTGATAACAATGAGTTTGGTGTTTTTATTAATGCTAATGTCATCTATGGGACAGTTATTTTTCGGGAGATAAGCTTTTTTATCGTTGAAATAATTTTTCACAAAATCTTCCTGAGCTTTTAGTCCATCCATTCCATGATACCAATCGTGGTTTCCAGGGATGACAATGGTTTTTCCCTTAAAATTTTTAGTGATTTTGAATTGATTTTCTAGTTTTTCTTTGGCAAGACTATAATTTTGGTCTGTTTCTTTGGGCATTCCAGAAGGGTAGATGTTGTCTCCTAAAAATAATAATACGGAATTATCATTGGCCTCTTCTAGTTTGTTTTGGAGAAAAGCAAGAGTTTGTTGACTTTGAGGTTCGTCAGCATTGCCCGCATCACCAATTAAAAAAATCTGAACATCTGAGGGGTTTGTTGTAGGTTTTTTAATCTCGGAAATATTCTTGCCTTGCTGTACGCCATAAGTCGCGCAAGAATTAATTCCCAGCAGTACAATCATAGAAAAAGAAAGACTTGTAAAGCTTTTAACAACATTTTTTATATATAAATTCATATTTTTACACTATTAAATCTTCTAAAATGAGTTTGTTACCCATCGCTAAAAATTATGTAGAAAATCTTTTCAAAGATAAGTTATCTTCTATTTATCTTTATCATAATTTTATACATACCACACATGTTGTAAATAAAGCTATGGAAATTATACAACATTCTTCAATTTCTTTAGATAATGAAGAAAAAGTTTTATTGGCATTGTGGTTTCATGATACGGGATACACTTTTGGAGAGGAGCATCACGAGGAAAAAAGTGTTGAAATTTTAAAAGAATTTTTGCAAGATAAAAACGTTTCTCAAGAATTTATAGCTGAGGTTTCTAGCCTTATTTTATCCACTAAAAACGAATATATTCCTCAAAACTTACTTGAAAACATCGTTAAAGATGCCGATTTTGGACATTTGGGAAGTTCTTCTTTTAATGATGTTAGTGAATTACTAAGAAGTGAATTTTCTTTAACGGGGAAAAAATCTTTCTCACAAGAAGAATGGAATAAAGAAAATTTGAAGCTTTTACAAAACCATGTTTTTTATACTCATTATGCCCAAAAAAATTGGGAAGAAGCAAAAAAGAAAAACATTAAAAAGCTCGAAAGGAAGATTGAAAAAAAGGAAGAAATTAAGAAAAATGAAATTGAAGTAGCTCAAAAAGATGGAAAATCCGATAGAAGTGTGGATACTCTTTTCCGAGTAACTTTAAATAACCATACTCGTTTAAGCGATATTGCGGACAGCAAAGCCAATATTTTACTTTCTGTAAATGCTATTATTATTTCTGTGTGTTTAACGGTTTTGGTCCCTAAATTAGATACACCAAGAAACGCTCACCTTATTATTCCGACTTTGTTATTGTTATCGTCCAGTGTTCTCACTATTATTTTTGCCATTCTTTCCACAAAACCTAATGTTACCAAAACTCAATTTACACAGGAAGATGTAAAACGCAGAAAAGTAAATCTTTTATTTTTTGGAAACTTTCAGAAAATGCAATTGGAAGAATACCAAGATGCAATGATGGACATGATTAAAGATCGCGATTTTATCTATGTTTCTATGGTGAAAGACTTATATTATTTAGGGAAAGTATTGGACAGAAAATATAAATTGCTTTCTATTACTTACAAAATATTTATGGCAGGAATTATTATTTCGGTATTGTCTTTTGCTTACTCTTTATATCAGTTATAAAACGTTTATTTGCATCGCCATTAAACCCACAATTCCTTGTAAATTATCCACCTCAAGAAATTCCACTTTTGGAGTAATAATCTTTTCTTGATGCAATAATTCTATATAGGCTAAATACTCATTTTTTTCTTCTTCTGTAAGATAAACAATGGTTACTTTTCCTGGATTTGTTAATCGTATATCAGAATTTTTCACATAAGATTTATCCAATCTTTTCTTAATGATTTCATAATAGGAATTATGAGGGCTTCCTATATCAAACCTTTTTTCATCCATCCGGAAACGGATATCTATTTTTTCGTTGTAAGCGAGGATTAATGAAGCTATTTCCAATGGAATGGGAAGATGAGGTTGAATTTTTTTAAACTCTTTCTCCATTTTGCAAACTGTTTTTAGTTGCCATAATCTAATGTCTTTCAGGTAAATAGTCTGAAAATCAAGATTTTCACTAATGCTTTGTCCCACATACAAATTATGTTCTACACCATCAGACTTGAAGCGTTCAAAGTAATGAGGGAAAATTGTTTGTGCTACTTTCTGTTCCGCATCTAGAATGTCTGTAAGATTTCTATTGATAATAGAAATGGATTCATCCAGTTTGTCTCTGTTTTCATAAAAAACATGGGTTTGAGGTTGTAGATGAGAGAAATAAACTTCAATAAGTTGTCTTAAAGGCTCACTTTCTGTTCTGTGAGATAAAGTTTGCAAATAAGGATGAATTTGCCCTTCTAATAATTGATAAAAGCGATATTCTGTATCAGCTTTTAAATCTTCAAGAACTTCATTTTCAATATTTATTGCTTGTTCTAAAAAGAATTGAGCTTCTGGAAAATTAGTGGATTGTAATATCTCTTTTAAAATTCGTAGTTGTAGCCTTAAATCTTTCATTAAGCATAATCTTCTTTTTTCTGAGGAAGAACGTATATCCGCTTGTCCGAACAAAGGATAAATATTTTTGAATGATATTTCTTTTAAATTATATTCTTTTTTGGCCAGAAAAGCATTGTATTTTTTTTCGGCTTCATTTCTAAATTTCCAATCTACACTTTTATGAATGGTGGTATATTCCCGTTGGATAATAGCTTCAATCTGATTGTTTTTTTCATACTGAAATCTGTTCAAAGAATAAACAATAATATCGTAAATGGATTCCACTTTTTTCAATTTCAAACCATTAAATGTATTGGGAATAGGAGAGGTGAATTCCATAATAGCCAAAAGTTTTTCGTCCTTAACAATAGGAATAATCATAAAACTTTTAATATTATTTTCGTTGATAATTTTAAAAGAATGAATGTTTTTAATATCCTTTGCTAGTTTTTCAACATTGCTTATTACAATGGGTTTAGGATTGTATTGCACGTTTTTGATGGCCGCTTGTTTGGTGTTTTCATCGAACATATTGATCCAAAAGTCCAAAATATGATTGGTGAAAAGATTTTCATAAAGAGGAACTTTTTCCAGTCTCATATCCTCACTGTTAAAAATCATTAATCCGAAATTAATTTCCGCAATATCAAAATAAGATTTAAAGATTTCTTTGATATTATTATTAGGTGTTAAATTTTCAGGATCAATTTTTATCAAAGTAGATTTAAGATCTGAAAGTGCTACTTCTGTTGTGGTATCCACCAATGAAATAATGCTAAAACCTTTAATTATCCAAGAATTTGGTGGGAAATGTTTTTTCCAAAGCTGAATATCATCTAAATTATCTAGCAATAAATCTATAGTTGCTTCGGAAGGAAGTTGCGTATTTTCTTTAGGATAAATATCGATGAAATCTACATTTACTGTAATTTTATAGTGTTTAATAATCCCATCTTTATTGGGAATATCATAATAAAAAGGAATTTCAGATTTTATTTCGCGTTTGAAATAGGTTCTGAGAATTTGACAACAAGAGAAAATATAATAATCCCCATTATCATAACTTCTAGGACTGATATTAAAATCTGTCCCTGCATCTTTTAGAATTTTGCTAAATCTTTCGGTGTAATTAAAGATAATTTGTGCAGTAGGAGAAGCGGCGGCTTTAATCTCATTATGGGTAAGTCCGGTCGGAAAAAGATCGGCCAAAAGGACTTTTATGAGGCCTTCATTTTTTACAATAATAGAGGAATCTGTAAAACCTTTTCTAAGTTCCTGAAAATTCTTTGTGGTGTCGATTAAGGACTCAGCATAGTTAGCCCTATAATCCCAATGGTCGTTATACCGAATGTGTTGCAGCACATCAATATATTTTTCAAAGGAGATAAGGACTTCAAAAGGGGAAATTTTCTGACTATATTGTGACAAAATTTTTATTTATTCACAAATTTACATAAAGATTTTGGGAGTGAGAAATAAGGAAAATATTTGAATATGCTATTATAAAGTGCTGAGGTATTGACTAAATTCTATAAAGGATTTTTTTGCACCATAAGGCAAATTATCTAAAATATTCACGGTATTCCCTTTTATAATAATTTCTTTAATGTTTTTGTGAAAATAAGTGTTTTATCACTGTCTATTTCTTTCAGCTCTATCTGATTTTCAGTTTGTTTTTTTATTTGAAGTTCTTTTTGAAGAATTTCAACATAGGAATCAATATTTAAAGTTGCGTTTTTATCTTTTATATTAAGTATCATCTTTCCCCAAGCACTTGGATCAGCTGACTCCTCTTTTAATCTTAAAAAATGTGTATGATAAGTACCATTCCATTTGAATTTTGAGATGTTTTTAATCTTTAGTTTTTCGAGCTTAATGTGTGAGGAATCGTTTGAAGTTGGAACTGTTTTTTCAACTTTTTTTTCTGATTTTTCCCAGAATAGCTGGCTGTAACATAGTATTCATGAAAAGCTTCTTCATTAGAATCTCCTCTCATCATGTAACGGTTAGCTATTTGCTTCAAAACATTTTGATCAGTACTTAAAGAAATTTCTGTTTCAGCAATGCCATCTATATTTACTCTTGCAGGGTAAGCTCTGTTATGACGATTGTTTTTGTTAATAGTGGCATTATGACCTCCACCAGTTGCATCATCTTCCCATAAATGAAAGTTGATCGTTTTATTAAACATCCCAACACAATAAGCTCTTGCGACTAATTTATCAGTATAATTGGCTTTGTTAACGTCTCTAGCTCCTCTATTGAAGAGTACAACTTTAGTAATTTTAGGTTCTTTGCTGGACTTAGGAATTACAAAAATTTCGCCCATTTTATGAGTTTCGTTTCTCTGAGTGAAAATATTTTTTGTTTCCTTGAAAACTTCTAATAAGAATTGTTCACCCACAACCTGAGGTCCAAAATTAAAGGGTGCGGAAATACCTGTTTTCTGTGGTTGTCTTGTAATATCTTTCCAAACCCTTTGTATTTTCTTTTTATTGTCCATTCGTATTTAGGATTAACATCCAAGAAAGCTAAGCCTAAGTTGTAATTCACTAAGGTGTAATATTCATCTTTTCCTACAATTGGATTTTGATTTATTTTTTAAGTTCATATATTGATTTCTTACCATTAGAAAAATTTATGTCAATATAAGGACTATTCCAAATATATTTTTCTCCATTAAGTTTTAAAACTCCAAAATCTTTTGTTTTTTTAAGTGCCCAACTATTGGTGTTATCATTTGCTTTTTCAAAAGTAAAATATAAAGCATTATTCTTCTCAATTACTGCTAGTTTGAAATTTTGATATAATTGATAACCTTTCGCAATATATGTAACAGAATTTTTTGAAATGTCAAGTT
>JAEWOR010000015.1 GCA_023399595.1 Bacteroidota bacterium | reverse complement strand
GAGAAACCTTGAGCAGCAAGTTTTCGGATTTCACCGATGTCTTTATTGTGGATTCCACGCCAATTGAAATCTGTAAAATAAGTCGGGCAAATCGTTCTGCAATCTGTTCCACGGATGAGATCAAACCCGCATATGGATATTGTGCCGCACAAAAATCTAGGTATTTTGGCTATAAACTTCATGCGGTTTGTGACAAAAATGGAATCTTCCACTCGTTTGATTTTTCCCCTGCAAATGTTCAAGACGTGAACTATCTGCACGACATTAAGGAGAATTTTGAAAACTGTTTATTAATCGGCGACAGAGGGTACATCAGCAAAGAACTCCAACTGGATTTATTCAACTATTCCAAGATAAATCTTTCGGTTCCAATGCGTAAAAACCAGCATGATTTTGTGGAATTTTCCAAGGCAAAATCAAAAATCAGAAAGAGGATTGAAACCAATATTTCGCAACTGTGCGGACAGTTCTTAATAAATATTAACCTCGCAAAAACCTTTCAAGGTTTGGCAACAAGAATAGTATCAAAAATAACTTCTTTTACCATGATTCAATATCTAAATTTTTTCGTCTTCAAGAGAAGTTTGAATAAGTTAAAAATTAATTTGTGCTAAATGCACAACAGGTAATAAAGTATTTTAAGCTGACGCCTTAATAATGTTTACATTTGTGTTATGGCAATAGAAATTATCTTTAAAAATGATCATTGTGAATGGTTGGATGTAGAAGCACCCACCCCTGAAGACTTACAATTTATACATGAAAGATATGGCGTTAACGATTTATTATTAGAAGACACTATAGACCCCAATCACCTTCCCAAATATGAAGAAGATGGAAATGTGAAATTCTATTTAATGCGTGAAAACACAGAGCTAGAGCGCACCAACCTCAACACAATAAGCGATGTAAGCACCAAGCTAGGATTATTTTTAATTAATAATACGGTAATTACAGTCCACAGAATGAGAAACCGCAGTATTTATGAATACAAAAAAGAGATTCAGCTGCAAGCGGATACCATGGTAGCAGATCAAATTGCTTTACACTTAGCCATAAAAGTTTTAAAGTCTTATGATGAGGAAAGTCAGAATTTACTGGAAATTATGGACAGAATGGAAGATGAAATCTTTTTGAAAAACTCCAACCAATCCAACCAAATTAGAAGACTTTATAAACTGAAAAGAAAATCTGGTCTCAATGCTAGAATTCTCAATATTTCCGCCGATTGGGTAAACAAATTCAAACTTCTTACTATTACAGATTCTGAGTTTACAGATTTAGTGGATAAATACAAAGATGTGGTTGCCGATTTTGAACATCTGAACGCACAAATTACCAACTTAATATCCATGTTTTTGGCGTTATCCGACCAAAAAGCCAATCAGGTGATGAAACTTTTAGCCATTTATTCTGTCTATTTTTTACCCATCACTTTTATTGCTGGGGTTTACGGAATGAACTTCGACTTTATGCCAGAACTTCAACATAAATATGGCTATTATTTCACGTTAGGATTAATGGGAGTTATTGTTATCGTTACCTTTATTTACTTTAGAAAAAAGAAATGGTAATTTTTAACTCGAAGATGATAGAAATAAAAAAGTGACTCGAATAAGTCACTTCTTTTTATATTTTTTTAATTAAAACTTCACAGGCTCTACTTTGTAACCAATTTTTTTGAAATGGGTAATAACCCCATCTTTTCCTCCTAAATGCGCAGCTCCAACTGCGAAAAATGTGGATTGCTTTTTCATTTGTTCAGGCATTCTAGTAAACCAAGAGGTGTTTCTATCTTTTAAAATAGTTTTATACACTTTATCATCCATATAGCTCGCTTTCCCCATAAATTCAATAAGTTGATCTATATTTTGAGATTTATAGATATCTACCATTTCTTGAGTTCCTTTAAAACCTTGCTTTTTTAAATCCTCAAGCATACCCAGCAAAGTTTCCATAGTAAAAGAACTAGAAAGCACCTTCATTTGCTCATCAAAAGTTTCAATTCCACCAGGTTTTTTCTTTTCTGCAAGAGCTAAGGTTAAAAGCTCCATTTCATACATTTTTTGTTTCTCGCACGGGAAAGATTTTAAAGTAACCATACTTACAATTCCCATATCGCTCATATTTTCAAACTGTGCAATATCCAATTTAACGGTTTCCTTTAAAAGATCTTTTAGTTTTGAATACTCATCAGCAGAAAGTCTTTTAGACAAAGGTGTTGAAGACATTATTTGAGATTGCATTTTCGCCATATCTTCCACATTGGTAAAATCTAATTCTGCAAAATAAGCGTCAGTACTTTTTAAAGCATTTTGTATGGTAGCATTCATTACATAATCTTCTTCACAAATCATGTGAATGGTCCCGAAAATATAAGAAGGCTTCTCAAGTCCGTTTCCGCTTATTTTCCAAAGTAAAGATTTCTCATTTTGTGCGAAAAATAAAACGCTAAAAAACATTGCCAATAAAAGGCTCCACTTCGTGGTAAACAATTTAATTTTCATAGTGTTGTTTAATATATTAATTGATAAATTTATACTGATTTATGAATATATCTCGATAGTTTAATCCCTAAATCTGTCCAAATAATTTTGGGATTTCCATTTCTTGTGAGGTGCAAATCTGCAGCAGACAATTCATCTAAAATGCTTTCTATATTGGCTCCGCTGATGAATTTAGAAAAACTCTCCCAGTTGAAACTATTGGCATTAATTTTTTTATACACCAAATCTCCAGTTTGATAATTTTGTAAAAGCGCCAAACGGAAAATCTCTGAACAATAATTAAGAAAATTCTTTTGTTTCTCGCGATTCCAACTTGCAATTTCTCGCGCCCAATAAATAATATTTTTCAAAAATTCTGGTTTCTTTTTCACTTGGAAAGCATCTCTCACCCATTGTACAAACAAAGCTTCAAAATCTGAGTCTTTGTTCACAGACTGCAATAATTTTAAAGCTTCATTAAGGTCTCCTTGCGCTTCGTGAACCACTTCAGTTATTTTTGCATCACCTAAATCCCTATTAAAAGATTGCAGATACAGTTTTAGATCTTCATCCTGAATTCTTGGAACTTCTACAATTTGCGTTCTCGATAAAATAGTGGGTAAAATATCACTCGTATTTTCTGCTGTTAAAATAATAAGTGTTTTCTCTGGCGGCTCTTCCAAAAATTTCAAAAACTTATTCGCTGCCGAAACATTCATTTTATCCGCTCGCCAAACGATGAGTATTTTGGTTCCACCTTCATAGCTTTTCAGCGCAAACTTCTGGTTTTGATCTTCTATTTCATCTGCAGAAATAAAAAACTGTTTGTTTTCAGAATCCAAAAAACCCGTCCAATCATCAAAATTTGAATAAGGAAATTCCAACATCATTTCTCTAAACTGCTCGAATTTTATTTTACTTAAAGAATTTTTATTTTCGGTAAAAACGGGAAATGAAAAATGAAGATCAAGATGATTAAGATGTTCTACTTTAGAAGCTGCATGTTCATTTTCTCTGAACAAAACTTCTTTTGCATAGGCTAAAGCCAACGGAAAAGTGCCATAACCCTCCTTGCCGATAAATAATTGAGCATGGCTTATTCTGTTTTCGGAAATACTTTGTTGCAATAGATTTTTAAGCTGAGTTTGACCCGCTATATTTTCCCAATTCATTTTTCAAAGATAAAAAATAAGATGATTGGCAAAAATTAAAAACCCTTAAAAGTACGCTTAACAAACTTTAACCAAACTAAATTTTTACAATTCAGTAATATTTAAGATATTTGCGCATTGTTTTAAAAATAAAGAATGAAAAAAATCTTAGCAATATCATTCATTTCAGTTGGATATTTCTTAAATGCTCAAAGTATCGGAAACTCACCTTATGCAGCATTCGGAATTGGAGATGTAAAGTTTGATAATACTATAGAAACTTCCTCAATGGGTGGGATTTCTACGGCTTATATCAGCGATTTTACAAGTAGCTTCAACTTCGGAAATCCTGCTAATAACGGAAATTTTGAGCTAACAAGTATAAAAGTAGAAGCTTCCAATGAAAACAACTACTTTAAAACAAATTATGATAATTCAAAGGTAACTAAGCATTCAACTTATTTATCTAATATTTCAATTGCTTTTCCTGTTTCTCCAAAAGTAAAAGTTGGTTTGGCTTATCAGCCTTATAGTTCTAAGAGTTATGACATCATCAGAACTTCTTCTATTAACAATAATATAACTCAATACAATCATTTTACGGGAAGTGGTAGTTTAAACGCATTTCAAATTGCTGTAGGTTATAAAGTAACTCCAGAGTTTTCTTTAGGGGCAAAAGCGAACTATTATTTTGGAAACTTAAACGATAAAGATGAGTTTACGATGACAGATACAGAACTTATTAATGGTTATGAAACTATAAATAAAATTAAAACTTTTAATTTTACTTTAGGAGCAAGTTATCAGGTATTAATGAAAATGGATCATAAATTGACTTTTGGTGCAACTACAACCTTCGGAAACACTAAAAACCCTACTTCTCAGTATACCAACAGCACCTACTTCTTAAATGCTGATGGCGAGAAAACCAATGAGAATATCATTGAGCAGGTTAATACTAAAACTAAAAATTTAATTCCTTTCGAAGCTTCATTTGGAGCAGGTTACGGTGAAGAAAACAGATGGTTTATCTCTGGTCAATTAGATTATAAAAAAGCTGAAGATGTTCTTTATTTCGGTAAAACAATGGACATGAAAGACTCTTATCGTTTTGCAGCTGGAGGATGGTGGTTGCCAAACTACAACAATTTCAGAAATTATTTTTCAAGAGTGGTTTACAGATATGGAGCTTATTATGAAAAAGGAAGCTTAGTTTTAGCCGACAAATCTATTAATGAATTTGGGGTAACTTTTGGAGCATTATTTCCTTTCAAAAACAGTAGTGTAACAAGAATGTCTGGTTTGGAGTTAGGTGTTGAACTTGGCAAAAGAGGAACTACACAAAACAATTTAATTAATCAAAACTTTATCAACTTCAAAATAGGTTTAAATTTTGCTGACAAATGGTTCAGAAAACAACTTTACAACTAAAATGAAGACGTTACATCATACAATAATAAAAAATATAGCATACCTTTTTAGTTGTGCTATATTTTTTATGTTGACCTCTTGTGAAGAAGACCTCACAAAAATTAATGATAAACAAAATAAAAATTTCCCAACACAGGTTATTCACAACGCCAAAATTCTACAAAGAGATTCTGGACTAATCGTATTAAAAGCTTCAGCTCCTCTTATTGAAAAATACGAATTGGTAAAAGAACCTTATATTCTAGCCAAAAAAGGCATTAACATTGAGTTTTTTGATAAAAAGAAACCCAATACACCTGGAACACTTACTGCCAAATACGCCAAGATTAACGAAGCTAAAAAATTTTACGAAGCCAAAGGTGATGTAAAAATAAGAACCAATGAAAACCAAAGATTCGCCATGCAAAGCGTTTATTGGGACCAAACAAAAAAAATGGTTTTTACTAAAGACACCGTTTATGTAACTTTAGAAGACGGCTCTACGCTAATAGGAAACCACGGCATGAAAGCCAAAGACGACTTTTCGGAATATACTTTCTTCAACGGTTCTGCGGATTTCAATACTCAAAAATTACAACTTTCTTCAGCTCAAAAATAATATGGAATATTTCGCAATTGGTTTAATGTCAGGAACAAGCTTAGATGGCTTAGATATTTGCTATGCGAAATTTACAAAACAAGAAAACTGGACTTTTGAAATTCTTGAAGCCGAAACCTTTCCTTACGAAGAAGCTTGGGAAAATCAACTCAAAAACAGCATTCATCTTTCTGCAGAAAATCTTTACGAACTGCACTCCCATTACGGATTTCTTTTAGGAGAGTTTACACAAAAATTTATTGAGACCCATCAAATAAAGAAGATTGATATTATCGCTTCGCATGGACACACCGTTTTTCATCAACCAGCAAAAAAATACACGGTACAAATTGGCGACGGAAGAGCCATTAAAAAAATTACGCAACAAAAAATAGTCTTCGATTTTAGAAGTCAAGATGTTGTAATGGGTGGAAATGGAGCACCTTTAGTTCCTGTTGGGGATGAATTTCTGTTTCACGAATATGATACTTGTATTAATTTAGGAGGATTTTCCAATATTTCTTTTAAAAACAACAATCAAAGACTCGCTTTTGATATTTCTCCTGTTAATATTATTCTAAATGTTTTTGCTAAAAAATTAGGTAAAAACTACGACGAAAACGGCGATTTTGCTAGAAGAGGAAATATTGATATTGAACTTTTAGAAAAACTTAATTCTTTAGATTTTTATCAGCAAAAAGCACCCAAATCTTTAGGAGTAGAATGGTGTATTAAAAACATCTTCCCTTTGCTGGAAAACCATCCATCAGAAACCATTTTAGCCACTTTTACGGAACATATTGCAGAACAAATTGCGAAAGTTTTTAACGAGAACCATCTCAAAAAAGCACTATTTACGGGAGGTGGAACTTATAATACTTTTTTATTAGAAAAAATTGTAACAAAAACTTCAACCGAAATTATTATTCCAGACCAAAAAATTATTGAATTTAAAGAAGCTTTAATTTTTGCTTTTATGGGCGTTTTAAAACTACGAAACGAAAACAACGTTTTATCATCTGCTACAGGAAGTTCAGAAGATCATTGTTCAGGTCTTTTGGTATAAATTTATTTTCTTCCCGTAAATTCTTTCATACCATCATAAATTCCAAATACATTTCTCATCACCCAATCAAAAACTGAAAGCGGTAAAATTCCTTGCGAAAATCTTATAAACCAATAAGGCATGGGCATTGCAAGCATTTTCTTTTTCGCTTCTATGGCTTTCATTATTTTTTCAGAAGCAGATTCTGGTTCTAGAATGGGTAAAAGTTTAGATTTCACCCCATCAAACATTCCTGTATTAATGTAAAAAGGCATTATGGTTGTCAACTGAATATTTTTTTTCAACTGTTCCATTTCCAACCTCAAACTATCGCTCCAACCTACTGCAGCCCATTTAGAAGCTGCATAAACAGACATTTTAGGATTTGAAATTAATCCCGCCGAAGACGCAATAGTACAAATAGCACCAGAGTTTTCCGCTATCATTTGTGGCAAAAATTCTAGACTAATGTGCATTGAGGCGTTAGAGTTGATCAACATACTTTTCTCAATTTCTGCATGGTTATGTTCATGAAAATATTTCCCCACCACAATTCCTGCATTATTAATAAGAATATCCACCTTCCCTACTTCCTTTTTGGTTAACTCAGCATTATGAACAATAGATTCTAAATTGGAAATATCCACAACAAAACTTACCACTTCACCCAAATGAGAAAATTCAGCTTTCAAACTGTCCAAACCAGTTGGATTGATATCCCAAACGATGACTTTCTGAGCTCCTCTTTCCAAAGATTTTCTCACCATTATTTTCCCAATTCCTGAGGCTCCTCCTGTTATTAAAACATTTTTATTTTTAAAATCCATTTTTTACGTCTATTGTTTTAAAAATAATGAATATTGAATATACTTTACCATCTTTTTTTACAAATTGTTATTGATGACATTCAATTTAAATTCACTTATCAGCACAAAAAAAGACATAAAATTAATTTATGCCTTTTTGTTTTTTAAATATTGAAAATAAGTGCTTAACCTTATTTCTATAAAAATTAATACATTTTTACGTTTACAATTCTCGCTCCTGGAGGAAGTAACCTTTGCGCTCTATCCACTTCAGATTGAGGAATAAAATTGCCCTGTACATATATTTTTTTAATCTTTTTCATCTGCTCTATTCCTGGTGGAAAAGATTTTAACTGACAATCTCCAAGGTCTAAAACTTCTAAATTCGGGATTTTATAAATTTCTTTCAAAGCATTTTCAGATATTTTATTTTTATTGATAAACAAACCTATCAAACTCTTCATTTTTTCTGCTCCCTGCGGAAAAGTATCAATTTGATTTTCATAAATATCTATCCTTGTCAAACTTTGCAACTCATACAGCTCTTTAGGAAAAACCGTGAATTTATTGTTAGACAAAGTCAAAGTTTTAAGGTTTTGAAGTTGAGAAAAAGTATTCGGCAATTTACTAAGAAGATTGTTGGACAAGCTTACATCTTTCAGCATACTTAAAGAGCCTATTTCTGAAGGAAGTTCCGTCATTAAATTAGAAGATGCAGAAAATTCCTCCAATTTCTTCATAGACTTAATGCTCGAAGGTAAATTATTTCCTTCTTTTTTAGTCATATCACCTTCTCTTCTTACAGTTCCTCTAGACAAAATAAGCTTCGTAAGATCTTTAAATTTCCCTAATTCTTTAGGGAATGTAAAGTAAGAATACGT
The DNA here is from genome assembly GCA_023399595.1 of Bacteroidota bacterium. Classification (GTDB taxonomy): domain Bacteria; phylum Bacteroidota; class Bacteroidia; order Flavobacteriales; family Weeksellaceae; genus Chryseobacterium. The sequence goes on along the minus strand of JAEWOR010000015.1, from coordinate 13,642 downwards.
AAAATATTCAAACTCTTGTACACCCGAAAGATTGAAAAGTTCTACAGGAATTTGCTCGGTTCTAAAGTTATGCAAACTCAGTTTTTTTATGTTTTTTAAAGAAGTAAATTCTTTTGGAAACTTTGTTATCTGATGTCCTCCAGTTATAAGGAAATAATTTAAGTTCTTAAAATTTCCTATTTCTTTGGGAATTTCTTTTAGATTATCGCTCTCCGAAATGATTAATTGTTTAACATTCCAACCAAAAATTTGTTTTGGAAATTCGCTGATTTTAGTTAAACGAACAGTTTCAGATTCCTTACTGAGATCTTGAGCTGGTGGCGGTGGTGGTGGCATCTCATGATATTGCGAAAAAACTGTACCAGATACAAGAAGAAAGAAAATAGCAGAAAATATTGTCTTCATTTTTTTCAGAGTAAAATATTATTGTTTATTGTAAAAAATCAGCTTGAGTAAGTGTTTTTTGTTCACCTGTCAATAAATTTTTAATCGTGATCGTAGCATTTGAAATTTCTTCTGCACCTAAAAATACGATATTAGGAATCTCTTTTTTCTCAGCATAAGTAAACTGTTTTTTTAGTTTTGCTGCTTCAGGGTATAATTCAGACGAAATATTTTTAAGCCTCAACTTAGCAATTAACTTCATAGCTTCTACAGATTCTGCATCACCGTAATTAGCAAATAAATATTCTACTTTTTGGTTGGCATTTTCTGGGAATAAATTCAATTCTTCCATTACCAAATAAATTCTGTCCAAACCAAAAGAAATTCCAATTCCAGGGATATTTTTCACGCCAAAAACTTCGGTAAGGTTGTCATATCTTCCACCACCACCAATGGATCCCATTTGCGCTTCGTCTGCTTTCACCTCAAAAATAGCTCCTGTATAATAATCTAAACCTCTGGCTAAAGTAATATCAAACATCAAATTATTAACATCAACACCTAAATCCAAAGATTTTGTAAGTACAAATTCTAATTCATTTACCCCTTGCAAACCAATTTCGTTGCCTTCAAATCTTTCTTTTAATGCCAACAGATTTTGAAGTGCATCTTCTCCTTGACTGAACAAGAAGTCCAATTTTTCAATTGAAACATCAGAGATGCCTTTTTCTTTCATTTCTTTTACAACTCCTTCTTTCCCAATTTTATCCAGCTTGTCTAAAGCCACGGTAAAATCAATAAGTTTATCGGTAATTCCTGCGTATTCCGCCAATCCAGAAAGAATTTTTCTATTGTTTAAATGAATCGTTACGGAAACACCAAGTTCTTTGAAAGATTTTAAATACAATTGCACCAAATCTACTTCTTGCCAAAGGCTTTCGCTTCCTACAACATCGGCATCACATTGGTAAAACTCTCTAAATCTCCCTTTCTGCGGACGATCGGCTCTCCAAACAGGTTGAATTTGATATCTTTTGAAAGGAAAAGTCATTTGCCCATGATTCATGGCTACAAATCTTGCAAACGGAACCGTTAAGTCGTAACGAAGTGCTTTATCTGAAATTTTAGGCGTTAAAAATTTGTGATTTCTCAATCCCATTTCTTCATCAGAAATTTTATCAAGATAATCTCCAGAGTTTAAGATTTTAAAAATCAAACGATCTCCTTCTTCACCGTATTTCCCAGTTAATGTAGAAAGATTTTCAAAACTTGGGGTTTCCAAAGGTTGAAACCCAAAAACTTCAAAATTTTTCTGTAAGATATTAATGATATATCTTCTTCTTACCACTTCTTGTGCTGTAAAATCCCTTGTCCCTTTTGCTAAATTTGGTTTCATGTATCTATAAAGGTAAATTATTAAAATAAAGTACAAAAGTAATGATTTAGCAAGACTTAAGCCTATGCTGCTCTCATACATTTTTTCTAAATTTGCAGAAAGCAAAAAAAAATTGAGAACACATTTCATCGCAATTGGTGGGAGTGCTATGCACAACTTAGCCATTGCACTTAAAGATAAAGACTACCAAGTAACGGGTTCGGATGATGCTATTTTTGAGCCTTCAAAATCCAGATTAGAAAAGAAAGGAATTCTACCCGCAGAAATGGGTTGGTTTCCCGAGAAAATTACTTCTGATATTGATGCGGTAATTTTAGGAATGCACGCTCATGCCGACAATCCAGAGCTTGCAAAAGCCAAAGAATTGGGTTTGAAAATTTATTCTTATCCCGAATTTTTATACGAACAGTCTAAGCAAAAAACACGGGTCGTAATAGGAGGTTCTCATGGTAAAACAACCATTACTTCCATGATTTTGCATGTTCTTAATTTCCATCAAAAAGATATTGATTATATGGTGGGAGCCCAATTGGAAGGTTTCGATTGTATGGTGAAAATTACAGAACAAAATGATTTTATGATTCTTGAAGGGGATGAATATTTGTCTTCAACTTTGGATCCTCGTTCTAAATTTTTGCTGTATCAACCTAATATTGCTTTAATTTCTGGGATTGCATGGGATCATATTAATGTTTTCAAAACTTTTGATGATTATATAGAACAGTTCAGAAAATTTGTGGCAACCATTACTCCTGGTGGTGTATTGGTGTACAATGAGGAAGATGAAGAAGTGGTAAAAGTGGTTGAAAATGCTGAAAATTATTTCAGAAAAATCCCTTATAAAACCCCTGAATACGAAATCATTAATGAAATAGTTCACTTAAAAACCGAAATGGGCGATGTTCCTCTTTCTGTTTTTGGGGCTCATAATCTTTTAAATTTAGAAGGCGCAAGATGTATTTGTCAACAACTCGGCATTATGGAAGAAGAATTCTATGAGGCTATTATGAGTTTTAAAGGTGCTTCTAAAAGACTAGAAAAAGTAGAAAGACAAGACGGCGGAACTTTATTTAAAGATTTTGCACATGCGCCAAGCAAGGTAAAAGCAACAGTAAAAGCCTTTGCAGAGCAATATCCTAATAAAACAAAATACGGTTTCTTAGAGCTTCACACCTACTCTAGTTTGAATCCGGTATTTTTGGAGCAATACGATCATGCGATGGATGGATTAGACCACGCTATTGTTTTCTATTCCGAAGATGCTTTGAAAATAAAAAGAATGGAGCCTATTTCTCCAGAGTTTATTAAGCAAAAATTTAAAAACGAAAATTTATTAGTATTCACCAATGCTGAAGATCTTCACCAATATTGGGATACTTTGGACAAAGCACAAAACGTCTATCTCATGATGAGTTCTGGTAACTTTGGGGGATTAGATTTAACAAAATAAAAATCAATAAAAACTAAAAAAAGTAACCTTAAATATCAAATTAGGGTTGCTTTTTTCTTATCTACTTTCCATTACAGATATTACAGTAAATTTTTTCAACTCAAAGGATTGATGTAACAAATCGAAAAAATTAGTAATTTTTTGTAAATTTGAACGAAATAAACCATTTCTCATGAGGTACGAAAAATTGGGTAATATTCCCCACAAAAGACATACTGTTTTTAAATCTCCAGAAGACAAGTTTTATTATGAGCAACTCTTTGGGACAGAAGGATTTCACGGTATTTCTTCTTTATTATACCATATTCATCGTCCTACACAAATTATTCGTGTTGGTGAACCTAAAGATGTAACTCCCAAAATTGCGGTTGCTAAAAACATAGCGCCAAGAATGTTCAAAGGGATGAATGTTAGTCCTGAAAACGATTTTCTTGAGAGTAGAAAAGTTCTTCTTCTGAACAACGACCTTAAAATGGGATTGGCAAAACCTAGAAAATCTACAGATTATTTCTATAAAAATGCCGAGTGCGACGAGCTTTTGTTCATTCATGAAGGAACGGGAACGCTAAAAACTTTTGTAGGTGACCTTCCATTTGAAAAAGGGGATTATTTAATTATTCCTAGAGGAACTATTTATCAGGTGGAGTTAGATTCAGAAGACAATGCAATTTTCTTTTTAGAAAGCCACTCACCTATTTACACTCCAAAACGTTACAGAAACGAGTTTGGACAATTATTAGAACATTCACCGTTCTGCGAAAGAGATATTGTAGCACCTATTTACAAAGAACCTGTTGACGAAAAAGGTGAATTTTTAATTAAAGTAAAAAAAGAAAATCAGATTACTGATTTTATATATGCTACCCATCCTTTTGATGTGGTAGGTTGGGATGGTTTCTTCTATCCATTTAAGTTCAATATTAAAGATTTCGAACCAATTACGGGTAGAGTTCATCAACCACCTCCAGTGCATCAGAATTTTGAAGGTCATAATTTTGTAGTTTGCTCTTTTGTGGCAAGACTTTTCGATTATCATCCTCAAGCTATTCCTGCACCTTATAACCATTCAAATATCGATTCTGATGAAGTTCTCTTCTATACGGAAGGTGATTTTATGAGCCGAAATCATATCGATTTAATGGATTTTACACTTCACCCAGGAGGAATTGTTCATGGTCCACATCCAGGAGCAATGGAAAGAAGTATTGGAGTAAAAGAAACGGAGGAATATGCCGTAATGGTAGACCCTTTCAGACCTTTGCAAATTACAGAAGAAGCGATGAAGGTAGAAGACCCTTCTTACTTAACTTCTTGGCTAGACGACCAAGATCACAGTATAAAAGACCGTTCACAAGAATAATACATACAACATAGTACAGAAGATGCTTTAGTATAATAAAGCATCTTTTGTAGTTTTTAAATATAGGGATAACCGTTTGTGATAACGGTTTGAATTAAATCAAGAATACATGTTAGAGAGAATTAGATTAGAAAATCTACACCAAAAAGTAACAACAGCAGAAGAAGCTGTTAAGTTGATTAAAGATGGAATGGTGGTAGGTTCTAGTGGATTTACAAAAGCTGGAGACAGTAAAGCAATACTTGCTGCATTAGCCGAAAGAGGAAAAAATGAAGACCTCAAAATAACCCTTATGACCGGAGCTTCTTTAGGACATGGTATTGATGGTAAATTAGCCGAAGCCAATGTTTTAAAGAAAAGAATGCCGTTTCAGGCTGATCCTATTTTAAGAAATAAAATTAATAATGGAGACATCCTTTTTATTGATCAGCATTTAAGTGAAAGCGCAGAACTTCTTCATACAAAAAACCTTCAACATTTAGACGTTGCGGTTATTGAAGCGGCCTATATTGAAAGAGACGGAAGTATTGTTCCAACAACTTCTGTGGGCAACTCTGTAACTTTTGCTGCAATGGCTAAAAAAGTGATTATTGAAATCAATACACAAGTTCCAGAAGAAATTTACGGAATTCACGATATTTATCAAGCAGAAAATTATCCGTACAGAAATGTTATTCCAATTGTTGCTCCTTGGAACAAAATTGGAAGAAAAAGCATCCCGTTGGATCCTAATAAAATTGAGGCTATTGTTTTTACAGACATCAAAGATAGTCCAGCAGATATTGCAGAACCCGACCAAAAAACCACAGCTATTGCACAACATTTACTTCAATTCTTTGAAAATGAAGTAAGCTTAGGAAGACTTACAGACAGACTTCTTCCTATTCAAGCGGGAATTGGAAAAGTTGCCAACGCGGTCTTAACTGGTTTTAAGGATAGTAATTTCTACGATTTAACCATGTTTTCAGAGGTTTTACAAGACAGTACTTTCGATTTAATTGATTCTGGAAAATTAAGTTTCGCGTCTGCATCTTCCATCACCGTTTCTGAAAAGTGTTACGAAAGAGTTATCGGAAACCTTCAAAAATACAGAGAGAAAATTGTTTTAAGACCTCAAAATATTTCTAACACTCCTGGTTTAATTAGAAGATTAGGAATTATCGCCATTAATACTGCTATCGAGTTTGATATTTACGGAAATGTAAATTCTACGCATATTGGTGGAACAAAAATCATGAATGGTATTGGTGGTTCTGGAGACTTTGCAAGAAATGCTTATCTAAGTATTTTCGTAACTCAGGCAGCGTCTAAAGACAATAAAATTTCGCATGTTCTCCCAATGGTTTCTCATACAGATCATACGGAACACGATGTAGATATTCTTGTTACAGATGTTGGTTTAGCAGATTTAAGAGGATTGGCTCCAAGAGAAAGAGCTCAGAAAATTATTGACAATTGCGTTCATCCAGATTATAAAGATGAATTGCAATCGTATTTCGATAGAGCATGTGAAAAAGGAGGACACACTCCACACCTTTTAGGAGAATCTTTTAGTTGGCATTTAAGATTCAATGAAACTGGAAGTATGAAAAAATAAAACTTCAAAGTAAACAATTGAAAAACAAATAAACAGGATGGGATTCTTTATCTCGTCCTGTTGTTTTAATATGACATTGCCGATGATTCTTACACTTATAAATATTATCTTTGTTAGAATTATCATTAATAATCATTGAATACAACACTTAAACGTATATAAAGTTAATATGTATAATTACGTAAGCGCTGAAGAAGCTGTATCAGTAGTAAAAAGCGGAGATCGATTATTTTTTCATGGAAGTGCCGCTACTCCTAATTTTTTAATTGATGAATTAGCTAAACGAGCAGACTGTCTTCAAAATGTAGAAATGGTTTCTATTACCCAACAAGGAAATGTAGAAATAGCAAAACCTCAATATAAAAACAGTTTTTTTATCAATTCTCTATTCGTTTCTGGTCCGGTAAGAGAGGCTGTAAACTCGGATAGAGGTGATTTTATTCCAGTATTTTTAAGTGAGATTCCACTTTTATTCAGAAAGAATATTTTACCATTGGATGTTGCGTTTGTAACACTTTCCCCTCCCGATCAACACGGATATTGCACCTTAGGAACTTCTGTAGATATTGCAAAAGCTGCCGTGGATTCCGCAAAAATCACCATCGCCATTATCAATCCAAAAATGCCAAAAACACACGGTGATGGAATGATACATATTAACAAAATTGATAAAATTGTTTTTCACGAAGAAGACCTTCCCACTATAGATTACGGAACGAAAATAGGTGAAGAAGAATTATTAGTGGGTAAAAATGTTGCCGAAATTATTGACGACCGTTCTACCCTTCAAATGGGCATTGGGACCATTCCAGATGCTGTTTTAAAATGCCTTTCCAATCATAAAGATTTAGGAATTTATACAGAAATGTTAAGTGATGGGGTTATCGATTTAATTAAAAATGACATCATCACCAATAAATACAAGGGGTTTCACGATAATAAAAATGTGACAAGTTTTTGTTTTGGAACTCAAAAATTGTATGATTTTGTGAATGATAATCCGGTTTTTTCTTTCAAAGAAGCTTCAGATGTTAATTTCCCTATCAATATCATGAAGAATAAAAAAATGGTAGCTATAAATTCCGCTATTGAGATTGATCTTACGGGACAAGTAAATGCAGATTCCATAGGAGCTTACCAATACAGTGGAATTGGTGGACAAATGGATTTTATGCGTGGTGCAGCCTTAAGTGAAGGAGGAAAACCCATTATAGCCATAACTTCTAGAACCAAAAAGGGAATTCCGAGAATTGTCCCATTCTTAAAGCAAGGAGCAGGAGTGGTAACCACAAGAGGGCACGTTCATCATGTGGTTACAGAATACGGAAGAGCTTATCTATATGGTAAAAATCTAAAACAAAGAGCACAAGCCTTAATAGAAATTTCTCATCCTGATGATAAAGAATTTTTAGAAAAAGCAGCTTTCGAAAGATTTAAATAAAATATAAAGTCACCCATTTTCGATGACTTTTTTTTCAAATAAAATTCAAAAAAAATAACAAATTTTTACAAAAAACACATTACTATTAATTTTAAATCAAACTTAAGATTTAACAGCTATTATTAAGTAAATTTTAACATTGTTGCCCAAAATTCAAAACTCAATTATTTATAATATTTTCGTAATTTGCATCAAAATAATTAAAAATAAAAAGTAAAAATATGTCCACATTAACTTTTGCTGAAAAAATTGCACAAGCAGAAAATTTCCTTCCTATTAATGGAACAGATTACATTGAATTTTATGTAGGAAATGCTAAGCAAGCAGCTCATTATTACAAAACTGCATTTGGTTTCCAATCTGTTGCTTATGCTGGGCCAGAAACAGGAGTTAGAGATAGAGCTTCTTATGTTTTACAACAAGGAAAAATCCGTTTAGTTTTAACAACTGGATTAAAATCTGACAGCCCTATTAACGAGCATGTAAAAAAACATGGTGATGGGGTAAAAATCTTAGCTCTTTGGGTAGATGACGCTTACAAAGCTTTCGAAGAAACTACAAAAAGAGGGGGAAGACCTTATTTAGAGCCTGTTACACTTACAGACGAAAATGGGGAAGTAAGAATGTCTGGAATTTACACTTACGGAGAAACCGTTCATATGTTTGTGGAAAGAAAAAATTATACTGGCGAATTTATGCCAGGATATGAAAAATGGGAAAGCGATTACAACCCAGAAGATGCTGGTTTATTGTATGTTGACCACTGCGTAGGAAATGTAGATTGGGACAGAATGTTACCTGTTGTAAAATGGTACGAAGACGTAATGGGGTTTGTGAACATCCTTTCTTTTGATGACAAACAAATTAACACAGAATATTCTGCATTAATGTCTAAAGTAATGTCTAATGGTAATGGTTATGCTAAATTCCCAATTAACGAACCTGCTGAAGGAAAGAAAAAATCTCAAGTAGAAGAATACTTAGATTTTTATGAAGGTGAAGGTGTACAACATATTGCTGTAGCTACAAAAGACATCGTACATACGGTTACTGAATTAAAGAAAAGAGGTGTTGAGTTCCTTTCTGCGCCACCAGAAGCTTATTACGACATGATTCCTGAAAGAGTTGGAAACATTGATGAAGACATTAAAAAACTTCAAAGCTTAGGTATTTTGGTTGATTGTGATGAAGAAGGATATTTATTGCAAATCTTCACAAAACCAGTTGAAGACCGCCCTACTCTTTTCTTCGAAATTATTGAAAGACACGGAGCTCAAAGCTTTGGTGCTGGTAACTTTAAAGCTTTATTCGAGGCTTTAGAAAGAGAGCAAGAAAGAAGAGGCAATCTTTAAGATCGCACTAATTATATAGTTTTGTCATGGATTTTGATAAGAAATCCTGACAAAACTTTTTTATTAAACACAGCAACATGAAAAAAGGAATTTTAACACTTCTAATACTAGCAAGTATCGCAGGAAAAGCCCAAAGCTATGGGAAACTCAATGAAATACTTTCTCGTCTTGAAGAGAGAAAAGGTATTAACCAAAAAGTATTGGAAAATATAAGCGTAGATCAAAAAAGATTTGTACTTATAAATGATTTCCAAGACCATACAGAAAGAAATTTCATGCATTTTGATGGTAAAAAAGCCACTTTTGTAGAAATTTTCGATGACAAAAAAACTGGCGAAAGCTCTTCCAATGTTTTTTCTGGTGATATTGTTAGGAAAAAAAATATTATCTCCTTAAGAGCCGATTTATTAGAAAACAAAAAAATTCCTATTGCTATTACTAAAACATTGCTTCTTACGGAGCAAAAAGGTATTTATTATCTTATAGATGTTAATAACAAAGACCGATGGATAGACGAAAAATCTTTCGGACAAGACCAACCACAACTAAAATAAAAAACAGATAAAATACTATGAAATCATTTGTAGAATATCCATCAGATTCAGATTTTTCAATACATAATATTCCTTTTGGAGTAGCCGTTTTTAATAAAGAATATATCGCTTGTTGTACAAGAATTGGCGACCAAATAATAGATTTAGCCACTTTATACGACTTAGGATATTTTGATGATATTGAAGGTTTAGAAGACAATTATTTTGAGGCTTACACACTTAACGAATTTATAGAACTTGGAAAACCTGTAACCAATGCAGTGCGTTTAAAAATTCAAAACTTATTATTAGAAGGTTCTGCACTTTCTAAAGATCAAAAATCTATTGATGCATCTTTCTACGAGCTAGACACAGTAAAAATGATGATGCCAGTTCACGTTCCTAATTATACCGATTTTTATAGCAGCATAGAGCACGCTACCAACGTTGGTAAAATGTTCCGCGATCCTGCAAATGCACTTTTACCCAACTGGAAACATCTTCCTGTAGGATATCATGGGAGAGCATCTTCAATTGTAGTTTCTGGAACAGAAATTCACCGTCCGAAAGGTCAAATGAAACCTGCAGATATGGACAAACCTATTTTTGGACCATGTAAGCAATTGGATTTTGAATTAGAGATGGCATTTATCGTTAATAAAAACACAGAAATGGGCGAAAGTATCTCTACAAAAGAGGCTGAAGATGCTATTTTTGGAATGGTAGTTTTCAACGATTGGTCGGCAAGAGATATTCAGTCTTGGGAGTATGTGCCCCTTGGACCATTCTTAGCGAAGAATTTTGGAAGTTCAATTTCTCCTTGGGTAGTTACTTTAGAAGCATTAGCTCCTTTTAAAATAGAATCTCCTGTTCAGGATCCTGAGGTTTTAGATTATTTAAAATTTGAAGGCAACAAAAACTACGACGTTAATCTTGAAGTTTATTTAAAGCCTGAAAATGGTGAAGAAAATCTTATTTCAGAAAGCAATTACAAATTTATGTACTGGAATATGTGTCAGCAATTGGCTCATCACACCGTTAACGGTTGTAATGTAGAAGTGGGTGATATGTACGCAAGTGGAACCATTTCTGGAAGCGATCCAAAATCATTCGGATCTATGCTAGAACTAACTTGGAGAGGTCAAAACCCAATACAACTTTCAAATGGGCAAGAAAGAAAATTTATAGATGATAACGACACCATTACTATGAAAGCGTGGTCTGAAAAAGAAGGCATTCGTGTTGGTTTCGGTGAAGTTTCAGGTAAAATTCTTCCCTCAAAATAAAAAAACAAAATAACACTTAAGTATTTTAAGTGTTATTTTTTCTGTAATATTTAAGAGCTCTTTAATATGAAAATCAATTGATTTTCTCAACTCAAGTGCTCTTTTAATACCATTTTAATTACAATATTTTCTTACTTAAATAGTAAAAATGAAAACAGTAATCCCCTCAGATATAACACCTGTCCAGTTGCAAACTATTATGCAAACGGCAGTTTCACCAAGACCTATTGCGTTGGCTTCCACTATTGATAAAGACGGAAACCCCAATCTTTCGCCATTTAGTTTTTTTAATATGTTCAGTACGGTTCCACCGATTCTTATTTTTTCACCATCCAGAAGAGTGCGAGATAATACGACTAAACATAGTTTAGAAAATGTTCTAGAAGTTCCGGAAGTGGTGATTGGTACGGTAAATTTCCCAATTGTACAGCAAATTTCTTTGGCTTCTACAGAATATGAATTAGGCATTAATGAATTCGTAAAATCTGGCTTAACAATGAAAAAAGCAGATTTAGTAAAACCTAATTTAATTGAAGAATGTCCTGTAAATTTCGAATGCAAAGTTTTAGAAGTAAAATCTTTAGGAAACGAAGGAGGATCAGGGAACTTGGTTATTTGTGAAGTTCAAAAAATTCATATTCGTGAAGAATATTTGGATGAAAACGGCAATTTAAATCAGCAAAAACTGGATATGGTGGCAAGATTAGGATGTAATTGGTATTCCAGAAGCAATGAAAATTCTTTATTTGAAGTTCCCAAACCTTTAGTAACTAAAGGAATCGGTTTTGATAGACTTCCTGATGAAATAAAACTCAGCAGGGTATTTACAGGAAACGATTTGGGAATGCTTGCTAATGTGGAAATTCTACCAGAAGGAAATTACGCTTCCAATGAAGAAATCCACAAAAAAGCGCAAAAACTTTTAATTCAAAACAATATTGATGAAGCTTGGACGCTTTTAATCTCATAAAAAACTCATAAAAAAAGCGGCTAAATTAGCCGCTTTTTTTATAATTGATTGTGTTATTTTTTATCTTTATCTTCTTCCACAATCTCAAAATCATTATTTAATTCTGGAGAGATTTCTAAAGCTTTCTCATTCTTACTTCTCAATTTAATATTAAGCATTTCTACTACTAAACTAAATGCTAAACACGAATAAATAATATTCTTGCTAATATGCTGGTGAATACCTTCTGCTACCAACATTACCCCAATAACAACTAAGAAAGACAAAGCTAACATTTGTAAACTTGGATGCTTATTGATAATTCTAGAAATTGGTCCAGCAAATACCATCATAATTCCAATGGAAATAACTACTGCTATAATCATTAACACCACATTATCTACCAAACCTACAGCTGTTAAAATAGAGTCTAAAGAAAATACCATATCCACTAATATAATCTGAATAATAACCGTTGTTAATAGTCCAGATGCTGCAGATTTTGGAGCGTGTATTTCTCCGTGACCTTGCATTTTAGAATGAATTTCAAAAGTACTTTTTCCGATTAAGAAAATACCTCCCGATAAGAGAATAATATCTTTCCAACTCAACATTAAAGAGCCTCCATTAATGGCATCTTCCATAAATTCGAGGGTGAGAACTGGCTCTTTGAGTCCAATAATCCAATTGATCATCAATAATAAAATAACTCTGAAAACCATGGCCAAAACAAGACCAATATTTCTAGCCATTTTTTGTTGCTTTTCAGGTAATTTCCCTGCAATAATAGAGATAAAAATAATGTTATCTACCCCTAAAACTATTTCTAAAAACGTTAGCGTCAATAAACTGATCCAAATCTGCGGTTCTGCAAAATTTGGAAGTTCAAGTGCCGAAAATAAATCCATAGTTTTATAATTTTCTGACGCAAAAATACATTTTTATCAATTTAATTTTGTGTTTTTATTTACAAAATCGATTGTGCTTTCAATGATAAAACTCATTTTTTCTGGAAGCTCATTTCCCAACCAAGGTTCTTGAGTTCCAAAAGTGTGATCACCGTTTTCTACCATTAGGAGTTCCGAAGATTTACACCATTTATGCAATAGCAAAGCTTCTTTTTCATTTACCGCTTCATCTTCATTCCCTTGAACAATTAAATAAGGTTTCTTTAAATTTTGAGCCGCCAACTGTATGGTAAACCTTTGTTTATTGGTGGTATAGTCTTCATAATACTGAAAATAATGAGGCATTTTTTGATGTGTTCTTTTATTTTCTGAAAACATTACTCCATCTTCTTTCCATTGCTGTAGTTTTTCTTTTCGGGGAAATCTGATATCAAAATTACTTACCCCTGCGAAAGTGATAAGGTTTTTCACCCTCTTGTCTTCATAGGCCTCAATAACCGCAATTCCACCACCTCTACTATGACCTATAATTGAAATATTTTCGGCATTTACTCTTTCCTCTTTTTCAAAATGGGAAATCACAGTTTTAAAATCTGACATTTCTTTAGAGAAATTATTATTTCCAAAAGCTTCTAAATCTCCAAATTCTGTTGGATGTTCTAAGGTTGTTCCGTTATGCGAAAAATTGAATTTCACGAAGTAAAAACCTGCTTCTGCAAATTTTTCAGCCATTAAATCCCACGCTCCCCAATCTTTGTAACCTTTATAGCCATGAGCGAATACAATTAAAGGCAGTTTCTTTTCAGAGTTTTGATAATAAGCATCCGCAAGAAAAGTTTGGGTTTCAGGATTGTTAATTTTTATGTTTAATAGTTTTTGAATACTCATTGTATTTTTGTGATTTATTGGGATGTTTTTCATTTTCATTTTCGGGGGGGGGGTGGGCGCCGCCCCAAAAAAAAAAAAAAAAAAAAAAAAAAAAATGT
>JAEWOR010000012.1 GCA_023399595.1 Bacteroidota bacterium | reverse complement strand
ATTAGCAATGCTAAAAGGAATTTATTGGGAAACTATCATAAAATTAAAAGGAAATATCTCCAATTATACCTCAATGAGTTTGTTTATAAGCTAAACCGTAGATATTTTGGCGACAGACTTTTTGAAAGGCTTATTGTTGCTAATATTACAGGATTAGGTGATTAAACGGATAATCAGAAAGCAAAACTAAGTTTTAAGGATTTGTTTCTGTTTCAAGGAAAATAAAGCCACTTCGTTCAATATAGAAATACAAATTCGTTTTACATTTAAAAGTGTAACGTCTTCGTTTATCTTAAAAACGAAAGCAAAAAAATATTTAGTCTTTGTTTGACTCTGTGTTTAATTTTAATAAATATTCTCGATTTTTAATTTTGTTCGAAATAAAAAAAATCTATCCCAATTTGGATAGATTTTTATTATTTAAATCAAACAATTTCTATTTTTCATCCGCAGATGGACCGTAAATTCCGGGAAGTGGAATGTCTAACATACGTAGATAAACGCTTAATTGTCCACGGTGATGAATTAAATGATTGGTAACGATAAATCGGTAAGCGCCTGATTTTGGAGCTTCAGCAATAATATGATCGCCTGCTTTTAAAGTCCATTTTTTAAAATATTCTTCATCAGATAATGAATTAATCACCTCTAAACTTTTAGTTTTGATGTCTTCTAAAGCTTTCACCAATTCATCAACTGTTTGTAAAGTAGATGGTGTGTAATCTGTATGAAAATCGAAAGTATCTTTGGTGAAAACGTAAGAAACCCAACCGTGCAATTCGACAACGTGATTGGCTAATTCGCCCAAAGTCATGGATTTTTCGTGAGGTTTGTAGCTGAAATTATTTTCTGGTAATACTTTTAAGAATCGTAAAGTGTTTTCGGTTTCTCTTTCGATTTCTATTGCTAATGCTTTTTGAATGCTCATTTTATAAATTTTTAATTTTTTAAATATACATATTATTCATGTATTCAAAACAAAAAAGGCTATCCGAAAATGGACAGCCTTTTGTTATAATGTTCTCGAATTTCTTAGTGACAAGAAATAGGAGTGAACTTCGTTAAATTGATTCCTTCAACAGCATCTTGGTACTCTTCAATGTTCGGAATTCTACCTAAAATAGCGGAAAGAACGACCACTGGAGTAGAAGCCAATAAAGATTCCCCTTTTTTGTCGGCTTTATCTTCTACCACACGACCTTGGAAAAGACGAGTAGAAGTAGCCATCACGGTGTCGCCTTTTTCTGCTTTTTCTTGGTTACCCATACAAAGGTTGCAACCAGGACGCTCTAGATACATGATGTTTTCGTATTCTGTACGAGCAGCACCTTTTGGAGCGTCGTCATTAAATTCGAAACCTGAATATTTTTGCAACATTTCCCAATCGCCTTCCGCTTTTAATTCGTCGATGATGTTGTAAGTAGGGGCAGCAACCACCAAAGGAGCTTTGAATTCCACTTTTCCGTTGGCTTTTTCTAAATTTTTCAACATTTGAGAAACGATTTTTAAATCGTCTTTATGAACCATACAAGATCCTACGAAACCTAAATCTACTTTTTTGTCACCGCCATAATAAGTAAGGTCTCTAATGGTATCGTGCGTGTAACGTTTAGAAACATCAGCATTATTTACGTCTGGATCGGCAATCATTGGTTCGTTGATGATATCTAAATCTACAACAACTTCAGCATAATATTTAGCATTTGCATCAGGTTGAAGAGCTGGTTTAGCACCAGATTTAATTTCTTCGATACGAGCATTTGCTTTATCAATTAATCCTTGAAGAACTGCATTGTGGTTATCCATACCTTTATTAATCATGATTTGGATACGAGATTTCGCAATTTCCAATGATTGAATTAAAGTATCGTCTTGAGAAATACAGATAGAAGCTTTCGCTTTCATTTCTGCAGTCCAGTCGGTGAATGTAAAGGCTTGGTCAGCCAATAATGTACCGATGTGAACCTCGATAATTCTACCTTGGAAAACATTTTCCCCATCAAATTGCTTCAACATTTGAGCTTGCGTAGCGTGAACCACATCACGGAAATCCATATAAGGTTTCATTTCACCTTTGAATGTTACTTTCACCGATTCAGGAATTGGCATTGAAGCTTCACCCGTTGCCAAAGCCAAAGCTACCGTTCCAGAGTCAGCTCCGAAAGCAACGCCTTTAGACATTCTTGTATGCGAGTCGCCACCGATGATGATTGCCCATTCGTCGATGGTAATATCGTTCAATACTTTGTGAATAACGTCCGTCATTGAATGATAAACGCCTTTCGGGTCTCTAGCAGTAATTACCCCGAAGTCGTTCATAAATTTCATCAACTTAGGAATGTTCGTTTGCGCTTTTTTATCCCAAACTGAAGCCGTGTGACATCCAGATTGGTAAGCCCCATCAACTGTTGGAGCAATTACTGTAGCAGCCATTGCTTCTAACTCTTGAGCGGTCATTAAACCAGTGGTATCTTGTGAACCTACGATATTTACTTTTACTCGAACGTCTGAACCAGCGTGTAAAGTTTTTCCTGGAGTTACGCCAACTGCATTATTGTTGAAGATTTTTTCAACCGCTGTTAAACCAACACCATCGTTTGTAATTTCTTTAGCAGGAGCAAAAACTACAGGCGCTTCAATTCCTAAAGTTTGAGCCGCAAACGTTTGGATTTTTTTACCAAAAACGATAGCATAAGAACCCCCCGCTTTGATAAATTCTAATTTCTGAGGCGTGAAAGATTTAGAAATATCTTTTAATTCTACGTCTCCGTTGTATAATTTCTTTGATTTCGTATTAATCGTTAAAACAGTTCCTGTAGCAACAGAATAAGCTTGTTCAAGAACCACATCGCCATTTTCGTTACGAACTACATTTCCGTTTTCGTCTGTTTTCTTTACCCAGTTTTGAAGATCGATTCCGATACCTCCAGTTACATCCACCGTAGTTAAGAAAATTGGAGAAATACCGTTTGTACCTGCAACAATTGGAGCAATATTCACGAAAGGAACGTAAGGCGACGCTTGTTTCCCAGTCCAAAGTGCTACGTTGTTGACCCCCGACATACGAGACGAACCAACACCCATTGTACCTTTTTCAGCGATTAACATCACAGAAGCATCAGGATGTTGAGCTTGTAAAGCTTTAATTTCAGCTTGAGCTTCAGGCGTAATCATACATTGACCGTGCAATTCTCTATCTGAACGAGAGTGCGCTTGGTTACCAGGAGATAATAAATCCGTAGAAATATCACCTTCCGCGGCGATGTAGGTTACCACTTTAATTTCTTCTGCAACTTCAGGAAGTTTTGTGAAGAATTCTGCTTTAGCGTAACTTTCTAAAATATCTTTAGCAATCGCGTTTCCAGCTTTGTAAGCATCGGCTAAACGAGCTGTATCAGCATCATACAAGAAAACTTGAGTTTTCAAAACATCAGCGGCTTGTTTTGCAATCGCTTCGTCATTTCCTAAAGCCAAATCCAAAAGAACGGCGATAGATGGACCACCTTTCATGTGAGATAATAACTCAAATGCGAAAGTTGGCGTGATTTCAGCAACTGTAGCTTCACCTAAAATAATTTCTTTTAAAAATTTTGCTTTTACACCAGCGGCAGGAGTAGTTCCTGGAAGGGTATTGTAGATGAAAAACTGTACAGAATCTTCTCTGTTTGGATTGTTAGCATCCTTAATTTGAGAGATGATTTCGCTCGTTAATTCAGCGCCGTCAATTGGTTTTGGGTGTAAACCTTGACCTTTTCTTTCTTCAATTTCTTGGATATAATCTGTATAAATACTCATAATACTAGAAGTCTTTTTCCTCTGATTTTCTCGAAACCAAAAGTTACATTTCTACTTAGATTTTAGTTAAAAATAAATTTGCGCAAAAATACGAAATATTACCATTTTTATGAGTTAAATTATTTAGATTTTTTATAAATACATGTGTTATAGAATCTATAATGATGATTTATTTTTCATGTTTAATCTTTTTTTAAATAATCTTGATTGGTGGTTAGTTTTTAATTTTTTTCATATTTCATTTATATCTGAAAAAAAATATTATAACTTTGTATATACACAAAAATTATTATATGATGAAAAATTTCTTCTTATCAACAGCTCTAATGCTGCCGTTTACTGTTTTTGCTCAAACTGCTCAAGGTGGTATTTCTAATGCAAAAATGGCAGGGATTCCAAGTTTTACGCAATTAATTTCTGCCTCACCAGGTTTAGTATCGAAACATAATGATATTCCAGTACTTATTCCCAAACAAAAAAATGGGAAGTATGGTTATGTCAACCAAAATGGTAAATATATTATCCAACCAGAATATTATATCGCCATGTTTTTTTCTGAAGATTGTAACTTACTTAACTCGTCCCATGAAAAAGTAAAAAAGTTCGGGACTAATGAATATGCAACTGTAGAGAAAAATTCTATTTCTTATAGAATAAATCATAATGGTGAAAAAGTTTATCAATATAAAGATGCTGATTTAGGTAAATGTGCGAAAACCTTCGTGAAACAGAAATACAGTGCCTACAATTTGAAAAGTGCGTATGGGGTTATTGAAAACTCAAAAAAAATCACCAATACCAATGATAGGACACAGTTTGCAATTTATCCTCAATACGATTTAATTCATGTTTTGGAGGGCTCGGATGTTAATCACCCAATGATGATTGCTGTTTTAAACGATAAATTTGGAGTGATTAATATTGAAAACAAAATTATTGTTCCATTTGAATATGCAGATATCAAAAGGAATTTTAGTTGGAAAATGGGAGGGATGTTTGAGGTTTCTAAAGATGGAAAAACCTATAAATATATTGATATTCGCAATCAATCATACTAATTTTTCTGACTGAGAAAAAATAACTACTTTTGCCGCTGAAATAAAGGGGTGCTGTAAAAAGCTGAGATGATACCCAATGAACCTGGAACAGATAATGCTGTTTAGGGAAATTAATAATAAACAATAGGTGTGAAATTCTTAAAATATTTTTTTATTCCCTATTGCTGATTACCTATCATAAATTACCCCTTTTATTCAATTAATATTTAAAAATTAAAAGAATGAAAGGTTTTTTTATTGTTGGACTTACCACAAGTTCACTTTGCTTTGCACAAACCACAAAGCAAGACACCGTAAAGACTACGGAAATTCAAGCGGTAAACTTTACTAAAAAACTTCCTATTGCAAAGGAGGTAATTAATGTTCAAAAGCAATTAGATTACAAGAATCTAGTACAAGATTTGCCTATTTTGCTTAAAAATCAAACATCTATTATTTCTACTTCCGATGCTGGAAATGGAGTGGGGTATACAGGTTTCAGAATCAGAGGAGTTTCCGGATCTGCTATTAACGTTATGATGAACGGAGTTCCTTATAATGATTCTGAAAGTCAGGGTACTTTTTTTGTGAATGTTCCAGACCTTACGAGTTCAGCTTCGCAAATTGTTATTCAAAGAGGAGTTGGGACGTCTTCTAATGGTGCTGCGGCTTTTGGAGCAAGTGTAAATGTGATTTCCAAAGATCCAGAAGATAAATTTTATGTAAAAACTGACGATAGTTATGGTTCTTACAATACTTACAAATATGCTGCGGAAGTAGGTTCTGGAAAATTTTGGAAAGATAGAATTTCTTTAATGGGAAGATATTCTAAAATTCATTCCGATGGGTATATAGACAGAGCTTCATCCGACTTAGATTCTTACAACTTTACAGCATTATTTGAAGAGAATAAAACGAAAATTCGTTTCATAGCTTTTGGGGGAAAGGAGAAAACCTACCAAGCTTGGAATGGTATTGATAAAGCTACTTGGGAAACAGAACCTAGATACAATTATTCAGGAGCAATTTATGATGCTAATTGGGAAAATATTGTAGGTTTTTATGATAATGAAACGGACAATTATAAGCAAAATCATTATCAATTATTATGGGAACAAAAATTCAATGATACTTGGAATTTAGAAACCACTCTGCATTATACTAAAGGGAAAGGTTATTATGAAAATTATAAACAAGACGCTAAATTTTCTAAATACAATCTTCCAAACATTTTTGAAAATGGTGTAGAAATAAAACGAACAGATTTTATCAGAAAAAAATGGTTGGATAACGACTTTTACGGTTTTGTTTCCACTTTATATGGTAAGTTTGAAAACTTTGATGTAAATGCAGGGATTGTTGCCAATCAATATCAAGGATTGCATTTCGGAAATGTAACGGGTGTATTCTATCCGCAGATTAACGAACGCGAGTATTACAGAAATAAATCTGTAAAAAATGAAATCTCTGGATTTGCAAAAGCCCTTTTCAGAGCTGGAAATTTTGAGTTTTTTGGAGATGCGCAAGTGAGGAATATTTCTTACGACACCAAAATTCATTTGCAAGGGGATGATGAAGGAATGGATATGGATAAAAATTGGACATTCTTCAATCCTAAATTGGGTGTGAACTATAAAATTAATCAAGGAAAAGTTTTCTTGTCTTATGCACACTCCCATCGTGAGCCTAATAGAGATGACCTTTTTGCAAATCAAAATACGCAACCCGAAAAACTTCATGATTTTGAATTAGGTTTTGAGCAAAGCTTTGATGTATTTTCTTTTGGCTTAAATATTTACTATATGCATTACGTAAATCAGTTGGTATTGAACGGACAAATTAATAATATTGGAGAATTCATTAGAACAAACTCTGGAAAAAGTTTTAGAAGAGGAATGGAGTTTAATGCTTTAGCGAAATTATTTAAAACATTAGAATTAACAGGAAATCTTAATTTAAGCCAGAATGAAAACCAAAGTTTTAAAATGGAAATTTCTTCTGGAATTCAAGATTATGGAAATACAAAAACATCTTTTTCTCCTAATATTATTGCGAATCTTGGTGTAAGGTTTAATCCTACCGAAAGTTTTAGTTTTGGGTTGAGTAATCAATATGTTGGTAAACAATTTTTAGATAATTCAGAAAGTCTAGAGCTTCAGTTGAAAGATTATTTCCTTACAGATTTTAATGTTGAATATCGGTTTAAAGTACAAAGAAATGATGTTGCATTAAAACTTTTGGTAAATAACCTTTTCAACAAAAAATATGTGAACAACGGTTATGTGTATGATGGAAGTCCTTATTACTTCTCGCAAGCAGGAATCAATTTTATGTTTGGATTGAGTTGGAAAATCCAATAACGAAAGAATAAAAAAGATTAGTAGAAACACTAATCTTTTTTATTTTTATAAAGTCATCGAAAAATATCCTAAATTTGCTGACAATGAATATTTCAGATTACATTTTAGAGTATTTAAAACTGCATAAAAAGGTTGAGGTAACAGGTTTTGGAGAGTTTTTTTTAGAAAAATCTAAAGCTGTTATTAACCCAGAAAATGGGGTTATTTTGCCTCCTTCCAGTAAAATCGCTTTTGTTTCAGACTATCAAGTGACGTCTAATGATTTGCCACAATTTATCAGTCTGCAAAAAAATATTTCATTGGATCAAGCTAAAAATGAACTTCAAGTTCAAACTGATTTTTGGAAGAAGAAACTTCAAGCAGATCAGTTTTTGGGCATTCATCGTTTTGGCGAAATCCATATAAACGACAATGAAACTCACTTTATTGGAAAAAGATTAGAGGTTGAACAGCCCGATTTTTATGGTTTAGAAGAAATTAATCTTGCCGATATTAAAAACTCATCTTCAGATATAAAACTTCCTTCTAATGCAGGGAATAATGATTATAAACTGAGTAAGTCTATTCTTTGGGTGTTTTTAGTTGGAGTCCCAGTTGCTGGAATTGTTTATTTGGCTTACTCGCAAAGCGATTTGTTATTTGGTAAGAAATCTTTTGGTGATGTTTCTGTGAAAACCAAAACATTAAGAATTGAAGAGAAAAAGCCTGTAATTGTAGATTCAGTGCAACTTAAAAAGCAAGATTCATTACAAAATATTCAGCAAGACAGCCTTAAACCCAAACAAAATATTACAAGAAAATCTAAATGGAAAAAGTAAAAAAAGCTTCCGAGTCGTTAACCGTGATGACTAATATTGTACTTCCTAACGAAACCAATTCTCTAAGAAATTTATTTGGAGGAGAATTGTTGGCAAAAATGGATCGTTGCGCATCTATTTCGGCGGCGAGACATTGTGCTAGAAGAGTGGTTACGGCGTCTGTTAATCATGTTTCCTTCAATCATCCCATTCCAGAAGGTGGTATTGTGATATTAGAATCTAAAGTTTCTAGAGCTTTTTCTACGTCAATGGAAATTTATGTAGATGTATGGTTGGATGATGTTATAAATAAGCGTAAAATTCATACCAATGAAGGTATTTATACTTTTGTAGCTGTGGATGAATACAATAAGCCAGTGCCTATTCCGCAGATGGAACCAGAAACTGAGTTGGAGAAAGATCGTTTTGCAGCCGCTTCAAGAAGAAAAGAATTGTCTTTAATTTTATCTGGAAGAATGAAGCCTTTGGAATCTGTAGAACTTAAAAAACTTTTTCAGGAACCTAGTTAATTGAATAAAAAGAAATTCCACACAAAAGTAGTGTAGAGATAAGTCCTAAAACCGACAAAAGTATTTGTCGGTTTTTTATTGCTTGCTCTTGAGAATTTTCAAGATAATTTTCTGTTTTTGCAAATGCTTTTTGGGGTGAAAGTATAACGCAGCCTATAAAAATTAAGATAAAGGTGTTTATACCTACTTCTAGCCAAAGAAATGCTTTATCTCCATAGCTGTCTAGAGTTTTTCCTGAATAATGGGTGGGGATATTTTGTTCAATATTTTGATATTGGAATCCTAAAAACAATATATAAGCTATTAATATAAAAAAGGAAAGCCCAAAAATGATTTTATATAACTTCATTACACTGAAAAATTGAAATTTTCTATTCTAAAAAATACAATAACAAAAGTCTGAAACGTAACTTTGCAGCAATAAATATAAGAAATACTTTCGCTATGAAAATTTTACTTCTCGATAAAAATCATCCCCTTATTGAAGATCAACTGTTAGAAAAAGGATTTATTTTAGAGGAAGATTATACTTCTTCTTACGATGAGGTTTCTCAAAAAATTGAAAATTATGAGGGAATCATTATAAGAAGTAGAATTCCTATGGATGCTGAAATTTTGAGGAAAGCAAAAAAAATGAAGTTCATTGCTAGAGTAGGGGCGGGAATGGAGAATATTGATGTGCTTGAAGCCGAGAAATTAGGAATTCAATTGATCAATTCACCCGAAGGCAACAGAGATTCTGTTGCAGAACATGTTTTGGGAATGCTTTTAATTCTTACTAACAGACTTTTTATAGCTTCTCAAGAAGTTAAAAATGGAGTTTGGCTGCGTGAAGAAAATCGTGGTGACGAACTTTTAGGAAAAACTTTCGGAATTATCGGTTATGGAAATATGGGTAAAGCTGTTGCTAAAAGGCTTTCGGGTTTTGGTTGTAAAGTTATTTTCCATGATATTTTGCCTAATCTTTCTGATGGATTTGCAACGCAAGTTTCTCTAGAAGACTTACAAAAACAAGCTGAGGTTCTTAGTTTGCATATTCCGATTACCGAACAAACCCATTATTTGATAGATGAAAATTTTATTTCTAAAATGCAGAATGATTTCTATCTGGTAAATACAGCGAGAGGGAAAAATGTAAAAACTAAAGATTTAGTTTCTGCTTTGCAATCGGGGAAAATAAAAGGTGCGGCTTTGGATGTTTTAGAATATGAAAAATCATCTTTTGAGCATCTAGAAACAGAAAATGAGGATTTGAATTATCTTTTACAAACCGAGAAAGCGATTGTTACGCCACATATTGCGGGTTGGACAGTGCAGAGTAAAGAGAAACTAGCACAAATAATTGTTGATAAAATTCTAGCACAGTTTTCTTAAAATTGATGTGTTTTAAAATGTAGGAACCCTCCTTAGTAAAATGTAGGAACACCCCTCGAGGGGTGTTCCTACAATGATTAAATGATCATTTTTTCAACCTTCTTTTCAAATGCAGAAAGCTCATTTAGAATCCTTTCTTTATTTTCTTTAAAGAATAAAGTTGATGCAAACAAAGATTTGTAATATGCTATTCCTTCCAAAAGATTGTTTTTAAAAGCCTTTAACTTCTTTAATTGTTGTGGTGAATCGTTAACAGCAGAGCTTATTTGCTGACCAAGATTTTCGATGTATAATTGTAATTCTTTGATAAACATATTAGGTCTTTCGCTGTGATTTTCTATAGTTTTTAAACCATAAATATGTTGCATCATATCTTTTAAAGAGACCTCTTTGTTGAAATACGCCATATTAGGACCTGGACAAACTACAACACCTTGAGATTGACCTTTAATAGGAATTCCTAATTCTAAATGACTTGCATTGGCTAGTCCTACACATAAACAAGCTTTTTCTGTAATCGCTGAATGCTCACTTGAGTTCACATTTTCTAGTTCATTATTTTCTTGAAGTTCTTTCAATTTAAAATCCTGAAATTTTTTGGAAGCCGTGCAAATTCCTTCAGCATCATATTCTTTACTTAGAGCTAAATATTTTTTAGGA
Organism: Bacteroidota bacterium; assembly: GCA_023399595.1. Lineage (GTDB taxonomy): Bacteria > Bacteroidota > Bacteroidia > Flavobacteriales > Weeksellaceae > Chryseobacterium. The sequence continues at coordinate 54,141 of JAEWOR010000012.1, read as the reverse complement.
CAAGAGCTACCTGCTTTTCCAGCGTTAATTCTTTGGTTTTTATAATATTCATTTGTAGTACCTTTTATAGTGTTGAAAGGAACTCCCAAAGGTGAAATATTACTTAAATACAAATCTTTCTCTGTGGAATCAGCTAACAATTTTCTGGTTTCCTGATCTACGGAAGTCGCCTCTGGAACTAATAAAAACGGAGAGCCCCATCCAACAGCATTTACCTGATAATGGTCTAATAAAAACTGATGTTCTTCAGCGGTTCCTACTCCTCCTTGAACGGTAATTTTAATTGATGGTGCTTGTGTGGGAGCTTCTCTGTTTTTTGAAGTTAAAGCTTGAGAAAATAATGCAAAAGCAGATTCTGAAAGTTCATCTTTCTTATTTTTAAATTCTTCAATAATAGGCCCTAAAAGAAAACCTTCAGTTGCAAAAGCATGTCCACCGCAGTTTAATCCCGATTCTATTCTGTATTCAGAAACCCAAAGTCCTTTTTTAGCTAAAAAGTTCCCTTGAATAATTGCAGATCTATAATCGCTTACTTTAAGAACAATTTTCTTGGTAAATTCACCGTCTTTATTCGGATAAAAATTATCAAAAGATTCAAGATAGCTGTACAATCGAGGGTTCATACCTGCTGAAAAAATCACAGAAGATTTTGTAGTGCTATTCGCGAAACCTCTTAATGCAGCGTGAGCATCATTGTAGATGCTTGGAAGTTGTTCACCATTAGAAAAATTGTCTTTATCTACTTTGGTCATAATGTTCACGTCAATATTTCCAGGATGAAAATATTGGTCTAAAACATTTTTCATTTCAGAAATATTGTTTTTTCCCGTTTCAATAATGTTTTCAAGCTTTTGTTTAAGCTCGGAACCGGAAGGTAGGGTGCTTAAGAAATTGTCGAGACTATTTCTTTTTTCAAGAAGTTCAGTTTTGTAAGATTCAAACTTCTTGGTGACAACTTGATCCAGAAGGTTTAGGTAATTGGTGATTCGTTTAGCTCTAAAGTCTTCCACTTTTTGAGTGATTTCTTGGTAAGGCTGCTTGAATTTTTCTGAATAAAAAGCATTCATTTTCTCAATCAAGTCATCATCCATAATGGAAACTACAGAATCTATCCCATATTGAGCTACTCTTATTGGACTGTCAATAGTAAAAGCCAAGCCCATTACAGGAATGTGAAACGTGTGTGTTTGTTGTAATGAATTCATGTATTGTTTAATAAGTTTTTACAAAAAATTGAATATTAGTTAAAGGTATGGAGAATTTTGAACTGTGTGATTGCTGAATGATAAATAAAAACATGATTTTTATCTTGTGGGATGCAATGCATAGCTCTTTCTGTTAAAATAGTATTAATGTTTTCTGTTGAGAATGCAATTCCAATGGCTTTTGCTAAATTGCTGCTCAATTTTTTATTATAATGAAGAAGATACAGTTATTAACAATTTTGAGTGTTTTTTTATTTTGTTTTTCCTGTAAAAAAGATCCAAAAGAAAATGCTTCTAATCAAAAATACAAAAGCGATCTCCCTAACTACGGCAATGTAAACCTCAATGAAGTTTTTAGCAAAGAAGATTCGCAATTAACCAACAAAGCAGAAACTGTAAAATTTATTGAAGATTATTATCAAAGAGTTTGGGAAGAAGGAGATTTAAGTGGAGGTGTTCTTGTTGCAAAAGGAGACGATATTTTATTTGAAAAATATAGAGGTTTTGGAAGAGAAGGCAGCCGAATGCCAATTGATAAAAATACGCCTTTGCATGTGGCTTCAGTATCAAAAACCTTAACAGCAATGGCGGTGATGAAGCTTATCGAGGTCGGAAAAGTTAAACTAGAAGATCATTTAACACAATATTTCAAAGGATTTCCTTATCCAAATGTTACGGTGAAAAGTTTATTAAATCAAAGAAGTGGTCTTCCTAAGTATGAACATTTTATTACTAAAATTCAACCTGCACCCAAGGAACTTTCAAAATCTTTTCTTACCAATCAGGATATTCTGAATATGATGATTACTTACAAACCTGAATTGGCAAGAGAAACCAATACGGGTTTTATGTACTGTAATACCAATTACGCATTGTTGGCATTGTTGGTTGAAAAAGTAACCCAAACTACTTTTCCTAAAGCGATGGAGGAAATGGTTTTCAAACCTTTGAAAATGGAAAATTCTTATATTTTTCAAGAGAAAGACATTCCAACCGCTGCGCAATCTTTTTATTATGGAGGAAACAGATTATATCCTTTGGATAATTTAGATTTAATTTATGGAGATAAAAACGTTTATACTACTCCAAGAGATTTGTATAATTTTTCTAAAGCTATGTTTTCTAAAGATTTTTTAAAGCCTGAATTAATGCAAATGGTTTTTACACCTTATAGCAATGAGAAAGCAGGTTTAAATAATTATGGTTTTGGATTTAGAATGAAAGTTTTTGATAATGGTAATAAGCTTACCTATCACAACGGATGGTGGCATGGAACGAACTCTGTTTTTGCTCATTTGTTAAATTCTAAAGTGACCATTATTGCAATAGGAAACAAATATTCAAATAGGGTGTATACGTCTTTAGCTTTATCTGGTTTATTCGAGGATTTCCCAATTCAGAGAGAGAAATTAAACTCTGTGATGAGTAATGAAAAAGATACTTTAAAATCGAGTTCTGAAGTTTTTGGAGAATAATGATTATTTTTGCTGAAATCTAAGCATGAAAAATTTTTTTGCATTTTTACTCATTACCCTTCTTTTGCATTCATGTGCTAGAGTTGGGTCTCCTATTGGTGGCGAAAAAGACACCTTGGCTCCAAAGTTTTTACACTCTAATATAGATACAACTAGAGTTAATGTATCTACTAAAACCAAGGAATTACGTCTGGATTTTGATGAATATGTAAGTTTGAAGGATGTGACTAAAAATTTAATTATCTCACCTCCTATTAAAAGCATCAAGAAGATTTTACCATCTTCTATTCCTAATAAATTTGTGCTGATACAATGGGAAGATACTCTACAAGCCAATACAACGTATAATTTCAATTTTGGAAACTCCATTGTAGATAATAACGAATCTAATCCGTTGCGTTATTTCAATTTTGCCTTTTCTACAGGTCCTGTTTTGGACGATATGTATATTAGTGGGGAAGTAACAGATGGTTATAGCATCAAAAAAACATCTTCTACAGGAAATAAATTGGTGGTAGGTCTTTATAAGCTTTCAGATTCTATCAACTATCGTGAAAAGCCTTATTATATTGCTAAAGTGGACGATGATGGTTATTATGAACTTAATTATTTAGCGCCAGGAAAATATAAAATTCTCGCTTTTGATGATGAAAACGGTAATTCTGTTTTTGATTCTGGGAATGAAAAAATAGGTTTTAAGAAAGATTCTGTAGTGGTAGAAAAATCTATTTCTGGTTTAAATTTAAAAGTTTTCCCTTCTAAAAAACAAGTGAAAATTGGTGAATTAAAAGAAGTTCCAGGAGGGATTTTAGTTCCTTTTGAAGGACATCCGGAAAAAGTGAATATACGCCTTAATGAAGATAATCCTCTGAAAAATTATAAAGTTACCCATACCCCGAAATCAGATTCAGTGATGATTTGGTTTAATGCGGTGGAAGAAAAAATTGGACAAACATCGAATGATAATTTGAAGTTTATTTATGATGCCGATACTTTAACCAACAGAAAGGCTTCTATTTTTTATAAATATAATCCAAAGAATGCAATGACGGTGAATTCTACAAATGCTGGACTTCTTCCTCCTAAAACGCCTTTGGTGATTTCCTCCAATTATAGAATTGAGAGAATTCAACCCGAAAATTGGACCTTTACTTTAGACAGTATTAGCGCTCAACAATTCACTGCGAAAATTTCAGAAACCAATCCTTATAAAATAATTATTAATTCGGATTTTCAAATGGGTAAGAAATATCGTCTTACCATTCCGAAAAATACGGTGATTTCTCTTTACGACAGACTTTCTGAATCTAAAAGATTTGATTTTGAAGTGGATAAAATTGAGAATTATGGAGATTTAGTGTTGAATTTAACCAATTCACCAACTGAAAATTATTGGGTTCAACTTTTGGATAGCAGCGAAAAAGTGCAATACGAAAAATACCAAAAGGGGAATAATGTAAAATTTGATATTCTAAAACCTGGAGAATATTTTGTAAGAGTTTTGGTGGATAATAACGGTAATCGTTTTTGGGATGAAGCCGATTTTTCTACGGGAAAACCCGCAGAAGACGTATATATTTATTACAAACAAATTATTATTCGTCCGCTTTGGAATACTGTGGAAGAATGGGATTTAAAAGATACTAAGGTTTCAAATGCGCCAAAAACACCAGTTGTAAGTCCAAATGCGCCCCAAATTCCAACTCCAACCAATCAAGTGATTGATAGTTCAAAAACTCCAATAAAAGGGGAAGGTTCAATATTAACTCCAGTACCGTCGAAATAATTATGAAGAAGTTTTTAAAAATATTTGCTATAGTAATTGTTGTATTCGGTTTAATACAGTTAATTCCTATTGATAGAACGAATCCTCCAGTAAATAAAGCTCAGAATTTTGTGGATGTTCAAAAAACACCCGCTAACATTTCAATGGTTTTGAAAAATGCATGTTACGATTGCCACTCTAACGAAACAAAATATCCCAACTATTCTTATATAGCGCCTATTTCGTGGTCTGTAAAAAACCACATTAATGAAGGGCGAAAAAGGTTGAATTTTTCCGTTTGGACTACTTATTCACAAGAGTTAAAAGTTGGAATGTTGAAAAATACCATATCTACTGTAACCAACCGTAAAATGCCAATTCCAGGATATATGGTGTATCATGAAGAAGCGAATATTACTGAAGTTGAAAGAAAATTACTAGAGAATTATTTTAAGAAAATCTTAGAAGAAAAATCTTATTAAGTATTTTTGCTTTTATAGTTCTCAAAGAATTTCTTCTGAGAATCAAATGCAATTTCCTCAATATTCAAGTCTTTAAGAGGAATCCAATAGGTTTCGGAGATTTCTGACAGTTCCAAATTAGCTTCAAACTTTTCATCAAACTCGTATTCAAAAAATAAATCAATAGTATTATAGTCTATTTCTTTATACTGATAAACATTTGGAAGGCTTGTAACGTATTTAAGTTTTGAAGGATCTATATTAATTTTGAGTTCCTCGTAAAGCTCTCTTTTACAAGTTTCTTCGGCGCTTTCTTTGGGGTCAACAAAGCCTCCTGCTAAATCCAATTTTCCTTTTTTGGGTTCTTGGTTTCTTTTAGTAAGATAAATTTCGTCTTTATATTTTAAAATAACCGCTACTGCACCAGCAACATTATTGTACAATGTGAATTTACAATGGGGACATCTCCATTTTTTTTCGCTGTCCCATTCTAAAGTTTTTTCGCCACATTCAGGGCAATAGGGCATCAGTTTCATTGTTTAGCTTTATTTCTAGGGTGGAAATTAATAATAACTTCTCTTAATTCCTCTGTATCTAATTTCGTGTAGATTTCAGTGGTGGTAATACTAGAATGTCCTAGCATTTCTTGAATGTATCTTAAGTCTGCACCATTTTGTAACAAATGAGTAGCAAAAGAATGTCTAAAAGTATGTGGAGATATTTTTTTGCTAATTCCAGCCTTCTCGGTAAGTTCTTTAATAATTAAAAAAACGATGACTCTAGACATGGAAGTTCCTCGTGCATTAAGGAACAAAACATCTTCATATTTTTTATTTATTTTCTGATAAGCACGAACATTTTGAATGTAATCTTTAATCAGATCGCAAGTATAAACTGCCAATGGAACTAATCTTGTTTTGTCCCCTTTACCCTTTACTTTGAGATAGTATTCTTTAAAATGAATGTCGGAAATTCTGATGTCAATAAGTTCAGAAACTCTTAATCCACAACCGTATAAAACTTCAATAATACATTGGTTTCTCTTTCCTAAATCTGTGGAAATATCTATGTTTTTAATGATTTTATTAATGTCTTCAATGCTAAGGGTATCAGGTAAATAAAGCCCTAATTTAGGCCCTTCCAAAAGAGTAGAAGGGTTGTCTTCTCTAGTTTCATCTTCTACCAGAAACCTGAAAAAAGCTTTAATGGAAGAAATCCATCTCGCTTGCGATCTTTCGCTGAATTTTTCTTTAGACAATCTAAAGATGTATTCCTGAAGGTCGTTTAGTGTAATTTTTTGAGGAGGTGTGTTTTGCAGATCGTTTTCGGCAAAAGTTTTTAGCTTTTTTATATCGCGGATATAGGCGTCCAGCGTATTCTCTGAAAAATTTCTCTCTAGGCGTAGAAATGTTTCAAAGTCTTCAATTTTTTCATTCCAGTTCATTTGTGTGTGTTTAATAGGTTATTATTTGTTTAACTCATCTTCAGGTATTTTTAAGATTTCAATATTATGGTTTTTTAAAAAAGAAATTCCATCATCATCAGAATATTCATTAATATATACCAACCTGCTAATTCCTGCTTGCAAAACTAGTTTGCTGCATTCTTTACACGGAGAAAGCGTTAAATATAACGTAGCTCCTTTTGCGGATTGTGTAGAACTTGCGAGTTTCAAAATAGCGTTGGCTTCGGCATGTAAAACATACCAATGGGTTTTACCTTCACTATCTTCACAGCAGTTCTCAAATCCAGAGGGAGTTCCGTTGTAGCCGTCAGAAATTATCATTCTGTCTCTTACAATAAGCGCTCCCACTTGTTTTCTTTCGCAGTATGAAAGTTTTGCCCATTCAAGGGCCATTTTTAGATAAGCTTTATCAAACTTATTATACATTGTTATTATAAAGTCTTAGAAGTTGGGTTTTCTTTTTTCTAAAAAGGCACCTACTCCTTCTTTTTTGTCATCCATTTCAAAAAGTTCACCGAAGAATTTAATTTCTGTTTCAAATCCTTGGTCTGTATCAGACATGTTTACAGCTTTTATAGCTTTATTAATCGCCATTGGAGAGTTTCTAGCAATTAAAGAAGCTAATTCTTTAGTTTTTGGTAAAAGTTCTTCCAAAGGTAAAACTTCGTTCACTAAACCTATTTCTTTCGCTCTTTCTCCAGAAATCATTTTTGCAGAAAAAATCAGTTCATTAGCAAGTCCTTTTCCTACTAATTTTGGTAATCTTTGAGTCCCTCCATATCCAGGAATAAGTCCTAAAGTAACCTCAGGAAGTCCTAGTTTGGCGTTTTCAGAAGCGTAACGAATGTGACAAGCCATTGCGAGTTCTAGTCCACCTCCTAATGCAAAGCCATTTACAGCCGCAATTACAGGCTTTGACATGTTTTCAATTCTGTTGAATAATATATTTTGTCCGTTTCTCGCTAATTCTTCAGATTGTTCTTGTCCGAAATCACTGAATTCTTTAATGTCCGCTCCTGCTACAAAAGATTTTTCACCATTTCCTGTAATAATAATAACTCTACAGCTATTGTCGGTGTCCAAGTCGTTAAAAGCAGAGCTTAACTCGCTTATTGTTTGTGCATTGAGTGCATTAAGACTTTGTGGTCTATTTATAGTTATGATTGCTAATTTATCTTCTTTTTCAATTAAAATGTTCTCGTAGTTCATCGATAAATTTTTATATGTGTGCAAATTATAATTTTTTTATTGAAATCCATAAAAAAAGAGAAGATTTTTTATGAAACTCCTCCTTTTTTTAACAAAATTGAAGTTTTTTTATTTGGAATGGTTCATCATATTTGAATCAATATTGATGTTGAGTTGCATTGCTACTTTCATCCCTAATTCGATATTGGCTCTAAAAAAATGACAAAGCTGTCTGTTGATAATTTCACTTTTCTTAGGTCCATCAATCCCTTTCATACTTTCTGTAATGTTGTGAATAAGATGTGTTCTATCTTCCTCTGTCATTGCTTTTGTGTACAATAATCCGGCTTGAGTGTAATGGTCGTCATCATTCTCATTGCAATTAAAATTTGCAACAAGATTGCTGTCTAATTCATATTCAAAGCTTTTATAATTGGAATCCGCTTTTATATTGTCAAAACTATTTGGGAAATAATTAGGATTGTCGCCATAATTTTTGGCATCTGCCATAAAACCATCTCTTTGGTAGTTGTTGGTAGCAAAAGGGCATCTGTTAACTTCTAATTGATGGGCATTTACGCCTACTCTATATCTGTGTGCATCGGGATAAGAAAATAATCTTCCTTGAAGCATTTTATCTGGTGAGAAACTTATTCCATTAATTAAATTACTGGGGGAAAAAGTTGCTTGTTCCACATGAGCAAAGTAATTGTTTGGAATTTCATTCAGTTCCATTTCGCCTACTTCAATTAATGGGAAGTCATCATGGAACCAAACTTTAGTAACATCGAAAGGGTTCCAGCGGAAATCTTTGGCTTGTTCTTCTGTCATTACTTGTATATACATGGTCCATTTTGGGAAATCTCCATTTTCTATAGCTTTGCAAAGATCATCTTGTGCGAAATCTGGATTTTCACCGGCCATTTTTATGGCTTCTTCATGTGTGAAGTTTTTTATTCCTTGCTTGGTTTTAAAGTGAAATTTCACCCAAATTCTTTCATTCTCATTATTAATCATAGAGAAAGTATGAGATCCAAAACCATGCATATGTCTGTAACCATATGGCGTACCACGGTCCGACATTAAAATTAAAACTTGATGTAGAGATTCAGGATTTAAGCTCCAGAAATCCCATACCATAGTTGCGCTTTTAAGATTGGTTTTTGGAAGTCTTTTTTGAGTATGAATAAAATCTGGAAATTTTTTGGCATCTTTTATAAAGAAAATAGGGGTGTTGTTTCCCACCAAATCCCAATTTCCGTCTTCTGTATAGAATTTTAATGCAAATCCACGAGGATCTCTTGCAGAATCTGCACTTCCTTTTTCACCGCCTACAGTAGAAAATCTTGCAAACATTCTACATGAATTTCCCACTTTTGAAAAAAGTTGGGCTTTTGTGTACTGCGAAATGTTATGTGTTACTGTAAATTTACCATAAGCACCGCTTCCTTTTGCGTGAACAATTCTCTCAGGAATCCTTTCGCGGACAAAATGAGCAAGGTTTTCTTGTAAAATAAAATCCTGCAATAATACTGGACCTCTAGCTCCAACCGTTTGAGAGTCTTGATGTTCGTAATAAGGTGCGCCACTGTTGGTGGTTAACTTTTTAGAGTCCATACACTATAAATTTATACTTTTTAATTTCTCAAATTTAAGTCAAATAATAATTAGTAATAGCAAAAACATTATATCTTTGTCATAGATTATATTAATGAAATGAATATTCAACAATTGGAATATCTTATCGCTGTTGATAAGTATAAACATTTCGGGAAAGCAGCCCAAGCATGTTTTATTACCCAGCCTACATTAAGTGCAATGATTCAGAAGTTTGAAGATGAACTAGATGTAAAGGTTTTTGATAGAACTACCCATCCTATTAGAACTACAGATGTTGGAGTGCAAATTATCGATCAAGCGAAAGTGGTGATAGAATCTGTAAATGAGCTAAAAAACAAAGCTAATTTATTGAATAATATTTTGGGAGGAACCATAAATATTGGAATTATCCCTACTGTTTCCTCGTTTATTTTACCTACAGAAATTTTTGGATTCTTAAAAGATAATCCGAAGATATTGATGAATGTAAAAGAAATGACGACAGAAAATATTATTAAAGGCTTAAAACAAGGTGAGCTTGATGCTGGAATTATTTCTACCCCTTTTGATGCTGCGGATGAGTTTTATCAAGATTTCCTTTTCAATGAAGAATTAATGTTGTATGCTTCTGATGAAAACGTTAAGAAATCTAAATCTTATGTTATTCCAGAAGAGTTGAATGTAGAAAAAGCCTGGTTGTTGGAGGAGGGTAATTGTTTGCGCTCTCAATTTGAACATATTTGTCAGTTGAAAGAAAATAGTTTGAAGCCTAAAAATTTAGATTTCTTAGCTTCAAATGTTCAAACGCTTATTCAAATGGTGGATAAAGTGGGGGGAATTAGCATACTTCCAGAATTGGCGATGAGTCAATTTTCTGACGAACAAAAAAAGAAAGTTTATCATTTCCAGAAACCTTTTCCATATAGAGAGATTAGTGTAATTTATTATAAGCCAACATTTAAGCAAAGGATTATTGATGAAATGGTGGAGTATATTAAAAAGTCTTTAGACGGGAAATTGAATTATAATAAAAACCCTAAAGAATATATCAGTATAAAACCTCAATAAAGTTGAGGTTTTATACTTTTAATGTGCAAATATTTGAATATTACAAAAATACTTTATAAATTTGCCCATTGATTTAGAGGAAAAATTTGTCCTGATTGCAACCTCATAAAAAAAATGCTAAAGCAGTATTCTTTTATATCCGATTGCGTTCGACTTTATTTTCTTCCATTTAATTTAATTACAAAAAAGAAAAAAAATTATGTCGTATTTATTTACATCTGAATCTGTTTCAGAAGGGCATCCAGATAAAGTTGCCGATCAAATCTCAGACGCACTTATTGATAATTTTTTAGCTTTTGATAGAGATTCTAAAGTAGCTTGTGAAACGCTTGTAACTACTGGACAAGTTGTTTTGGCAGGTGAAGTGAAATCAAAAGCGTATTTGGATGTTCAAAGCATTGCAAGAGAAGTTATTAACGGTATTGGTTATACCAAAGGAGAATATATGTTCAACGGAGATTCTTGTGGGGTGATTTCTGCCATTCATGAGCAATCTGCAGATATAAACCAAGGTGTGGATAGAGTTGTTACTGATGATAGTTTCGAAACAAAAGCCAACTCGCAAGGAGCAGGAGATCAAGGGATGATGTTTGGTTATGCAACTAATGAAACCGCAAACTACATGCCTTTAGCGTTAGATTTAGCCCATACTATTCTTAAGGAACTTTCTGCAATTCGTAGAGAAGGCAAGGAGATTACTTATTTGCGTCCTGATGCGAAAAGCCAGGTTACTATTGAGTATTCTGATGATCACAAACCTATTAGAATTGATTCTATTGTAGTTTCTACTCAACATGATGATTTCGGAACTGAAGAGGAAATGTTGAATACCATTCGTGAGGATATTAAAAATATTGTTATTCCTAAAGTAGTTGCTACTCAGACTGAGGAAATTAAAAAGTTGTTCAACGAGCAGATTAAATATCACATCAATCCAACTGGTAAGTTTGTAATTGGTGGTCCTCACGGAGATACTGGTCTTACAGGAAGAAAAATTATTGTAGATACTTACGGTGGAAAAGGAGCTCACGGTGGTGGTGCATTTTCAGGAAAAGATCCTTCAAAAGTAGACAGAAGCGCAGCGTATGCAACAAGACATATTGCTAAAAACTTAGTGGCAGCAGGTGTTGCAGATGAGGTTTTAGTTCAGGTTTCTTATGCTATTGGTGTTGCAGAACCTTGTGGATTGTTCATTAATACTTATGGAACTTCAAAAGTTGATTTAACGGATGGTGAAATCGCGAAAAAAGTTTCAGAAATTTTCGATCTTCGTCCTTATGCTATTGAGCAAAATTTAAAGCTTAGAAATCCTATTTACCAAGAAACTGCATCTTACGGTCATATGGGGAAAGATTATTATGTGGCTGATAAAACATTCAAAAAATTCGATGGAAGCTTAGAAACTATAAAAGGTTTAGAGTTCTTTACATGGGAGAAATTGGATAAAGTAGATGAGATTAAAAAAGCTTTTAATCTGTAATTTTACCTTTTAAAAATATTAAAACTGCTTTGTCTTACTCAGATAAAGCAGTTTTTTTTAAATTTACGCTTTACTTACAATTTATGAATTACCAAAAGATATACTTTCTAGCAGCTTTTTTATTGTTTTCAGTTTTTGCGAATGCGCAATATACCATGCATAAAATGGTGAGCGTGGGCTACGTTTATCAAAATCAAAGTTTTGGAGAAGTAGGAGGTAAATTGCTTTTCTTGAAAAACGATGATGTTATTTACAGGCTAGGAGGTTCAGCCTTAATGGGTTCTGCAAATTCTAAGTTCGCTGTTATGCCCAAATTACAAGCGGATGTTTTGTTGAATTTTGAGAAAAATGTAGACTTTTATCATTCCTATTATTTTTTGTTAGGAGCGGAAGGAACCAATAAATATCTAGCTCCGAAAATTGGTGTTAGTTTATTTGGAATTTTAGATCTTACGGGCGGTTACGCTTTTCCTATAGGGAACTCTGGAATTAATGGAAAAGAACTCAGAGGGATCAATATTAATTTCACACTTAATATCCCAACCGTATTTATACATGATATGCTAAAGTGATTTTTTTTAAATTTTTATTAAAGTTTAAATAGTTTTAACTGAATATTAATTTTTTTATTATATTTACCACATACAAAATAGAAAACTATAGGCAAATTCTACTTTTATTTATTTCGACACATCAATTCCAGACTTGATTTTCAGGTGTGATGCTGCGATAAAACTGAAGTTAAGAATTATGAATGCACAATCTGATAGTTTACTTATCACACAGTACAAAGATGGAAACGAAGACGCTCTATCTTTACTCATCCAACGTTACCAGCAAGATTTATTTAGCTTTATTTATTATAAAGTGAATGATTATGACTTGGCGAATGATATTTTTCAGGACACCTTTATGAAAATTATTGTTACCCTTAAAGACGGGAACTATAATGAAGAAGGAAAATTCCTAGTGTGGGCTAAAAGAATAGCTTATAACCTTATCATCGATTATTTCAGAGCCAAATCCAAAAACTTTAAAGTTTCAGAAACTACTTTTGATAATGACGAATATTCCATTTTCGACCTTCTAAGAGAACCTTCAGAGAATATAGAAGATGAATTGGTAACATTACAGATTAATCAGGATCTGATGAAGATTTTGGAGTATCTTCCAGAAAACCAATTAGAGGTGATAAAACTCAGGTTTTTCGATGGTTTAAGTTTTAAAGAAATTGCAGACCATACCGAAACATCCATTAATACTACGTTAGGGCGTGTTCGATATGCTCTTATTAATCTTAGAAAAATTATGGAAGAAAAAAATATTATATTAACAAGATAATATTTTATTTTTTTCACCGTTATTAAAGAAACAATTAGCACATGAAAAAAATTGATTCTTTAAACACAAAAACGTTGAACCCTAAAAAAGAAACCATACAGTTTTTATTAAATTTTTCAAAAGGTATAGAAATAGTAAAAACCAAAACCCATAAAGTTATTGTTAACAAGAACTAAAAATTTGAAAATAAAATTTCCTTAAATTTGTGCTGTATGAAAATTCAGCACATTTTTTTTGATCTCGATAATACACTTTGGGATCACCGTAGAAACGCTTATTTAACCATTAAAGATCTTTTTGAAAAGAATAATATTGAGGAGAAATTCTCTATAGATTTCGAGGATTTTCATGAAAAATACCATGAAATTAATGAAAGACTTTGGGAGGAAATTAGAGATGGTTTTATTGATAAAGAATATTTGAGGAAACATCGTTTTTATGATGCTTTTTTACATTTTGGAGTGGATGATGAAGAATTATCGATGCACTTTGAAAATCATTTTTTAGATAAAATCTTACAGTTTAATTATTTGGTGGAGGGAGCAAAAGATCTCTTAGAATATTTGAAATCTAAAAACTACACCATGCATATTATTTCTAACGGTTTTCAAGAAGTTACAGAGAGGAAATGTCAATTATCTGGCATTGCACCCTATTTTGAAACTATTACAAGCGCAGATTCTATAGGGGTGAGAAAGCCTAATCCACAGATTTTCCAGTATTCGGTTCAGCTTGCGAATGCAGATAAAGATAAAAGTATTTTAATAGGGGATGATTGGATTGCAGATGTAGAAGGTGCTCAATCTTTCGGGATGGATGTTATTTTTTTTAATGCTTTAAATAATGATGTCTCTCAGGGAAATCTCAAAGTAGCTGATAAACTCATTGAAGTAAAGAATTATTTATAAAGAACAAAAAAAGACTCCAATTGGAGTCTTTTTTTATTGAAGTGTTTTCAGTTGAATTATTCTTTATTTTTAATAAGTATCCAACCGTTATATTTTACAAATGTATTCGCGGAATCATTCTCATTCCATGTAATAGTATACCAATACGTTCCTGTAATTAGTTTTTTATCGTAATGTTTACCATCCCAACGGTAATTGTTGAATTTTTCGCCTGTAAATACTTTATTTCCATAACGATTATAAATCTCGAATTTAAGATTTTTCTTCATAGATAATGCTGAATAATCTAAATAATCGTTTACATTATCACCATTTGGAGTAATTGCATTTACCAAATTAGGAACTGTAATTGTAATGTGAATGGGCTGACAATTATTGTTGTCTTTTACATAAATTGTTGTTTCACCTCTAGGTAATCCATTAAATGTATTAGAATCTTGCCAGTTTACTCCATCAATTGAATATTGGTAAGGAGCTGTTCCTCCAGTAACATTTACAGTAATGGTATTGTTTTTAATCTCAACACCAGTTACAACTGGTTGCTCGTTTGTATAAACATTTACTTTTTGAAGTGTGTAACAGAATCCTGTTTTTAATTTTACCCAATATGCGCCCACACTAACGCCTGAGATAGATTGTGTTGTTGCTCCTGTGCTCCATTCATAGCCATCAAAACCAGCTCCTGCATCTAGAGTAGTTCTTCCATCAATACAAATATATTGGTCTTTTAAAACACTTGATGTTTTTGGAGGTAGAACCTTTAAAGTTATTTTAGTAATGGCATAACAGTTATTATCATTAATAACCTTCACATATACCTCACCGCTCACTGTTACATAAGCACCAGGATTCACGATTTCATTAGTTCCGTTATTAGCATTGTTTAGAGTAGGATAATATTTTTTAGTAAAAGGTCCGGTTTGAGAAGTAATATTAGCTTGGGTTAAATCAAATGTCGCTGTTGTAGGATTAGATTCAATGAAACAAGACTCTAAAGTTACTGGGTTTAGTGTAACAACAGGATAGAATTCTAAATGAATGGTTGCGTTAGCTGTACATCCTTCGGCAGTTGTTAGTTTTACAAAAACATCTTTTGGTGCTGTAGAGACATAAGTAGCAGGATTTAATATTTCATTAGTTCCTTGGTTTAAATCGTTTAGAGACGGGTAGTATTTTTTATTAATATTTGGGTCTCCAAATACATTGGCGTTAGTTAAATTAAACATACCAGTTCCTGCTCCATTATTATTACAAGCATAAATAGTATCATCTAAACCAACAATATTTCCTTGTCTAAATTTGAATTTTCCTACTTTGAAGCAACCATTAGCGGCATTACTTGGATCAGCAAGGTTTTCATATTTTAATCTATAGTAGTAAATGTCAGTTCCATTTACCATAATTGGAGTCGTTACAGGATTGGCTCCAGAAATAGCATCATTACTAGTTAAATGATAAGTAATTGTAAAGTTTTGATTACCATTTATAATCCCTGTAGTAAGTGTGCTAAAATCGAACATTGTTGGTAAAGAGCAATGTAAAATTTCATTAGGATCATTAGGGTTGGCTGCTGGAACACCAGGAGTAATAAACGGATTTGGTGAAAGAGCAGGGTTATCAAAAGCAGATGTTAACGTTGCCGTACCTCCCCAAGTTAATGAAAACCCATAAGGATTACTAGGAATGTAGTTGTCGATAAGCAAATAATAGGTTTGTCCTGCGGTAACATTTAAAGGTGTTTCCCACTGTGATCCTGTAATAGTTGCACTTAAACCAGTAGGTCCATTTGCACCTGAGTAATTACATTTGATAGCATTGCCGAAATCCCAAGTAGTACAATCGATGTCTGGTCCATACACTGCGAAATCATAATCATAATGGTTGACATTTGGAACTGTGTTTGGGGTTATTGTAAATTCAATTGTACCAGTAGATGCTGCAGTAAAAACATACCAAACGGAATAGTTTTCCATGCCTAAGCAACTTCCTGAAGTCTGCTCAGCAATTGTTCCGTGATTACTCGGGTTATAAGAGATATCTGAATTCCCACAAACAGGAATTGCGGAGATACAGTCTGACTGAGAGTAATGCAGACCATAAATCAGAATTGTTAAAAAAAGTAATATTTTTTTCATAAAAAAATCTATTTGTAACAAATTTATTAAAATTATCGGAATTTAGGTAATTATTTCATGTCGTTTTTCCTTTTTATTCTATGAGAAGTATTCCGTTTATTATAAAAAAAACACCTCCTAAAAAGGAGATGTTTTTTAGTAATGTTGGTTAATAGTTATTCTCTATTTTTCACCACTATCCAACCAGAATATTTTATTGAAGTTTTGTCTTTTTCGTTCCAAGTTACAGAATACCAGTACGTGCCAGTGCTTATTTGTTTACCTGCAATTGTTCCATTCCATTTGTAACCATTGGTTTTGTCAGCTTGGTGAATTTTTACTCCATATCTATCGTAAATATTAAATATTAAGTTGTCTTTCATTCCTAGAGCTGAATAGTCAATCACATCATTTATACCATCTCCATTAGGTGTAATTACATTAATAATATTTGGAATAGTAACGGTCACTTGAATTGGTGTACAATCATAAGAGTCCTTAACGTAAACTGTAACTTCGCCTCTATTTAAATTTTCAAAAACATTGGAATCTTGCCATGTAATATTATCAATTGAGTATTTGTAAGGAGGGTTTCCGCCATTTACGTTTACAGTGATGGTTTTACCATTAATATCAATATTAGAAATTACTGGCGATCCTGCAGGATAAACAGTCACATTTTGTGTAGTGAAACATTCTCCTGTTTTTAGTTTTACCCAATAGGTTCCAACGCTAACGTCTGTAATGCTTTGTGTGGTTGCACCTGTACTCCATTCATAAGCTGCAAATCCTGGTCCAGCATCAAGAGTCGTTTTATCTTCAATACAAATTGTTTTATCTTGTAATACAGTAGATTTCACGGGAGGTAAAACAATTAATGTCACTTTAGCAATCATATAACAACCTTGATTGTTGCTTGCTTTTATGAAAATCATTCCGTTTGGAGAGATGTAATTATCAGGAGTTAATATTTCATTTGTGCTATTTATTGCGTCTGTTATAGAAGGGTAATATTTTTTGGTTAAAACTCCACCTCCTGCAGTTATATTCGCTGTAGTAAGATTAAATAACGCAGTAGAAGGATTTGCTTCTAAATAGCACGATCTAAGTGTTGCATCATTAACGGTAAATAAAGGATGGAATCTTAAAGTGATTTTTGCAATATCCCAACATCCTAACTGAGTAGTTACTTTTACGAAAACATCTCCCGTTGCTGAAGTATAAGCAGTTGGTGTTGTTATTTCATTGGTCCCAGCATTTGCGTCTGCAAGCGTAGGATAATAGTTATAAGTATAAGTAGGATCTGGTGCAATAACATTTGCTGCAGTAAGATTATAAAGAGCAACTCCTGCGCCATTATTGTTACATTCTGTAAGGGTAGCATCGTTGGTAGTAATGCTTATATCCTGAAATTTAAAAGATCCAATATTGGAACATCTGTTTGCAGGGTTGTCTGGGTTTAATGGATCTGCATATCGCACTACATAAAAATAAGTATCTGTAGTATTGATTAAAATAGGCGCAACAATAGGGTTAACATCAGCTAATGCATCATTAGTTGTTCTGAAGTATTTTATGTAGAAATTTGGGTTGTTGTTAATAATTCCAGCAGAAAGTGAACTGAAGTTAAATTCTGTAGTAACATCACATAGTTGCACAATTCTAGGGTCGTTAGGGTTTGCAGCAGGTATTCCAGGAGGAATAAATGGGTTGGGTTGAATTTGAGGATCGTTAAATGGAGACGCAAGACTAGCAGTACCTCCCCAATTTAAGCTAAATCCATTGGTGGATCTAGAGAAGTTGTCAATCATTAAATAATAGGTTTCTCCAGCAATTACATCTAAGTATCTACAGAAAGGAGGATCTCCTGCGGTACCAGATAAAATGGTACTCGTCATATTAAGTCCAGTAGGACCATCGGCTCCAGAGTAATTACAACGTATTGGGTTTCCTTTATTGGCACATGTTACATTTGGTCCAAATAAAGTCCAGTCGTAATCATCTGAAAAAAGATTTGGATCAATAACAAAAGTCAATGTTCCAGATGTGGCTACGGTAAAACTATACCATACCGTAAAGTGCTCTGTACTTACACAGCCTTGCAAAGGCTCATTGATTGCTCCATGGTCTGAAGGGGTGTAAGATATATTCGAATTTCCACAAATATTAATAGCTGATTGACAGTCTGACTGCGCAAAAACGGTTGAACTAAAAATAGCGAAAATGAAAGTGAGTAAAAATTTTTTCATTGCAAATCAATGTTAAGGATTCTTGACAAAAATAATTATTTTTTTTCTTTTTATTGATGATTATTGTTGAATTTTAAATTTTAGTTGTGTAAAGAATAAAATTTATTTGATTTAGTACTGCATTTTTCTAAGTTTTTTATTAGATGAACCAATAATTATTGCTGTGAGAACAGTTAAACTTCCACCTATAATTACGGATTTTACTACTCCAATCCATCTCGCCATCAATCCACTTTCAAATTGTCCCATCTCGTTACTAGACATAATGAAAATAGAATTAACACTTAATACTCTTCCTCGAATATAATCTGGAGTTTTTAATTGAACAATAGTTCCTCTAATCACAACAGAAATTCCATCGAGCATTCCACTAATTACTAAAAGCAGAAAAGACAGCCAATACAATTTAGAAACTCCAAAACCTATGATACATAATCCAAAACCTGTCACGGCAAAAAGTAAAATTTTCCCTTGATTTCTCTTTAGTGGAGCAACCGATAAAAATAAAATAACACACATGGAGCCAATATCCGCTGCGGCAT
This sequence comes from Bacteroidota bacterium, assembly GCA_023399595.1. Lineage (GTDB taxonomy): Bacteria > Bacteroidota > Bacteroidia > Flavobacteriales > Weeksellaceae > Chryseobacterium. Next base: position 35,281 of record JAEWOR010000012.1, on the reverse strand, counting down.
TCAGAAGGCCAAAACCTTCGGCACCTACTTTTAAAATGTCGGTTGCAAAAACAGGAATCATGGCAACGGCTCCCCCAAAAAGTACGGCAAACATATCCAAACATGCTGCTCCTAAAATTTCTTTGGTTTTATAGATGTACACAATACCTTCCTTCATACTTTCCCAGACTTTTATTTCTCCTTTTTTATTTTCTGAATATTGAGGTTTGAGTTGTATGAAAAATAAAGAAGCTAAGAGTAAAAATCCTATAATTACAACGAGTGTCCAATTGATGTCTATTAAAGCAATGAGGATTCCGCCCAAAGCATGTCCGCAAACTGAAGAAGTAAGAAAAGTAGCCTGGTTAAGAGTAATGGCGCTTGGTAAATTATCTTTAGAAACTATTTTAGGAATCATGGAAGGAGCAATGGGACCTAAAAAAGCCCTGGAAATTCCCGTAAGAAAAATAATTCCATAGATGTAATAAGTAATTTCATGGCCAGAAAAATGGAGTTGATTTCCCATAAATCCAGGAATTAACAATAAGCTGATAAGAATAACATACGCAAAATTACAAATGAGAAGAAGTTTTTTCTTTTCATTCATATCAATAATATGTCCTGCATATAAAGCGCAACTCACTGCGGGAATAACTTCTGAAAGACCAATTAAACCAATAGAAAACGGATCTTTTGTAAGTTGATACACCCACCAACCGAGGAGGGTTGCCAACATTCTAAAGGCTAAAACGATAAAAAACCTTCCAGAAAGGAGGTTTCTAAATTCGGTGATGCGAAGGGTTTGTAACGGTTGTAAACTAAGCATCCCACAAAAGTAATTTTATTTTTATCTAAAAAACACTTTTGTGGGATGTATTTATAAGGAATTGAGAACTTTAATCTGCTCTTGAAGAACTAATAATAAGTGCTGCGGCACCTGCTGCTCCAATAATTACGGCTCCAGTGGTTACATTAGCTTTTGCTTTGTCTTTTGCTGAAATTACGTTGTTTTTTTCAATGCTAAATTCTACAGTGTCTTTCTTGCTTCTCGCACCAATAATTTGATTGTCTTGAATACGGTGGAAAATCATTTTCTCCTTTGAAGCGTCTTTTAAAGTGAAAACGTATTTTTTGCCAGCTTGTAAATTAGAAAAACTATTTTGGCTAGGGTCATTTGAATATTTTGTAGTAGCACAAGAGGTTAATACAAAAATAGACGCTAGAAAAGTTGATTTTAAAAATATAGATGCCTTCATTATTAAGTTTAGTTTTTCAAATTTATAATTTTTTTTGAATATTGCTTATGAAATTCCAGTTATTTGTGATAATCTTTTTATTGTTGCGCGAATTTTGAAAGCTTTTCAGCAATTGCTCTGTCGTTGGCTAGCCTTGGAGTTTTATTTTGACCTCCTAGTTTTCCTTCTTCTTTAGCGAAATTTAAAAAAGCATTTTTCTGCAAAACTCGAATATGTAAATGTTGCAACACATTTCCAGAGATAAGATCATTATAATAGGAGTTTCTGTTTCTAAGCTCTTTATCCAAATCTAGTCTAAATTCTTCTAAATTCTTAGGTTCTTTTTCAAATTCTATAAACCATTCATGATAAGGAAGTCCTTCAATAGGTGTTACTTGTGGAGCTAAATGAAACTCAGTAATTTGAGCAGGATGTTTTTCTAAAGTAGCTTTAATGGCATTTTCCACCTCAATGGCGATAACGTGTTCTCCAAATGCAGAAGTGAAATGCTTGGTTCGTCCACTCACCAAAATTCTGTGCGGATTTTTATCGATAAACCTTACCACATCACCTATTGAATATGCCCAAAGTCCAGAATTGGTCGTAATAACCATTGCGTAATCTTTTTGGAGTTCAATTTCTACTAAAGTGAGTCGTTTAGCATCGGGTTTCCCAAATTCTTCAAGAGGAATGAATTCATAAAAAATACCGTGATTTGTTAAAAGTAAAAGTCCGTCTTTGGTATAATCATCCTGAAATGCAAAAAAACCTTCGGAAGCAGGGAATGTTTGTACAATATCTACTTTCCCACCGAGTAAATCTTCCATTTTTTCACGATATGGTTCGTAGTTAACGCCACCTGTAACAATTAATTGAAGGTTAGGGAATATCTGTTTTATTTTTTTGTGATTCTTTTCCACCAATTTTTCAAAATACATAATTAACCAAGGTGGAATTCCAGAAATAAGCGTCATATTTTGCTTTTCTGTTTCCTCTACTATTTTATCCACTTTGGTTTCCCAGTCTTCAATAATATTGGTTTCCCAACTTGGTAATCTGTTTTTTTGAAGATAATTAGGGATATGATGGGCTACAATTCCTGATAAACGTCCCGTTTTAATGCCATAAACCTCCTCTAAAATAGGACTTCCCTGCACGAAAATCATTTTTCCGGCAACAAAGTCGGCATTGTTTTTTTGAGCAATATAATGAAATAATGCACTTTGGGCTCCCGCAATTTGATAAGGCATTCCTTCCTTGGAAATAGGAATGTACTTGGTTCCAGAAGTGGTTCCAGAGGTTTTGGCGAAATATTCAGGTGTTGAAGGCCAAAGAATATGGGCTTGTCCTCTTTTTACTTTTTCTATATAAGGTTTTAAATCTTCATAATCTGAAATAGGAACATGCTTTTGAAAGTCTTTAATGTTTTGTATTTCTTCAAAACGATGTTCTCTTCCAAAAAGTGTTTTTTCAGCTGTTTTTACAAGAGATAATAAAAGCTCTTTTTGTTGTTGGGTTGCATTTTCTTTAAAGCTTTTTGTAGTTTCTACATGCTTTTTTGCCCAAATAAGAGCCATTTTCTTTTTGATAAAGTTTATCATGCATCAAAATTATAAATTAGAAGTTAAACTCTGCTCATCTGAATGAAAAAACCGATAAAATTTTTCATCGGCTTAGGGAAGTTTGAATATGAAAATACGTGTTTTCTTAGCATTTACTTGTTTTCTTTGTATCTCCTGTCTGGAGTTCCATCTCTTTTTAGCTTTTTATTTTGCTTAAATCTTTTATCTGGAGTTCCGTCTTTTTTCAGTTTTACTTCTTTACTAATAGAAGTTACAGTTCCTGCTTTTTTTTGTGTTGGAGCAGATTTCAGTGTTTTAGTAGGAGGTGTATTCTGAGTTGCAGGATGCGTTTGTTGTGCAGATGCTAGTCCAAGTCCTAATATAATAGACATTGCAGATAATAATCTTTTCATTTTGAATAATTTTAATTGGTAATCAAAGCTATATAAAAACTATAACTGAATCCTAAAGGCTTAGATGATTCATTCAATTTTAATACAAGTTTTAAAATTACCTTAATTTTTCACTATCATTTTAAAATTCTCAAGTGAGTTGTTTTTACTATCATTGACTTGAATGATGTAATTTCCGTGAGGAAGTTGTCCTTTTAATTCTATATTTTGAAGTTTCTTTTTTTCTAAAGTTTTAGAATGAATAAGTTTTCCACTCATGTCATAAATTTTTAAAATGCAATTTTCTTTTTCTAAAATATCGCCTTTCAAAGAGAAGTTTCCGTTGTTGGGATTGTCGTAAAGGATAAGTTTTTGAGAATTGTTGTTTTCAAAAGTAGCCAAGGTTTTTGGGTCGAATTTGGCTAAAAAAGTTACATTTTTCTCTTGATTGGTTACAGAAGGATTGGGGTCTTGTATTTGCGGTTGCCAAGATCCAGGAGTTGTAAAACCACTTGTTGATGTTGTTTCTCCAAATAAATACAATGATGAATTATGGTAAGCGATATTTATGGGGGTGTTATAAGTGAAATTTGTTCCACCATAATAAGATGACCAAATTAAATTCCCTTGCGTATTGAATTTTGCAAAAAACTGATTGGTTGAGGTATTGGTGTTGGTTTGTGGAGATGGTTGGTAAGCATTGCTTGTCCCAAGATTGCTCATTCCCCATACATATCCGGAGATGTAAATATCTTCTCTCGAAAGAGCTAGAGGATGAATAATATTTTGAAGCAATTCGGTTCCAGCGCCTCCAAAATAAGTACTCCAAGAACGATTACCGTTTAAGTCGAACTTACTAAGGAATATGTCCCAACTGCCACCGCTACTTGATTGATGAGCATTGGTTGTTCCAAAATAATTGGAGGAAGTAATATTTGAATCTCCCATAACATATAATCCGTAATCGTTAACAGCAATATGGTTCATTCTTGTTCCCGTGTTTCCTGATGCAAGAGGTCCATAAAAAGTACCCCAGATTTGTTGACCAGTGGTTGAATTGAATTTTTCTACAAAATAAGCACCATTTGTTGTCTGAAATGCATTGGCTGTAGTGATACTTACCGTAGGATTAGAAATTGTAGGAGATCCTATAAAATATATTGAACCATTATGATATACAAGTTTTATTATGAATCCTGGGAAATAGGTACCCCATATTTTTTCACCAGAGGAGTTCAGTTTTACAATAAATCCATTTTGGATTTCATTTCCATAGTTGTTATATGTCAACTGATAGTTTTGTTGGAAAGCTCCTTGGGTAGAAATATTTTGCGTGATTTTTGTACTTCCTGTAATATAGGTGTTTCCTGCATCATCACCATAAATGGATGGGCTGTGTGCAGGAGAAAAAGTAGACCAGAGTATGTTTCCATTAGAAGATTCTTTTACAATTAAAGAACGTATTGCCTCCGGAACAGGATTCATAAACCATGCTCCAGTACTTGCTTGTAAAGGATGATTAAATGCATATTCATAATACTTATTGTCATTATTGTCAATGTATTTAAGAATTTTCTTATAACCGCCCTGATTATCAACACCGGAATAGTATTCATATTTTTGAAGAACACCAGCGGAATTAAACATTGAATTATAAATATTATAAGTGCTTCCTGTAGTATTCTGGTAAAAATTTTGGCCACCCCCAATGGTGAATTGGTCAAAATACGAATTTGGATAGTTGTTATTGACGCTTATTATAAAACCATTGGTGTAGATATTATTTTGTGAATCAAATAATATGGAGGGAGTTGGGTATTCTGTCCATGCTTTTGTACCCACTGGTCCAAAATAAGTTCCCCAAGTGCGAGTGTATTCGAAATTGTTTTGAGCGCTGAAAGAAAAAAAAGTAATCAAACCAAAAAAAGATAGTAGTTTTTTTATCATATTTATTTTTTATTTTCAAATTGACTTATAAATATACAAAAAATAATAAATATTAATATTGTATTAATTGTTTTTGTGTTGTTTGCATGATTATTTGTTAATAAATTAAATTATTCTTTTACGTATATTTGTCGCTTAAACGGTTTCGGAAATTCCCCGAAATCGCTTTTGTCGTTTATGTCAACAACACTTCAACTCAAAAAAATTGCAGAAAATTTACTTCCAGATTTGCTTCAAAAGGAATTTGGAAAAACCATTTTTGATGCTATAGAAAACGCTCAACATGTATTCGTGAAAGGAAGTGCAGGTTCTTCGCCTTCGCTTTTTGTGGCTGAGCTTTTTCATATTCATAAGAAAACCATTCTTTATTTAACCGATGATAAAGAGGATGAACTCTACATTAATGCAGAAATGGAAGATTTGTTGGGAGCCGAGAAAGTGCTTTATTTTCCCGCAACTCATTTGGAACCTTATCAAATTGAGAAAACGCAAAATGCCAATTTGGTTTTGAGAACCGAAGTTTTGAATAAATTAAATTCAAGCAGATCTCATAAAGTAATTGTGGCTTATGCGGGAGCGTTATCGGAAAAGGTGCTCAAAAAGGAAGATTTTAAAGCCATTTCGCATCATATAAAAGTAGGCGATCAATTAGATTTTGATTTTGTTGACGAATTGCTTTCTCATTATCATTTTAATCAAACCGATTTTGTCTCAGAGCCTGGAGAATTCTCTGTGAGAGGAGGAATTGTGGATGTTTTTTCCTATTCCAATGAAAAACCTTACCGAATTACTTTTTTTGGTAACGAAGTGGAAAGTATTAAAACTTTTGACATAGAAACCCAGCTTTCTGTAGATAAAGTAAAAGAGTTTCAGTTGGTTTCTAATATGAATTTTTCGGTTTCGGGAACTAAGGTTTCTTTATTGGATATTTTGCCTAAAGATACTTTTGTTATTAGTAAAAACGCTTATTTAGGAATTCAAAAACTTAAGAGTTTTTATGAAAAATCTTTAGAGAAATTTGAAACTTTAAGTAAAGACATCAAACATCAATCTCCCGAAGATTTATTTGTTTCTGATGCTCGGTTTTATGAAGATTATCAAAAGTTTAAATCTGTGGATTTTTCTCAGTCTTCTATTGATTTTCAAAAAACAAAATATGGAAATGCTGATGTTGCTGAAATTCAAGCGCATCAAACTCAACAACCAAGTTTTCATAAAAATTTTGAGCTTTTAACCGAAGATTTGGAAACCAAACTACACAACGGTTTTGATATTTGGATTTCGTTTTCTACAGAAAAACAGTTGGAAAGGTTACAGTCAATTTTTGAAGAATTAGAGCATGAAGTACCTTTCAAAAGTTTTAAATCTGAGCTTCATGAAGGTTTTGTAGACGAAAAAAATAAAATTTCTATTTATACAGATCATCAGATTTTTGATCGTTATCAAAGGTTTAAATCTAAAAACACTTTCGCAAAATCGGAACAGCTTACTTTAAAAGATTTAATGTCTTTAAAGGTTGGGGATTTTATTACGCACATCGATCATGGAATTGGAAAATTTATGGGATTGGTGAAGGTGAACAACAACGGGAAAGTTCAGGAATGTTTTAAATTGTCTTATAAAAATGGAGATTTGTTGTATGTAAGCATACATTCTCTTCATAAAATTTCTAAATATAATGGTCCAGACGGTAGGGAAATAGTTTTGAGTAAACTGGGCTCACCTACTTGGAAGGCCTTAAAACAAAAGACCAAAGCCAAGGTAAAAGAATTGGCTTTTGATTTAATAAGGCTTTATGCGCAAAGAAAATCTGCTAAAGGCTTTGCTTTTACTCCAGATTCTTATTTGCAAAATGAGTTGGAAGCAAGTTTTGTGTATGAAGATACTCCAGATCAGGAAAAAGCGACAATTGACGTTAAAAAAGACATGGAAAACGATACCGTGATGGATCGTTTGGTGTGTGGTGATGTAGGTTTTGGGAAAACGGAAGTCGCTATTCGTGCAGCGTTTAAAGCAGCAACAGACGGAAAACAAGTCGCGGTTTTGGTTCCCACTACTATTTTAGCATTCCAACATTATAGGAGTTTTATGGAACGTTTGAAAGATTTTCCTGTAAATGTGGGTTATGTGAACCGTTTTAGAACAGCAAAACAAAAATCTGAAACTTTAGAGAAGCTTCAAGAAGGAAAACTCGATATTATTATTGGAACGCACCAATTGGCTTCAGATAAAGTGAAATTTAAAGATTTAGGATTATTAATTATTGATGAAGAGCATAAGTTTGGAGTTTCGGTAAAAGATAAATTGAAGACTTTAAAAAGCAATGTAGATACGCTTACTTTAACGGCAACTCCTATTCCGAGGACTTTACAGTTTTCTTTAATGGCCGCAAGAGATTTATCGGTGATTAAAACGCCTCCACCCAACCGACAGCCTGTAGATACGCAAATGGTAGGTTTCGATGAAGAAATTATCCGTGATGCGGTTTCTTATGAGCTGCAACGTGATGGACAGGTTTACTTTATTAACAACAGAATCGAAAATTTAAAAGATATTGCAGGCCTTATTCAAAGATTGGTTCCCGATGCAAGGGTAATTACTGGTCATGGACAAATGGAAGGTAAAAAACTGGAGCAAAATATCCTCGACTTTATGGAAGGGAAATATGATGTTTTGGTTTCTACAACTATTGTAGAAAGTGGTGTGGACGTTCCTAATGCGAATACTATTTTTATAAATGATGCTCAGCGTTTTGGTATGGCAGATCTTCACCAAATGCGTGGTAGAGTAGGACGAGGAAACAAAAAGGCATTTTGTTTTTTAATAACTCCTCCTTTTGATATGATGACTTCTGATGCTAGAAAACGTTTGGAAGCTATTGAACAATTTTCAGATTTAGGAAGTGGTTTCCAAATTGCGATGAAAGATTTAGAAATACGTGGTGCAGGAGATTTATTAGGAGCTGAACAAAGTGGATTTATTAATGAAATGGGCTTTGAAACCTATCAAAAGTTAATGCAGGAAGCTTTGGAAGAGTTAAAAGATGATGAGAAATTTGAAAGCTTATTCGAGAATGAAGAAGATAGAAAAAAACTTTTCAAATCTGTAAAAGATGTGAATATAGACACCGATATGGAATTGATGTTCCCAGATACCTATATTTCCAATATTGAAGAGCGACTAATGCTGTATCAAAAACTATCGGAAATTTCTAATGAAGAAGATTTATTGAAATTTGAAAATGAACTTATCGACCGTTTTGGAAAGCTTCCACATGAGGTGATTAATCTTTTAAAAAGTGTATCCTTAAAATGGTTGGCTGCGGAAATTGGTTTTGAGAAAATTGTCATGAAAAACTCTGTGTTCTTAGGCTATTTCCCTAGCAATCCTCAAGATAAATTTTATACCACGGATAAGTTTAGAAGGATTATTCAGTATCTTACTCAAAATCCTGTGGACGCACAGTTGAAAGAAAAATCTGGCAAAGAGGGAAGTCACTTAATGATGAGGAAAGACAATGTAGAGAATGTAGATGAGGTAAATGCTGTTCTCAAAAAAATTATAAATTCACAATAATTATACTTGTTTATAGTTATTAATAATACGGTTTTGTAGTAAATAATGTTTATTTTTTGACTAATCTTTATTTGATTCTTTAATTTGCATTCAAAAAAAAATTATATTTGTAAAAATTTAATAAAAAATGAAAAGGATATTCTATATATTTTTAGCTGTTTCTGGTTTAGTTGCTCTGGATTCGTGTGGTCGTTTTGAAGGCGAATACGGAAATCCATTGGTAAATTATACGCCAGCTGATGGTGAGTTAACGGGTGATAGAGCTCTTTTTAGGGAATACACAGATGTAGAAAATATTGCTGAGTATAGATATACAGGATTATTGGTTACAGAAGTTATTGGGCCAATGCACAAGAGAAGAGATAATACTAAAATTATTTATAGTGGTACTAAAATAGCCACTGTAATTTTTAATGGTAGAAAAGGAACAGATAGTATTGAATATTCTCAAAACTTTACTCACGGAATAAATGATAGAATAGATAAGGTAACAGAAACAAGAAAAATTTGGGACCTTTCTACAGATCCTCCTTTGAATAACCTTCCTGCTCCAACGGTTTATAAAACGCAGTACGATATGAAGTTTAATACTTTAGGATCTAGCCGTTTTGATGAGATTACAATGAAAACTCGTATAGATGTTGTTGGAAATACAGACTTTACAGATTATTCTAAAACAATATTTACTTATACAGGAAATAATGTAACAAAGGTGGTGAAAGACTATGGCGCAATTACAAATGGTACTACTTTTGAACCAGCAACAAGCTCTTATGTTTTCGAATATACAGATTATGATGATAAAATAGCACCAACTACTTTGTTGCCTTACGGATATAATTTATCGAGAATTTTAGCGAATGATTCTTTCTTACAATCTCCGCTTACTCCTGGACAACCAGTTGCTGTTAATATTTTCCATTACATAATGTCTGCAAATAATCCAGAAAAATTAAAAGTTTCTGAACTTAATAGTACGCCTATCAATATGGGAACTGATTATGTTTATGACAAACAGAATTTTATGACGAAAGGATTTAATGTGTATTATTTATATAAACCAATGTAAAAAATGAAGATTGGATTTTTAAAATATACTTTATTAATTGGTTCTTTAGCGTTATTTACATCTTGTGATGACACTAAAGGAGATGAAGGAATTGCAGGATTAGATTTATCCATCAATGCTAAAGTTATAAAGTCTATTACGCAGGGAGCTGGGCAATCTGTAACGGGTTTTACCTTTGCTAATTCTCAACTTTCTAAGATTAGCAGTTCAAATAATGAAATTGAAGAGGTTTTAACATATAATAACAGTAAAAAAATTAGCAATATTGTTAGAACAACCCATATTGGAGGTGTAGCTACAACGTATAATTTTTCCTTTATTTATGGTTCAAACGGCGAGCTTACACAACTTCAAGGAGTTGAAAATAATGGAACTTCTACCTTTAATGTTATTGTAGATTATACTTATGATGGAGCAGGACAGGTTGTAAAAGTTTTTACCACTAAAAACGGTCCCGCAGGTAGCACAATTAGTAAAACAATCGAGAATAATATTACTTATTCTGGAGCTAATATCTCGAAAAAGGTGTTGTTGATTTTAGATTCCGCCAACGGGACTACTACTTCATCCTCCCAAACAATTAGTTATTCTGGTTATGATGCTAATAAGAATCCGTTTACTATTTTTTCTAAGAATTATGGCGCTTACGCCTTATTTTATGAGAATGGTTTAGATGCATTGTCTACAAATAATTATACAACGATTACTGTGGAACAAGCTTCATCAACAAGTGTTAAGAATTATTCTTATACTTATAATTCTAATGGCACTCCGCTTTCAAGAACAGAAAATGCTGTAGTCTCTTTGTATGATTATCAACCCTTGTATTAAAGGATTTTGAAATAAACTCACATGGCCGACTTTTGTCGGCTTTTTTTATTTACTTATTTTTGCAAAAATTTTGATATGAAATACCTTATTGTAGGTTTAGGAAATAAAGGTGCTGAATACGAAAATACTCGTCATAATATCGGTTTTAAAGTGGTAGAAAAAATAGCCCATCAGTTAGAAGCTGGTTTTAAAACCACCAATTTTGGTTGGATGGCTGAAGGTAAATATAAAGGCAGAAAAGTCCTTCTTTTAAAACCTGATACTTATATGAATTTATCTGGTCATGCAGTGAAATATTGGATGCAGAAAGAAAACATTCCTTTAGAAAACGTACTTATTGTAACCGATGATTTGGCGTTGCCTTTTGGAACCTTAAGAATGAAAGGAAAAGGATCGGATGCGGGACACAACGGTTTGAAAAATATTCAAGAGCAGTTGAGTACGCAGACTTATACCCGTTTGAGATTTGGAATTTCTGCTGAGTTTTCAGAAGGAAAACAAGTGGATTATGTTTTGGGAACTTGGAATGAAGAAGAATCTTCAAAGCTAGAGGAAAGGATTGAAACCTTTGCAAAAGCGAGTCTTTCTTTTGTTTTTGCTGGTTTGCAAAATACCATGTCGGCTTTTAATGGGAAGTAAACACTGGTTTTTTCAAGATAGATTACATCTCTTTTTCATCATAAAATAATCCCGCTAAATGCGGGATTATTAACAATACATAATAGTATATGAAAAAAAAGCTGTCTTTTTTAATGGGTACCCTTAAATTGCTTTCGCATGAGTAATGAGTACATGTGAATTTTGATCCATTTCATAATCTCTGTAGGAAGTTTTAAATCCAAAGAGTTCCACAGTAATATTATCTTCTTTAGCTCGAATATTGGCAAAATCTTGTATCATTTCCAATACGTCGGTGGTAATATAAGATGTTTCGCTAGCATCAATAATTAATTTTGAATCGGGCTTAATATTCTTTAAAGTTTTTTTAATTGCAGCTTTGTTTAAGAAAGAAACTTCTTCAGCGAGTTTTATTTTAATTCCATCTGCATTGTTCAGTTTTTCTCTACTCAAATAATAAGCTCGTTTCATATTTCCTTGTAAAATATAGACTACGGAAATTGCTAAACCTATTCCTACGCCTTTCAATAAATCTGTTGATACTACGGCTACAATGGTTGCTAAGAACGGAATAAACTGATATTTTCCTAAATGCCAGAAATGTTTAAATGTTGCAGGTTTTGCGAGTTTATATCCTACCAAAATAAGAACCGCCGCCAAAGTTGCCAATGGAATTAAATTCAATAAAAAAGGTATGGAAAGTACGCAGATTAATAATAAAACCCCATGAATCATCGCTGATAATTTAGATGTGGCTCCTGCATTCGCATTTGCAGAACTTCTTACTACAACGGATGTCATGGGTAAACCACCAATCATTGAACTTACAATATTGCCAATTCCTTGAGCTTTAAGCTCTAGGTTGGTGTCTGTAATTCTTCTTCTGGTGTCAAGTCTGTCTGAAGCTTCAATACATAAAAGCGTTTCAATAGAAGCTACTATTGCAATGGTTGCTCCTACGATCCAGACTTGTGGATTTGTAAAACCTGAGAAATCTGGTAATGTTGCTAATCCTTTAAAATCTTCAAGTGTTTTTGGGACTGGTAAATTTACAAGATGTTCAGAGCCGATGGCTAATGAACTTCCGGTAATTTTGAAAACTTCATTCAATAAAATTCCTGCAACAACTGCAACTAAAGCTCCTGGAAGCATTTTTAATTTTTTCAGTTGTGGAAATTTATCCCACGCTAATAAAATACCTATTGAAAATAAAGTGACAATAATAGCTCCAATATGAATGGCTCCGAAAAGTTCTGAGAAATAGTTTATAGTAAAACCATCTGCAAATAGCTTCTCGTTCCCTTCATAATTGGCATCGAAACCTAACGCATGAGGAATTTGCTTTAGAACAATAATAATTCCAATGGCAGCTAACATTCCTTCAATAACGTTATTTGGGAAATAACTGGAAATGCTACCAGCTCTTATAAACCCTAAAAACAATTGAATAATTCCTGCGATAATTCCTGCAGTTAGGAAAAGTTCAAATGCTCCAAGATCTGTAATTGCGGTTAAAACAATCGCCGTTAAACCTGCAGCAGGACCAGAAACTGATATATTTGAGTTGCTAATAAAGCCTACTATAATACCGCCAACAATTCCTGCTATTACACCCGATAAAGGTGGTGCTCCTGATGCCAATGCAATTCCTAAGCATAAAGGAAGTGCTACTAAAAATACAACAAGTCCTGAGGGAAAATTTTCTTTAATCCCTCCATATAATGATTTTGCTTTTTTCATGATGATATTTGTATTATGTATTCAAGTGTTTAGTAAACAAATGATTACATAAAGTGAAACTAATTTTTAAAAGTTAAGTAGGGACGTGCGTTTCCCTTTTCAGAAAAAGAAAATACAGTCAACAATTGTTTTAAAAATTAAGCTTCTGGAGGAGGAGAAAATAGGGTAAGCAGGGGACCCGAATGAAAGTCGTCATTCGTTAATTGGAATTTTTTCCCTTGAAAATCAGATTCAAAAAACTTCAAGAAATCATGTACGTTAAGTACTTTAGGTAGGGCTTTTTCGTAGACTACAATGGATGTAGAAGATGAATGCGTTTCTTCTTCGCTTACTATTACATTGGTTTGTGCAATGTCCCAATCAACTATTTTAGCGATACTTGGTAAAGCTAAAAAGTTGATAAAAAACATTAATGTAATAGTACTCCAGAATTTCATTCTTTTCTTTTTCGTTAAGAAAGATTTTTGTTTTTCTTTCTGCTCATCACCCAATCAGAATTGGTTAAATCATAGATTTTTTGGATGTCATGCAAGATTTTCTCAAAATCAATCTCCAAATCAATAATATTACCCGTTCTTAGGTCAAATACCCACCCATGTACAATTGGATACTCTTCTAAAATGTAGCGTTCTTGTACACAAGCCATTTTAATTACGTTAATGCACTGTTCTTGAACATTGAGTTCAACCAATCTGTCATAACGTTTACCTTCATCTTCGATAGCGTCTAGCTCCACTTGGTGCAATCTGTAAACATCTCTAATGTTTCTCAACCAAGGATTCATTAATCCTAAATCTTGAGGTGTCATTGCTGCTTTTACACCACCACAACCATAATGTCCACAAACTACGATGTGTTTTACTTTAAGATGTTCTACCGCATATTCAATTACCGCTGTGGAACTCATGTCTAATGTGTTCACCATATTAGCTATGTTTCTGGTTACAAAAACTTCACCAGGGCCAACTCCCATCATTTCTTCAGCTGTTACTCTACTATCAGAACATCCAATGTACAGATAATCCGGATTTTGAGTTTTTGCTAATTCGTGAAAGAACTTTGGGTCTTCAGCTATCTTAGATTCTACCCATTTCTTGTTGTTTTCGAAAATAACTTCGTACGATTTTGACATAATAAAAAATTTAAAATATGAATAATTATTTATTTCGTTAAAATTATTTTCAAAACTAATAGACTAAATCAATAATTATACAAAAATATAATTTCTTAGAAATAATGAGCGTTAATTAACAAAATTTAATATTTTTTTAAACTAATGCTGTGTGAAAATATTTGTTTTTATGATATTTGTCATATTTTATTATTAATATAGCCATCTGTTGCTTTTGAATTGGGATAAATTTTGGCAGGATTTCCAACGACCACAGAATCAGGCGGAACATCGAAATTCACATATGCATTGGGGGCAATAAGAGTGTTGCTACCAATGTTTATTCCGCCTACTATAACTGCGTTAGGACCAATCCATACTTCATTTTCAATAGTGGGGTAGCCTTTGTTTTTGCCTCTGTTTTGTTGTCCTATGGTTACCCCTTGTGCGATATTGCAATTTTTACCAATGATAACATTAGGATTAATAACCAATGTTCCCCAATGTCCCAAATACAATCCTTCTCCAATTTGAGTTTCAGGATATATTTGATAGCCGTATTTTATTTGATGATGTCTTAAAACCCATCTCCAAAAAAGACCAGTCAAAGATTTTTTCTTGGACTGCTGACATTTCCTCAGTAGGAAAATGAAGTGTAAATTCGGGTTGATACACTTTGTAATAATCTCACCCGAAGAAAGCCATTTACCACTTTCTCTATAGAAATCCTTTTGAATAATTGTATGCTCCAAGTTGTAAGATTAAAGTTGATCAATAATTTTCATCACCGAATTTACGGAATTTTGTAAATTGAAAGGAACTTTATAGACTTCTAAATTTCTCTGAAAATAATCGAATGTAAAAGGCAGTTGCAGAGCAGATTTCATTCCGTTATAAATTCCTTCCTCGGAATTTTCTACAATTAGTCCTAAGTTACCGTTGTCTAAAATTTCTGCGGTTCCAGAAACTTCGGTAGCAATAATGTTCTTTTTTAATGTTATGGCTTCGAATAAAACCGTAGGAAAACCTTCATATCTTGAGCTTAGAACAAAAAAATCAGCTTTTTTAATGTATGGGTAAGGATTATCTGTAAATCCAAAAAGCGTAGCGGTATTGTCCACTCCCAATTCTGTTTTGAGTTTTTTGATATTCTCCCAATCATAACCATTTCCTAAAATGAGAATTTTATGAGGAAAACCTTCATCTAGGAGTTGTTTATGAACTTTTAATAGTCGGTCGAATCCTTTTTGTGGAAATACAGTTCCAACGGAAACAAAACAGGGAAGGGTTTCATCAAATTGATAATTACTAATAGGAAGTTCGGCTTTGGTAAGAATTTCTTCGGTATCCAAAGGATTGTAAATTCTTATAATTTTTGATTTTTCTTCTTCGTTTTGAGCTAATACTTCAAAATCCTCCTGAATTTGTTCAGAAATCACCATAATGGCATCAAAACCAAAGAATTTTCTTATTTCCTCGTCTGTGTAATTATGAAATTCTGTTTTTCGTAAATCGTTATGAATCCAAACAATTTTTTTTGAAGATTGGATGGGTGAATTTAAAATTTCATCTCTAAAACCATGAATGGCCGCAAACTCAATATCGTATTTTTTGTTTTTTAAAATGCTTGAATAGAGAAGCTTTGGGAATTTTTTGAGAACACCTTGATAGATTTTTCTAAAAGCTTTTTGCGGAATGTCTTGCGGACGATTGGTGGTAATCATTTCGCCTTTATTCAAATATAAAATATTAACCCAACTCGGAACTTCGGAAAGGTATTTTCCGGAATATAAATTCAATAATAAATCGATTTCGTATTTATCTTGAGGAAGATTTTTCAGAAAAGTCACCAATACTTTCTCTGCACCGCCGTGTCGCAATGAGCCAATACGAATAAGGATTTTCTTTTTAGCTGTAGCCACTTTATTTTATGGGTTTATAAGTGTGAGGAAGATTTTCTTTGATGTACGCTTCCAGTTTATCGCGCATGGGTTCTAATTCTCGAGGATAGACTACGTTATTTTTTAGAGCTTTGTCGCCGTATTCTTCGATGGTGCAAATCATTCTGGCAGGAGTTCCGGCAAAAACAGTGTTAGAAGGCATTGATGAACTGAGAACAGAACCCGCTCCCAAAATGCAGTTATCGCCCATTTCTACGCCTGGAAGTATGGTGCAATTATTCCCGATAAAGCAGTTTTTTCCGATTTTGGTGCGACCGAAATTGCGTGCGTCTTTATATTTTTCCATCGATCGGATGACGTACATGGCACCATCATGATTGATAAATGTGCAGTTAGCAGTGATTTTGGTGCGGTCTCCAATTTCAATTAAAAAGGGTTCTGAACCGAAGTTGGGAGCTTCCACGAAAATGACATCTTTCCCCACTTTCATTCCTTTTGCTTTGCATATTTCGATGTAGGCTTTGCCTATTAAACGCTGATAAATACTGTGAATTTTTAAAATAATTCGGTAGAAAAGAAGCTTCATCAAAATGGGGTTTAGTTTTTTGTTGTACTTAAATTTACAAATATTTTTTCAACTGTTTTGAAAATCTTATCGTTGTCAAATTGTTGATCAATGTTTTTAAGGTTTTCGTTGAGGTGTGAAATCAGTTTTTCATTTGTCAAAAATTCTTTCATCGCCTCATAAATTTCATTGGTGTCGTATGAAATAAGATAGCCTGTTTCTTGATGGTGAATCATGGTTTCCACGTCGCCTACTTTGGTAGCAATAATTGGTTTTTGTAAAATTAAGGCTTCCGCAATCACCAATGGCCACGCTTCAGATTCTGAAGGCATGATGAAAAAATCGGCGTTTTTCACATAAGGATACGGATTCATCTGATTTCCCAAGAAATGAAATGTTTTTTCTACTCCTAATTTTTTCTGTTGCTGCTGAAGGTTTTGAAGTTCTTCGCCGTCGCCCAAAATCACAATTTGGTGCATGAATCCATCCTGCAAAAGTTTTGCGTGTGCTTCCATCAGTTTGTGATAGCCTTTTCTGGTGTGAAGTCTGCCAATAGAAACAAAAGAAGGCATCTTCTTTTCAGCAAAAGGGAATGAACAAGTTTCTTGTGATTTTTCTCGTATTTCTTCAATGGGAATGGCATTGATGATCACAGATTCTTTGGGATATTGCAATGCAGGATAATGTTCGTGCATGAGATTCTTGATTTTTTCTGAACAGTAAATCATATAATCAAACTGCGGAAAATGTTCAAGGATTTTTGGAACCAAAGGCTGTAATTTTGGCAGCTGAATCTCCGAATGGAACCAACCTATTTTTTTAGAATTTTTATTGCTGGAATTCAGAACCATATCAAAATCATTGTAGGTCATCCCGATTTCGATATCGTAAGAATCTTTAAGGATTTCCTGATCTACTAAATGTGGTTTTTTTTGAAACTTTTTGAGTTTATTTTGCCTTAAAAAAAGTTGAAATTTCTGAATTATGGGGTTTTTAGAAAAGTCTTCTCTTCCCTCAGCGATAAATACTTTGCGAACATGAGGAGGGAATTCATTTCTCAATTCTCCTTGGTTGATATTTAAACAAACTGTCATCTCAAATTTTTCAGGATCGAGATTGTTCAAGATGCTTAAAAGCACTTTTTCTACGCCTCCCATTTCCATGGAACGGTGTCTGAACAGGAGTTTTATTTTTTTTGAATCAATCATTAATGCAATTCTATGATGTGAATTTTTTTCTAATCCATAAATTTAAAGGTTCTTCAATATACTTAAATAGTATTATTGATAGAATATTAAGCAAAATAAAGATGAGCAATACATTTTCTGCAATATAATCGTAAATCAGCATGGGGATAAATCCTTTGTGAATAAGGTAAAAAATATAAGAACTTTTGCCTAAAAGAACAAGTGTTTTGGTTGATAAAAAACGTTGAATAAATGTGTTTTCAAAAATTAAACCCCAAATTAAAGGAGCAATTCCGAAGGTGGAAAGCAAAATTACACTTACTGCTTTCATGATTTCGGAGTTGGAGTAATTGCTTGGAAGGACTAATAAATACAGAAGAATAAAAGCGATTCCGAAGTAAGTTGCACCTTTAAACTTTAGCTTTAATGCTGATCTTTTCCTAATAAGTAAAGCAATACCAATTCCAGCAAAAAACTCGAAAATATAGTAAGAGATGCTCTTTTGCATAAATCCCCATGTGTTTTCAGGAACATTAGTGTAATTTTTTAAAGCCACGCCAACTAAGAAAATCACAAGAGGTAAAATGAAAAACCAATATGTTTTTTTTCGAAGAAGTATGAAGAAAAAGGGTGCTGATACATAAAAAAGCTCTTCCAAAGTGAGTGTCCATCCCTGTGAAATCCCTGCTTCAAAAAAATACTTCTGAAAAAACGCTTTTGTCATGGTGAAACTTAAAATAGCTTCGATGGTTTTTTCGATATTCCAAAAGTTATTTTGAAGATAAAAAGCAACGAAAGTTCCCAATGTGATGATGAAATACATGGGATAAATTCTTGCGAATCTGTTCACCATATACTTTTTGAAATGCAAAGGCTTCTGATCAAAATAGCGGAATGTAATAAGAAAACCACTCAAAACAAAGAACATATCTACGCCAATATGCCATTCTTTGATAAATGATTTTAAATATTCAGGAGCAAGAGGATTATTAAACGGAAAAAAATGGAGCACGAAAATCATCCAAGCTGCAATGGCGCGATAGCCAGTAAGTGCAGGAATGAATGGCGTCGCATTAGAATTTTTCATATTTGAGTTCGGAATGTTTTTTTTGAGAGGTTGTTTTAGTTTTTACAAATGTTGAATTTGGTCTATCAATCTTAAAAAAGTGATTGATACATTATTTTCAATTTTTTCTTCAATCGGAATGGTAATTCATTTTGATAATCCAATAAATCAAAAATTTCTTGTGAATTGGTGAATTCAGAAGGAACTTTTTTGCCATTTATTTTTTCAAGTCCGCGTCTTTTCATCGCATTGAAAATAACTTCGCCCCAATAATCGTAAGATTTTTTTTTGTTCTCGTTTTGAGAAATTCCTCCAGCGTGTTTTCTATAAAAATAATTGGGTTTATTAATGAAAAAAACTTTTCCTTTTTCGTACATTTTTAAATATAAATCTTGGTCTTCAGCAATTTTTTTTGAAGTATCCATTTTTTGTGTTGTTTCATAAACATCCTTTCGGAATGCTACGAAATGTACGATATGAATGGGACAATTAAAGAAATATAAATCGTTTGAAGGTGTTTGCTTAGAAGCTTTTGAGACGTATTTTGATTGTAGATTTTCATCACAATCATAAAAATTAGAATAGGCTAAAACCACATCTTTATTTTTGTTGAAAATATTGATTGCATCTTGAAGAGCGTTTGGAGAAAGTGCATCATCGGGATCACAAAATCCACAAATTTCGCCACTTGCTAATTCTATTAATTTTGATTTTGTGATGCCTACTCCCGAATTTTCATCGTTTTTGTAGAACTTAAATCGCTCATCATTTCCTACGATTGAATAGATGATTTCCATGGAATTATCTTTGGAAGCATCATCTAAAATTATAGCTTCCCAATCTTGGTAAGTTTGGGAAATAATGGAATCGTAGCATTGTTTAAAATATTTGCCGTTGTTGTAATTTGCGATGAGGATAGAAAACTTCATGAATTATAATCTTGAATCAACTAATTTGGTATCTAAAATTCCTTTACAGTCATAGACTACACCATTTTCGGCTTTTAGAGTTGTGATATCTAGCTCTTTAAAATCTTGATGTGCAACGGCCAGAATAATTGCGTTAAATTTTATGTCTTTAATTGATGCATAATCATTTGTAGAGATAATGTTATACTCTTTTTTTATTTCTTCGGGATTTGCCCATGGATCATAAATAGTGACATTGCTTCCAAAATCAGAAATTTCTCGATGAATATCTACTACTTTGGTGTTTCTTGTATCAGGACAGTTCTCTTTAAAAGTAACACCAAGGATTAGAGTTTTAGAATTTTTAATAAGAATGCCTTTACTTATCATTAATTTCACTACTTTATTGGCGATAAAACTTCCCATATTGTCGTTAACACGACGTCCAGAAAGAATTACATTGGGAATGTAGCCCACTTTTTCTGCTTTGTAAGCTAAATAATAAGGATCTACACCTATGCAATGCCCACCTACAAGACCTGGCTTATAATTAAGGAAGTTCCATTTTGTAGAAGCAGCTTCTAATACTTCGTTGGTATCAATACCAATTTTATCAAAGATAATTGCAAGTTCATTAATAAATGATATGTTGACATCCCTTTGTGCGTTTTCAATGGCTTTTGAAGCTTCTGCAACTTTTATGGACGATGCTTTAAACGTTCCGGCTTTTATAATTGTACTGTATAGCTGATCTACAAACTCTGCAGCTTCTGATGTTGATCCAGAGGTAACTTTTTTTATGGTGACTAAAGTGTTGATTTTATCCCCTGGGTTTATTCTTTCTGGTGAGTAACCTGCAAAAAAATCTTGATTAAATATTAATTGAGAGTATTTTTCTAATATTGGTATGCAAATTTCCTCTGTACAACCAGGGAAAGTAGTAGATTCATAAATAACTACATCATTTTTTTTCAATAGTTTTCCTATTGTTTCACTAGCTTTTATTAGTGGTGTTAAATCGGGTTTTTTAGAATCGTCGATTGGGGTAGGAACAGTAACAATAAATACATTACAATTCTTAATGTCATCTACAATTTCAGTTGGGTAAAAGCCGTTAGAACTTAGATTATTATGGGCTTTTAAATTTTTTTTAATTTCTTCTGAAGTGGATTCTTTGGTATGATCTTGAGCATTTTTTAAATCTTGAATTCTCTCCGAAGAAATATCAAAACCTACCGTAGGGAAGTGCTTAGCAAATTCTAAACTTAAAGGTAAGCCAACATAGCCTTGTCCAATTACGGCAATTTTTGTAGAGTTTAAATTCATCTTGGTTTTTTGATTATTTGCAAATATAATTTAAAAATACGTTTAAAATCCATATTTTTGACCAATAAAACAAGACACTGTGAGCGAATTAAAAAGAATTACCACAACATTTTTTGCCTACCTCAAAAGACCAGATCTATATCCTGAGCTGGGTAGGAAAATAATTAAAAATACTATTGCTAGAGGAAATGCGACCAAAGGGAAAGAGAAAACCAATGAATGGGCAGCTTCTTTAGCCATTTCTCAAGAGCAAGCTATTCAGCAATTTTTTGGAATTTCACCTGTGAAATTTCAACAACTTTTTTCTGATGTTTTTTATACCGCAGAGCGTCGTCAAGATTCTTGTCCCATAAAAATGGGTGGTCCCGGTGCTATGGAGCTTATTTATTACGCTTGTGAATTTACTCAAGCAAAATCGGTTGTAGAAACTGGTGTTGCTTACGGATGGTCTTCTTTGGCGGCTTTAATTTCTTTGAAGAAAAGAAACGGAACACTTTACAGTTCAGATATGCCTTATTTGGGACAGAATGGAGATCAGTATGTAGGTTATGTAGTTCCAGAAGATTTGAAAAAGAATTGGAAGCTTTATCGTTTTGCAGATAGAGAGTCTTTACCGAAAATTTTCGGCGAAGTAACAGGAGTAGATGTAGTTCACTACGATTCAGATAAAGCATATAACGGAATGATGTGGGCTTATGAAGAATTGTATAAAAATCTTAGAAAAGGTGGGGTTTTCATTAGTGATGACATCAATGACAATTCTGCATTCCAGGATTTTTGTACAAAGAAAAATATTTCGCCTACTGTAATTTCTTTTGAAGGGAAGTTTATTGGCATATTCATTAAATAATTCTGTTGTTTTTTTAAGAGGTTGATTTCCTGTGTTTTGATGCTTTTTGAGTACGTTTTTTAAAAATAATTTGTTTAAAAAGTCTATTAGTAAACATTTTTTTAAGTAAATTGGAATTATAATTGATATTTTTTAAAAAAAATATATTTATGGAATCAAATATTGCACAATTTATAACAAAGTTTAAAGACGAGTTAGAAACTACAGAGGTTGATGTTTTCCCTGAAACTGATTTTATAAATGCAGAATATTGGGATTCTCTTACAGCAATGGCGATGATGGTGATGATTGAGAGTGATTACGGTAAAATTCTCGAAGTGGAAGACTTTGAAAAATATAATAGTATTCAAGAGCTTTACAACTTTGTAGCTTCTTAGCAAATGGCTTTCATTCAGCACATATCCACTTATATTCCAGAGGGTTTTATCAGCAATGATGAGATTTCACAAAGATTTCCTGACTGGAATTCAGAGCAAATTTTTCAGAAAATAGGAATAAAAAAAAGACGCATTACAAATGAAAACGAATTTGTGTCTGATATCGCTGTAAAAGCTATCAACAACTTATTGAAAGAATACAATATTGATAAATCTACAATAGATTATCTTATTATATGTACACAAAGTCCAGATTATTTTTTGCCTACAACCGCTTGTTTGGTTCAGCATAGAGTAGGACTTCACAAAAATTGTGGAGCCATAGATATTAACCAAGGGTGTTCAGGATATATTTATGGAATTTCATTAGCCGATGCATTGGTTTCTTCTGGGAATTTTAAAAATGTAATTTTAGTAACTGCAGAAACCTATTCCAAATATTTACACGAAAGTGATAAAGGAAATATTAGTTTGTTTGGAGATGCTGCAACGGCTACTTTGATTTCAAATAAAGGGTTGTATAAAATAGGCAAATTTTCTTTGGGATCAGACGGAAGTGGGGCTGAAAATTTAATTGTCAAAAATGGAGGCTCTCGATATCCAAATACACAAAATACGGAAGATTTCGATAATTTTTTATACATGAATGGTAAGGAGATTTTCAATTTTACTGCGAAGAATATTCCTGGGCTTCTCAATGATAATTTACTATTAAATCAACTTCAATTGGAGGAAATTGACCAGTTTATTTTTCATCAAGCTAATACTTTTATGCTCAATTTTTTGAGAAAAAAGATTGGTATTCCGAAAGAAAAATTCTTAATAGAAATGGAGAATTATGGCAACACCGTTTCATCAACAATCCCGATTGCATTTAAGACTGTTTTTGAGCAACAAAATGATAAAGTAATGCTCGTAGGTTTTGGGGTAGGCTATTCTTGGGGGGCGGTTTGTTTAGAACAACGAAAAGATTAGCTATTATCTAAAGTTAATATTATACAATCCCGATCTTATACTTTTATAATCTAAAATCAGATATTTAAAAATCATGCCCCATTTTTTTAGGAAAGGAGCGTTGGCTATTTCCCAACTGCGTTGTAGTCGGGTGATGTGCAAAAGCTCAGCCTTAGGTATTTTAGGTTCTTTTTCGGCCCATTTTTTAAGGTGATTCCACAGTAAAATACGTGTGGTGGCAGGATTTACTTTTTTTGAATCCACTTGTGAAATTCTATTGTTTTCATGAACGCCACGCATGGCTACTGCTTTGTCTAAAATTCCTGGATAAAGGTGGGTGTAAAAGGCAAGTCGCATTAGGAAATCGGTGTCCTGATGCAATTTGAGATCCGTTTTCATTAAAGCATCCATTTTCTCCAACGCTGATTTTCTGATGGTTAATCCATCTACACTAAACAATCCAAAGCTACCACGCATTCCTAATAATCCCGGGAAAACATCTTCAGGAGCGTGTTTTTTGTACACCGTGGTGAGTTTTTCTTGATAAATAGGATAGAACTGTTCTTTGGCTTTTTTGCTCCAGTAATGAACACCAATGGCGCCGTAAACCCCTTCTACATCACTGTTTTTGAAAAGCTCCTTCTCTGCATCAAATCTATTGGGCAGGAAATAGTCATCAGCATCTAAAAACGCAATAAACTCTCCTGAAGACATTTTCATTCCTAGGTTTCTAGATGCTCCCGCACCATGATTTTTCTTGTCGGGATGCTGAAAAAGTTTTACTCGACTGTATTTTTCGGTTAAGGTTTTGCAGATTTCTAAAGCATTATCTGGAGATTGGTCTTCCACTAAAATCACTTCATACACTTCTTCAAACTGCAAAGCAGATTCTACGGCTTGAGCGACATATTTTTCGGCATTGTAAACGGGAATGATGACGGAGATTTTCATGTTTTGTGTTGATTCTTATGTAAGAATGGTTTATTTTTTTAAATATGTGAAACGGTATCTTGTTTTCAGTATTTTGGGTTGTGTTAGTGCTGTTAAAAATAAAGAAAAATACTTTGAAATTCCTTTTTTTAATGATAAATCATACGCTTTTTTGTTGAAGTAAATATGGGCTTTAAAGTCTTTTTTGATGTCTTTATCCTTGGACCATTGGTAAATGGAATCCCAAAGTAAAGCCTGTCTTTGATTGTATTTTTCGGAATACAGTTTTATTTTGGTAATTCTGTTATCGTCATGAACTCCCCTTATGGCTACAGCTTCCGAAATATTTCCCGATTTTAAATAACACGAATAGGCCAGTTTGATTATAAAATCTGAATCTTGATGAACACGAAGTTTTTCATTGAATTTCAGATGGTTTTTATTAATACTTTCCTTCCTTATGGTTAATCCATTCAAATGGAAAAATGTTCCAAAATCTTTATTCAATCCCAATAAACCATAGAAAACTTCTTCTCCTTTAGCATGATGTTTTACTGTGGTTAAATTTCCCGATTTAAATTTTTCCTGAAATTCTTCTTTTCCTTTTTCGGTGAGAAATTCAGTTCCAATGGCATTAAAAACGCCCTCTATTTTTTCGTTTTTAAAGAGTTCTTCCTCAGCATCAAACCGGTTAGGAAGATAATAATCATCAGCATCTAGAAAAGCTATAAAATCTTGAGTGGCTTTTTCTAAACCAAGATTCCGAGATGCTCCAGCTCCATGATTTCCTTTGTCGGAATGTTGAAATAATTTTATTTGAGGATTTTCTGAAATCAGCTTTTTGCAAACCGCTAACGAGTCGTCCGAAGAGGCATCTTCAATTAATAAAACTTCTTTTACTTCTTCCAAAGCTAACGCAGAATGAACCGCTTTTTCAAGAAAAAGCGCAGCATTGTAAACGGGAATGATGACGGATATTTTCATTTTGTGAGAAAATAATCCTTCAAGGATTTTAAATCCTTGAAGGATTTGATTGGGTTTTAAGTTTTGTTATTCAATTATTAAATCATCGATATCATTTAATTTCTGGTTTTGATGGTGAAATAATTCAAATTCTTCTTTATTATTAAAAATATCTAAAACAAATTTCCGATTCAGTTTTGTAGGTTTATGAGTAATTATACTACCATAAGAACTCCACGGATATTCTTCAAGACGATCCACAAAACCATGTTTCACAGGATTATGATGGATATAATAAATCAGTTTTCGAAAATAAGAAATATTAGTTACCATTTTGCGTTCAAAATTTTTCTCGAAAAGACTTCCTGTGCGGTTGAATCTTTTATTAATCGCTTTTGCATAAGAATTGAAAAAATGTCCAAATTGTAAATGTACGTCCAATCGTGTAGGAGTTTCTACTGTTTGATAGGTCAGTTGATTTTTGTGTATTTCTTCGGCCGTTTTTACATAGACTAAGAGATGGAAATGATTTCGCAATAAAACCCAAGCAATGGTATCACAAACTGGTGAAATGTATTGGTCGTACCTTTTGAGGAAAAACTCATAATTGTCATCTTCGAAGAAAATATTCTCTCCATTATTTCCACGGTTGTAGATGTGGTAATAGCAACCAGGTTCGAGCTTTAATTTTTCCATGGTTTTGTGTTTTAGTTTATTCTTTCGTCAATCCTTCAAGGATTTAAAATCCTTGAAGGATTCGGATCGGAGGATTCGGATTCTAAAATTAAGAAAATAAAAAATCAACCCCAATTTTTTGCCCACAGCGCCAGTTGCAAAAGGTTCCATTCTTTTTTATCGCCATCTAGAAACTGTTGAGCAGCATCAAAATTGATAAATTTAAAAACCTCAGAATTTGGATTTTTCAATAAATCCTGTGAGAGTTTTTTCATGTTTTCATCTTTAAACCAAGTCGAAATTGGAGAACCAAAACCTTGTTTGTGGCGGTTTTTTATGGTGTCTGTCCAATACGATTGCATCGCTTCGCGAAGGATAATTTTGTCGTGACTATCGTTTATTTTTAAATCATCAGGAAGCTGAATGCAAAATTCTGCAAAATCTTTATCCAAGAAAGGGGTTCTCACTTCCAGAGAGTTGGCCATCGCCATACGATCAGATTTCACCAACATATTTCCAGGGACATATTTCTCCATATCCACTCTCATTATGTCGTTTAAAGAATTGTTATTGGGTGTAAAACTATAAGATTGCGAGAAGGTTTCATTAATTCCTAATTTTTTTATTTCCTCTTTGGTAAAGAAGTTCCTCACTTGATTTTGATGAAAATCGAGTATAGAACTATATTTTAAGTTTTGTTGAGTAATAAATGATGTTTGCTTTAGCTTTCCATACATTTTCAATCCAAATTTCGCTACGAAATTATTATAGGAAAAATGGTTTTTCATTTCATTTTCTGTTCTGTAAAAACTGTAACCACCAAATAATTCATCACCTACATCACCTGCCAAAACAACCTTTAAATGTCTTGCAGCCGTCTGACAAATTTTATATTGTGGCACGTAACTCATGTCTGCAAAAGGTTCATCAAAAAATGGTGAAACTTTGAGTAATTCATTAGCGATGTCGCCGCGGTTTTCGTGGATCTCGATGTGATTGGTGTTGTATTTTAGTGCAATTTCTTCAGCGAATTTCAGTTCGCTATTCTCACCAAAATATCCATAGCTAATAGTGGTTTGACGTGGTAAAAATTCATTAACCATAGCTACGATGGTGGAAGAATCTAGTCCGCCACTTAAAAAACTACCTACTTCAACATCGGCAATTAATTGTTTTTCAACTGCGTTTTTCAGCAGGTGGCTAAATTCTTCTTTGGCTTCAGAAAGAGAAATCTGACGGTCATTTTTCGGAAGACTATAATATCTTGAAACTTTAATTTCGCCATTTTTCCAAATCAACTGATGTGCGGGAGGAAGAGTGAAAATATTGGAATAAATACTTTGATGAGCACTTACATAACCGTATTGAAGGAAATGATATAAAGCCTCTGGACTTACTTTAGGCTCTATGAGTTCGCTTGCGAGAAGGGCTTTAATTTCTGAAGCAAAAACAAACGCTCCATTTTTCCCAAAAGCATAATAGAAGGGTTTCTCACCAAAACGGTCTCTAGCACAGAAAAGTTCTTGCTTTTCGTCGTTCCAAATAGCAAAAGCAAACATCCCTGGAAGTTCGTGGATGAGGTTTTCTCCTTTAGCTTGGTACATCGCCAAAATAAGTTCCGTGTCTGAAGTTCCACGATATGGATAATCGGAGTATTTCTTTTTTAAATCCTGATAACCATAAATTTCCCCATTCAAAACGATACATTCGTTTTTAGAGGCTGAAAACATAGGTTGTTTTCCCGTTTCTGAAAGATCAATAATAGAAAGTCTGCGGTGTCCTAAAATTGCATTTTCATAAAACTCATGATGTTCTGCATCGGGCCCACGATGGGCGATGGCATTGGTCATTTTCTGAATTTCTTCAGAATAGTTTCTCGCGTGGGGGGTTATGATACCTGCAATTCCGCACATGGTTAAAGTTTTTTTGGTTTGATGATAAGATTGTCTATTTCATTGAGTTCCTCTGAATATTCGGAATAAGTTTTATCCTTATTTCGTTTGTAAATCTCATAATCATTATCAAAGAAAAAATGCAATAACTCAACAGTTGAATGTGAACCTTCAAAATCAATGGATTTAGGATCTAATTCCAAGAAAATAACAGGTTTATTTTTGATGAATAATTCTTTGTTTCCTAATATGACAACGGCTTCAAATCCTTCTACATCAATTTTTACGACATCAAATTTCAAATCCTTTGGTAAAACACTATTTAAGTGTTCTACTTTTATGTTGATGGGTTTATTTCCGTTTGTATTTTTCAATAAAGTGCTTGCACCGGCATTTTTAGTATTAAAATAAATTGGTTTTATTTCAGACTTATCACCAATTGCAACGTTTTGTAAATGAATATTTTTATAATGATTTGCAGAAATACTGCTTTTAAACTCATTGAAAATTGCTGGAATTGGTTCAAATGCATAAATCATTTTGCAGTAAGGAGCCAGAAGTAAGCTGTGTTGCCCAATATTTCCGCCAATATCCAACATTATTTTTTCGGGATTGAGAAATTCTCGAATGCTGTCTATAATATCTTTTTCATAAATACCATGATTATAGATGTACTGATCTACATAACCGAATTTTTTGTTCAAGTAGATTTTAGTTTTCCTGTTGTTGTAGTTTATCGTAAACAAAGTCCGACTGTCTAGGAACGTTTTATTTCTTTTCCTATTAATAAAATTGACGAGTCTTTCTTCCAACAAAATAGATTTCAAAGATTTGATGATTTCCATGATTTTAGTTTTTAATAAACACGTCTTTAAATTTCTCCATCACTGCTTCTGGTAGGAATTTCTGATAATTTTCTGTTGCCGTTTTTGTAAGATTATTTTCCAAGAGAATTTCTTTTAAGTCTTTAGCGTTATGGTAATAATAGGCGTTTTCTTTGAGTTCGTGGATGTGGTTTTTCTCGGGTGAATCGGCAAATGTTATCACGGGTTTCCCTTTAATGGCAAATTCAGCAACGGTAATTCCGAAAGTTTCGCCACGCTCTCTGGCATGTAGAAGCGCATCGCAAGTATTGATGAATTTTAACTTATACAATACATCCGAAGAGGGAGGGAGAAAAATAATATTCTTAACATCAGATTTCCACCATTTTTTTGCAACAAAGGAATCTACTCCCATGAAAATGAAATAGAGGTCTTTATATTTTCTAGCTAATTTTTCAACTTCCGTTCTTACAAATTGAATATTAAAACTCTGTGCACCACCGTAATAGCCAAATACTTTTGCGGTTTTGGGGATTCCAAGTTCGGTTCTTAGATCATCGTGAATTTCTTCTTGAAAATTAACCATGTGTGGAACAAAAGGAGATTTCCCAGCAGTCATTTCTAAAGCCAGCCACTCGGAAACGTAAGCGTACACATCGCCATGAGGTTCGTAATGTTTGAAAACAGAATGTATAGCGGTCTTACATTCTTTTGTTTCTATACCGTCTTTATCACCATTTTTGATGGCGTAAAATAAATCTACTTGGTTTTTCTTGATAATGGCATCCACTTCAGAAAAATCTTCGTATGCGAAAACCTGAAATCTGTTTTTGAACTTTTCAATTCCTGCCGGATGGTTTGTTTTTTCGTTTTTATGATAGGCAATGATGGACTCGTTACCCAAATAACGTTCATTAAAATCGGCATAATCGTATAAAGCGATGGAAGTTCCGCGGTAGTTAAGTTCGTTTTCGTGGAAGAGAATTTTCATCTTATTTGTTTTTTTATTTTTTAAACCAATTTTTCAAACCTTTTAAGTTTTTCAAACCTTCAAGGATTTTAAATCCTTGAAGGTTTTGTTTTAGGTTTAGAAAAACAGTTTTCTTTTGATGTTTTTTCAGGTCGTTATGCATGAAAAGACCTTCTCCTTGCGCTATTTTAAAATCTTGTTTCACCCACCATTCTGCAATGTCACGCTCAAAATGTTCAGATTTCATAGCAATATCGTAAATGTTTTTGAAGTAAAATTCTTTCTTTAACAAAAACGGATTATTCGTCCAGTTGGCCCAACGAGAAGTCGTAATAAAATATTCACCGTTTTTTTGAATTTTGTCTTGGAAAGATTCTGCAGGATCTAGCCAATAGAGCGATTCTAAAAGGTGTGGGGAAGTTACTTTATGCCAATCATCGTAATAATTGAGTTCGTTTCCTTTATGACGAAGAGAATGAACGGGATAACCCGGATTTTTCCGACTGCGATATCTTACAATTTCGAAGCCATTTTCTAAAAGTTCAAGTCCTGAACGAAGTCTTTCGGTTAGTGTTTTCTGATTTTCGATAAGCTCCCAATCGTGTTCTAGAAAAAGGATGTTTTCATATTTTGCATTTTCGATGAGTTTTGAAATTCCTTTTCCGATGCCGATGTTTTCTTGAAGGGCGATTGTTTTAAGCCCAAATTTCTTTGCAATTTCTAAATCATTTTTAGAAACCTCCTGAAAGAGAATAGTTATATCATCCGACAAGTCCAGCAATCCGTTTTTACGGTAAGAAGCCAGGGTGTTGAGCAGCGTTTTTCCGCTGTTCCAAGAGAGAATGCAAATGCTTATTGGGAATAATTTCATTGGATTAGTCCTTTTTTTTATTTACCACATCCTCCATAAGATCAACTATTTTTTTAGTATAGTTTTCCCATGTTTGATCTTTTACCAATTCTTTAGCTCGCATGCATAATTTTGTATAAGCATCATCGTTCATCAAGAGAATACTGCGGATACTTTCCACGATAGTCGTGACTTCCGTATCTTGAAGGTAAACGCCAAAATCATTTTTTTTACCATAATCCATTGCAAAAGCTTCATAAGGCTTTATGATAATGGGGGTGTAGTTAAACATACATTCAATAGTGCTGGAATAAGCAGCCCATATTTCAGAAGGGTTTACCAATATTTTGGCCTTCGTTAAGAGGTCATAATATTGCTTGTTTTGTTCGGGGTCTCCTTTGTCTAAATAACTGTAAAAATTTATATTTCTATCTGTATCCTCCAGTAAGAGTCTGTCTTTAGGTATGTTAACGATATTCAATGTTAAATCTGGGAAGTCTTTTTGTAAAATCCTAAGGGCTTGTACGAGTTTTCTTGCGCCTAATAAATATTTCATTGATCCTATGAGGAGTAGTTCCTGAGAATTTCTTTTCACTTCTAGGATTTCATGAGGCGTAGGTTTGTTGAAGTTGATATCATTTACTACGTTGCTTCCTAGGTGATGAACTTTCTTGCCATGGCGTTCAGAGATTATTTTTTGAGCATCTTTGAACAGACTTACCACCAACTCAGATTCATTAAAGGCTTCATGTTGATAATTGATGAACCATTTTTCAAAGAAATAAGGTTTTCTCTTCAATCGGTCCAAAATAATCATGTCATAGCTCCAATCATGAAAAATTAATGATGGAATTTTATTGAATTTATTATAAAAATCAAAGCTGAGAATAATAGTAAAATAAAGGTCTGGGTTGCTTTTAATAGCTTTTTTTATTTTCTGATAAGCCAGATATCTCGCGATTGGAGTTTTAATATATTCATATTGCTGAGTAGGGAAAAATCGGGATAAAATCCGTCTTGGATATTTATTCCATAGGGCTTCGTATTTTTCGTTGGGTGACAAATCTACACGCAGAATTTCAAAACCTTGCTGCCGTAGGTTTTCGGAAAATAAATATGGAACATTAGACCACGCCTTAGGTGAAGTAGAATCTCCATAGCATACAAAGAGAATTTTTTTACTCATTTACAAGTGTTTAAATATTTAGAAAGGGATGAGGTGAGTTTAAAATTTGCTGACGATGCACCTGTATTTCTTCTAGTTGTGGTATAAAATAGTCATTCATTTTACGTTGTTCAGTACGTTCTTTAGTATAGCCTTTTAATGTGAATTTATACAAATCCCATAAGAGTTTCTTTTTTTCTTTTGCGGGGTCAAAAGCGTATGCAGGATTCATAAACTGAGTTTGCTTTTGCAGTCTCAGAGAAAGCCATTTTTCTATATAAGCTTCTTCCGCATTTTGAACTTTAGACTGTTGTTTGGTATCATGTACTACACGACTGTACAGACAAACTACAATCTTTTTTTTCTGAAAGGTTAGGCGATTTATGTAATCATAATCTTCACCGTAATGGAAATAGAAAGGGTTGAAACCGCCAATTTGCTCTATTGCTGTTTTGGGTAGAAACCAGTGCGCAGCGTTAACAAAATCTATTTCATACCAAGATTTCGGCTGTTGCAGATAAATGTCGGAAAGAAGGCGGTTTGTTTTGGCGTATTTTCCTAAGTAATTTTCAAAATGCAAATCCAATTTCTTTTCACTTCCATCCAAATGCATCGGACTTAAAATACCGATTTCTTCTTTATTGGGATATTCTTGATAAACATCAAGCATTTTTTGAATGGAATCTTCAAAAATCCAAGCATCTTGATTCATCAGATAAAAGAAATCTGCACCTGCTTTATAGGCCTTTTCAATGCCGATATTGTTGGCTTTTCCGAAACCTAGATTTTCGGAAGATTGAATAAAATCAACTTCAGGAAAATGAGTTTGTATATAATCTTGTGTACCATCTGTAGAGCCATTGTCAACCACTATGGTATGAACGGGAGCGGATGATTTCCTCAAACTCGAAAAACATCTTTCTGCCCATTTCATGGCGTTATAAGTGACGATGATGATGTATATATTTTGAGACATACTATTGATTTAAGCTTTTTGATGAATGTATTTATTTTTAATGTTATTAAAAATGAATGTGATGTAATTGTATTTCCTCATGATTTTTTTGATGAGAGGATTTTGTTCATTCACAATTTTCAATAAAAAAGCATCAGATTCATATTTACCTATCCTTAATCTATTTTCAATCAGAATCCTTCTGTTTTTCTCAAACTTAATTAGTTTCGGAACTTTAGAAGGTAAGGGAGATTCTAAGAATAATTTTACAACCTCAAGTGGAGATAAATTAGCTCCGAAGTTATAAAAATGCGCTGTATCTTCACCTTTGAACATCAATATTTTATAGTCTGAAGACTGTCTCATTATTTTCATGGCCGATAAATAAGATAAAAGATAATTGTATCTAGAACCAATATTTTGTAAAAACTCTGGGTTCTTTATTATTTCTTCATAATATTTCTCAGGAGTATTACTGTTATAGCAGTTTAGAAAATCGTTTCTCCAAGCTTCTAAAAATTTATTTTTTGGTGAGGTTGCTAAAAACCAAGTTTCCAAAACAGGGAAGTTTTCATCATTGGTGCAGTGTTCAGAATAAAACCCAATTAAATCCGTATGATAAGAGTTTTTCAATTGATGTGCCCAATCTAAATTTTCAGTTAACAAAGTGCTGGCATCTACCCAAATCCCACCATATTCATATAGTAATTCAAACCTAATTAAATCTGCATAGTTTGCGATTGGTAAATCTTCTCGATATTTACTAATATTCGGTAAAAAAGATGTTAGAGTATTGTAACTAACAATATTAATTGTGTAATCTGGTAGGAGTTTTTTAAATTGTGATATGCACATTTTTACCAAATCTGGTAATTCTTTACTATGCCAATATAACCAGATTATTTTTGGTATTTCTTCATTATTAGGCATTCCTGATCCCCAATTGAACATTTTTGGATTATCAGGTGGTAGTATTTCCTTTATCATTTCAAAGGCTTTTTGAAAATTTTAGCATTTAGCTTGGCAAGGTGCCATAAAACTCTTCCTATGATGTTGTTGTAGAATAAAGAGTTAATCTCATTGGTTATTTTTTCTCTAGTAGATGCTAAATAAAATAAATGTTGAATAGTATCCATACTATCTACATAATGTTTGCTATGTTTTTCAACAATATATTGCTTAGCAGTAGAAACTTTTTCGATATCATTGTTAATGAGGGTATCCCTTGATTCTTCTTTTCTACGATAATAAAACCCTTTATAATTTATGCAAATAGGGTTAGCTTCTGCATTATAAATGATATTAATCCAGAATTCCCAATCTTCATAACCTGCTTTCATTTTAATATCATAGCCACCTGCCTTTTTCCAAAATAATTTTGGGAAAAATCCGCTTGCAAAAATGGAGTTTTTGTACAAAATTTCTTTTTTGTCGTAAGGAGGGGGAGTTAAAGGTTGATTTACAATGCCGAATAATTCAGCCTTACAATAAATAAGAGTATAGCCTTGGTTAAACTCTTTTGATGCAAGTTCCAAATACTGTTTCCCAATTTTATCATCCCCATCCAAAGGTAAAATCCATTCTCCTTTTGCTCTCTCAATACCGAAATTTCTTGCGGAAGCTACACCGCCGTTTTCTTTTTTGTAGTAGTGGAATCTAGCATCTTTTTCTACCCATTTTGCTGCTACTTCCTCCGTGTTATCGGGTGAGCCATCGTTTACAATAATACATTCCCAATCTGTAAAAGTTTGGTGGAGGACAGATTGTAAACACTCGTCTAAATATTGAGATTGATTGTAGCAGGGTACAATAATAGAGATTAATGGCATGTTGTGTTTTAAGTTTCAAAGATAATAAAAATTAGAATGGCTTAAAAGGCTGTTGTTAGCCAGTTTAGCAATATGTTTTCTGAGGCAAAATAGTGTAATGAAAGGGCTTTAGAGGGTTGCATAAGGGGGTGTAGGCCGTTCGGAAGTCCCCAAAGCCCGTTACATAAGGGGTTGTAGGGGGTTGGACAAGGGGCTTTAGGGGGTTAGTGAAGGGGCTATAGGGGGTTGGGTAAGGGGGTATAGGGGGTTACGTAAGGGGGTATAACCCGTTCGGAAGACCCTATCGCCACTAGGGTAAGGGGCTTTAGGGGGTGGAGTAAGGGGTGTTGGGGTTTGGAAGGGAAGAAAACATAAAAAAAGCGGAAGTTGATGTCTTCCGCTATGGTTTTAAAAATCTAAATTAAGATTCCTGATTTTTGTTGATAGGTTCTTGTATAACGCCTGTTGTAGGATTTTTAAAGAACTGTTGCATATCTTGATAAACGCTTGTGGTACCAGGGGAGTTTTCACCAGCTAAATAACGCACATTTCTGTAAAAGGTGATGGCGTTATGATAATTGTCGTGGTCTAGAAGTACTTTGGTGTCCGAAAGTTGCTCCGAGAGGGATGCTAACCTTTGTATTCTGCTTTCCACCTGTGTACGGGCAGCGTGGTCTCTGTCGAATTCTTCTTTATCCAGAAATGGGGGTACAAAATGAGGGTATTGCTCCATATAGCCTTTTGCTTTGTTTACAAAAAGTTTGTTTTGTTCGGCAATACGGCCATATTGTTGGCGCTGTTCTGGGGTTAGGTGTACGGTTTTTCCTTGTAAGAGGGTTTCCAGACTTGAGATTGCTTGGTCGATTTGAGTAAGTTCAGTTTCTGTGAAGTTCAGACTCCATAAATTGTTAAGTGCCATTTGTTGTTTTTTTTAATGAATATCCGTAAGATTGCCTAATAATTTGTATATTTGTGTAATTCAAATTATTACAGATGAATATTTTCAGTTTTACGGCGAATTTTGGAACCGAAGAAGATTGTAGAAAACACTTTAA
>JAEWOR010000044.1 GCA_023399595.1 Bacteroidota bacterium | reverse complement strand
ACTAAAGAACTTGAGGTTCTCGTCAACGAATTAATCTATAACGACGAGTTTACTACGTCCATTTATTGGAGCTCGCCAGATTTATACAATCTTATCTTAAGCTATAGAAATAATCATCTTAATGAGGGAAAAAAAATAAAGCTCATTAATACATTAAAAAAATATGCTATTCGAATATGCACAAGACCCACTCCTTATGGTACAATGGCTGGTGTAGTTCTAAAAGAAATATACCCTGAGAACAAAAAAGATCAAAATCATTATCCTTGTAGAAAAGCAAGAATAGACATGGAGTTTCTAAATGAATTGAAACTTAAAATTGAAAATATTCCTTATGTAAGAAAAAAACTACGTTATAAAATTAATAATACAGCATTCAAAATCGCTGGCCACTACAAATATTATGAACCTACAGCATCAGATAACGAAGAGTATCAGTCTTCCTCTTTAGAAGCAAATGAATATATTGACAAAATATTTAAACTTTCTGAGTTAACTCACTATGTTGATATCCATAATTTATTTTCAAATGAATTTAATAATGATGAAATATTTAGTTTTCTAGATGAATTAATAAATAATAAGTTCTTAGTAAGTGAACTGCAAATTAAAATTACGACAGATAATACAACTAATTTTAAAGGATTCCTTTCTAGATTAGACAATAGTTCTCCAGAAGTCAAGTTTTACATCGACATTTTTGACAAGATAGAAAATTGTATAAAAATCATCGAAACCACAGAAATAAGTTACCTTCCTAAAGATAATATTATAGAACTTAAAAATATAATTAAGTCATTAGGTCTTAAATCACAGCATTTGTTCCACGTAGATTTATTACATAGCTCTAAAAGTGAGGCTGATTTAAACAAAAATATTTTAACAAACATAAATTATATTCTTCCCGTTCTTCAAAATTTTAAGAGAAATAATAGTTTTTATAATGAACTAGAACATTTTAAACAAATGTTTAGAGTTAAATATGATTCTGAAGAGGTTTCTCTATTGGAAGTATTAGATGATGAGTACGGAATAGGCTTTCCTGCAAATGGTGAAATCGGAAACTTGTCCTCAAGTAAATTAATAGAGGGAAAAAGTAAAAAAGAGATTAAGAAAAAGGAAGTTGATTTTTCTTACTTAGAGTTTTTATTTGAAATAATTGAGAGAAATCAAGACTCGGTGATTGAATTAGAAAAATACGATGTAAAAGCTATTAATAATACAGGAGTTAGTTCCCAAAATTTTTGTATAATGGGCACTAATTTTAATGATTCTTTTTTCATTCAAAGTATTTCCAATTCTAATTCAATTCTAGGGAGATTTGCATTACTTGATAATAAAATTGAAAAACTTTGTCAAGACATTACTCAAAAAGAATCAGACTATAATTCTAATACTATATTCGCCGAAGTATTATATCTTCCAGAAAAAAGAATAGGTAATATTGCAAGAAGACCTACATTATCGGAGTATGAAATACCTATTTTTATAGATACCTCTAATAATAGTAAACAAATAATGTTGAATGATATTTTTGTTAGTATAAAAAACAATGAAATTACTTTAAGATCAAAAAAACACGATAAAAGAGTAATTCCTAGGCTTTCAAATGCTCACAATTTTCTAAAAAGTGATAACTCCATCTACAAATTTCTGTGTTATTTACAATTTCAAAATGAAGATAATATTATACCAGATATTGATTATTCACATTTTAAGAAACCACATATTCCTAGAATAATTTATAAAAATATTATTTTACACAGAGCAACTTGGATTATTTACGAGAAGGATATAAATGCTATTAAAAAATCGCTTAATCCTTTAGCAAAACTTAAATCATATATTGAAAAATGGAGGATAACACAATATGTAGTGCTGGTGCAGGGAGATAATGAACTTTTCATAGATACTACAAATGATTCATATCTATTTCTGCTTGTTTCTGAGTTTAAAACAAAAAAAATTATTCAGCTATCAGAATGTTTATATGAATCAAAAACGAATCATTTTTTTAATGAACAAATTATTCTTCCTTTATATAATAATATATCCAGCGTAATAACACCTCTGCCTCAGCGTTCCGCCTCTCATGTGCAAAGGAGTTTTATACCTGGAAGTGAATGGATTTATTTAAAAGTATACTGTAATTCTAATATTTCTGATAAAATCTTATCTCAAGAATTTAACTCCATACTAAAATCTTTAATCTTAGATGGATTAGTAAAAAGTTCTTTTTTTATACGTTACACAGATCCTCATTATCATATCAGATTCAGATTACATCTATTAGATAAAACATTATATTCAACCGTACTTCAAAAAATTTATGAAAATTTAGATCCTTATCTTCAAAACAAAATGGTATGGAATATACAGATTGATTCCTATCACAGAGAGTTAGAAAGATATGATTCAGAATATATGGAAGACACGCAAAAAGCTTTTTTCCATGATAGTCTATTAGTTTTGAAATTACTAGAGAATGAAAATTTTATTGAAAGCGAAAATTTTCGCTTATTTTCTGCTATTAAAAATGTCGACCATTGGCTTTCCCTTTTTAATTTGTCACTGCAAGAAAAATTAGAATTTTGTAAAACAATGGAACAATATTATTCCTCTGAATTTAGCGTAGATTTTAAAAATCATATAAGTTCAAAATATAGAGAACTAAGGAATGAGTTAGATCTATTCTTGGAAAATTCAATTTTTAAAACATACTTTTTAGAAAGAGAAAAATATTTAAGCTCACTAACTCTAAGTAGAAGTAAATTATCAGATTATATACATATGAGCTTAAACAGATGGTTTAATTCAGAACAGCGGGCATTAGAACTAATGACATATGCATTTGCAGTAAAACAGTATAGTAAAATCTTAAGTTACTCTAAATAATCATATGTTTCAATCAAATAACAAAAAAACTACTTTATTAGAAAGAATTTCTAATATTGATTTCGAGCAAATTTATACTCCAAAAATCAGAATTATTACACATCTTTCAATGTGGTTATTTTTTGATTTTTTACTATTCCTAAATTATTATGTAGATGCTAGCTTGCCTACTTTAACCAGCTTTCTATTGGCAACACGTGCAGTTATTAATAATGCCTGTGTATTCTATATTATATTTTATTTGCTTTTACCAAAGGTTTTTAATAATACTAAGTGGGGCTTTTATTTAATAATCTTATGCTTACCCTTCTGTATCTATTTATGGCTTACTATCAATCATCTTCAATATGATATTCTTAATTATTTAAAAATTGATGTTTTCACTGGTCCATTGCAAGGAGTTGTAAGTAGAAACGCAAGTGAAAATTATTTACAAGCAATTTCTATCAAAAGAGTTTTAGGAAATGCAATGCCCGTAATTTATTCTATAGCTCCATCATTTTTTGCGAAAATACTATTTGATATTACAAGACTTTTTAATAAGACTATTAAAATACAAAAACAAAATTCGGATTTGGAGTTGCAAAACATTAATATAGAAAAAGATTTTTTGAAAGCCCAGTTAAATCCTCATTTTTTATTTAATACTTTAAATAATTTATATGGTTTAGTAGTAACCAAAAATACTATGGCTCCCGAAACAATAATTAATATTTCAAACTTGATGTCATATACTCTATATGAATCTAATACTGAAAGAGTTC
This sequence comes from Bacteroidota bacterium, assembly GCA_023399595.1. Lineage (GTDB taxonomy): Bacteria > Bacteroidota > Bacteroidia > Flavobacteriales > Weeksellaceae > Chryseobacterium. Next base: position 9,214 of record JAEWOR010000044.1, on the reverse strand, counting down.
CAATTCAAAAAGAATTAGAATTTATTGAAAACTATTTCTTTCTAGAAAAAATGAGATACTCTTCCAATAAAGATATAAAATTAACTATAGTAAATTCTTCAGAAACACAGTTTGAAATTGCCCCCCTACTATTTTTTTCATTTATTGAAAATGGTTTTAAATATGGTCTTAAAAGTACTAAAGGGAATTTTTTGCATATAAAGGTTGAAATTACAAATAATATTTTATACTTTTCCATTGAAAATGATAAAGAAAATACTTCAGAAAAAAGTGTATTTGGAGGTATTGGCGTTCAAAATGCAAAAAAAAGATTAAATTTATTATATCCTAATCGTCATAAATTAGAGATTAATGATAATGAAAATAGTTTCTTCGTATCGCTAAGAATAAATTTACAATGAATAAAAAACTAACATGCATAGTTATTGATGATGAACCAATAGGGAAAGAACTTATTGTCAATTATGTTAAAATGATTCCATTTTTGGAGTTAAGCCATAGTTTTGAAGATCCAATTCTAGCTTTAACATATCTTCATTCTAATGAAGTTGATATTATTATAACTGATATTAATATGCCTCAAATTAATGGAATTGAGCTAATTAAGTCTTTAAACAATCATCCGGCTATTATTTTCATCACAGCACATAGGGATTTTGCAGTTGATGGATTTGAGAATGGGGTTGTTGATTACTTGGTTAAACCAATATCATATGATCGATTCTTAAAGGCAATAAATAGAGCAAAAGATAAAATTGTTTCAAAAGAAGAAGACTTTCAAATTCCGAAAAATAAAGAAATTGATCGCATTTTCATTAAAGCTAATGGAAAACTAGTTAAAATTAATTTAGACGAAATTCTATATATTGAAGCTTTAGGAGATTATTTAAAAATAGTAACTAATATAGACTCTTACACTACATTAGCAACATTAAAGTCTATGGAAGAAACGCTTTTATCTCCTAATTTTTTAAGGGTTCAACGCTCATTTTTAGTAAAAATAAGTGCTATAAAATCTATTACAGGCAACATGATTGACCTTATCAATGGGAAATCAATTTCCATAGCTAGCAATAAAAAAGAGGAGTTATTTAAATTATTAGGAATTTAGTTTAAAGAGTAAATACTTTCAACACCTAAAAAGATGTGCTTATTACACTTAAATTCAACTACTATCAATAATATTACCAACTTCATCAATAAATTGAGAATAATTAATATCCTTTCTTAAAAAACCAATATTAGAACTATTCTTTTCTTGTAGAATATTATAAATTATTTCTTTTGAAAATATAGATGATATTATAATTGTTATAAAATCATTTTTTATCCTCTTTTGTATGTAGGGAACATCCAAGCTCATAGAGTCAATATCTAAAAATAATATTTTTTCATTATCATCATTTTTGTCTACTAATCTAAAGAAAAGAGTATGCTCAATAAATCCTTTAATTTTATCAAAAATTAAAAGATCATTAGTTGATATTTTACACTCGATCCACATAGAGTTATTAATTTTTTAAAAATTTGTAGAGGATATTGTCAAAGATGTAGCATTACTTGTGAAAGTACTATCAAAACTTTTTGTTTTCGAAAAGTTTTTAATAACTTTTTTATTAATTGCTAATTTTTTGTTTTGTTTTTTAGTTGTAGTGTTCATGATTAATTTTGTTTTATTTTATAATCCAAATTTAGTTTGCTACTTAAGGGAATTCAAATATTTTCGATTAAACCCTAATTTTAATCGTTAAAATGTCTAATAATTTCGATAATCATAAAATAAAAAGTATATATAATTAAAAGAGAGTTATTATAAGGTTTAATAGTGTAACAAAAATCAACTCAGAAAACTCTCAATTGTAAATCGTCAGCAAAAAGTAGACACTATTATGTAAAACCTTAAGGAGTGTTTTCAAAAAAAGAATTAGATTTAATTTTGGAAACACCTAAGAAAAAAAGCACCGAAAAATTTGTAAAAGACATCCGCAAAAACACGAGAAGGATTTTTACTGCAGAACAGAAGATTTTAATAATTATGGAAGGTCTTCGTGCAGAAACTTCGGTTGCAGAACTCTGTAGAAAGCATAATATTGCTCAATCTCAGTTTTATTCATGGAATAAAGAATTTATGGAAGCTGGTAAAAAGCGCCTTAACGGTGATGTTGTAAGAGAAGCCACCAGCGATGAAGTGCTAGATACGAAGAAAGAAAACGCCCGTTTGAAGGAGATTGTAGCTGATTTGGTGGTTCGTTACGATATTGTAAAAAAAAGTTTGGACATGCTGGATTAATCCATAAATACAGAAAATATATGAGATTATCCGCAGGCGAGAAGTACGAAATTATTCAAGCTGTTACCACCAGCGAAATTGGAGTAAAAAGCACGCTTGAAAGCTTCGGAATTGCAAGAAGTACTTTCTATAAATGGTATCAAACTTATCTTGAAAACGGTTATGACGGCTTAAAATCAGCAGGTAGAACTTCGAAAAGACAATGGAACAGCATTCCTGAAGAGCAAAAAGATTTGGTGGTAGAAATCGCTTTAGAATATACCGAATTATCTTCCAGAGAACTGGCTCATAAAATTACGGATGAACAAGGTGTTTTTATTTCAGAATCCAGTGTTTATCGTATTTTGAAGCAAAGAGACTTAATTCCGGCTCCTCATCATTTTTTGATTTCAGCAGCCAATGAATTTAAAGATAAAACGGAATTTGTACATCAAATGTGGCAGACAGATTTCACTTATTTCAAAGTCATCGGTTGGGGTTGGTACTATCTGAGTACGATTTTGGACGATTACAGCCGATACATCATTCACTGGGAACGCTGCGATTCGATGAAATCCGAAGATGTAAAAAGAACCGTAAATACGGCGATTGAAAAAGCAAAATTAAAGTCGAAAACCAAACCGAAATTACTCTCCGACAATGGCTCCTGTTACGTGTCAAACGAACTCAGAACCTACCTGAAAGACAATTTAAAAATGAAGCAAGTCCACGGAAAACCCATGCATCCGCAAACGCAAGGGAAAATTGAACGCTATCACAGAACGATGAAAAACGTAGTGAAATTGAATCATTTCTACCACCCAGAAGAACTTGTTAAAGCTCTAGAGAAATTCGTGGAAAATTACAATAATCACCGTTATCATGAGTCCTTAAACAACTTGACTCCAGCGGATGTTTATTTCGGAAGATCTGAAACAATTTTAGAAAAAAGAAGACAAATAAAAGCGGATTCAATCCGAAAAAGAAGACAAATATATAATCAAGAAAAATTAGTAAGTTTATAACCCGAAATCCTCCTTAAGGATTGAATGAAATTTGTCCAAATTAGTTTGAAGACTTACATCTTCAATATAGTTTTGTCTATTCAAATTTGAGTTTTCAATAACATCTCCATCAACAATTGTTATGTTTTCAAAGCCAAATCTAAGGGCACATTCTGCAATATTACTCCCTATACCACATCCAGCAAATAATATTGGAATCTTCCTTATTTGCTCCTGCTCTTCTTCGTTTATATATAATCTATTTCTAGAATATCTCATGTCTTTTTTTTTCAAAAATACTTTAATACTGAGCAAAAGACGCTACACGATAGTGTAGTTCTCAATTAAATTTCAAAAAAATCGAAAGAAAATAATTCTAAAAAACTTTAATGTTCAGTTTTTACAATATGTTTCTACAAAGAGATATAAAGTATTTCACCAATAATTATTTAACATAAATTCGCTTTTTTAACAATTCATTAACTATAAAATGGCTTTATAATTGAAACTTCTAACTCAACTAACATAATAATAGTTTTATGAATTCGTTTATTGGACATTACTATTATTTGGAAAATCTTGAGTCATGAAAAATATAGTCATTACAAGTGTTTTATCAGTATTAATGCTGACGGCATGTAAAAAAGGAGATGAAGTTTCGCAAGTATCACTTGAACAACAAAAACTAGAATTTCAAGCTAAACAATTGGAGATTGAAAAGCAAAAATTGGCTATTGAAAAAGAAAAAATGGCTTTTGAAATACAGAAAAGAACCGACAGTATAAAAGAAGTCGAAGAGGAAAAAACTAAAAAAGAAGAAGCAAAAACTATTGCGAACTCAAAACCTAAAGTGGTAACAAAAACCAAAACAGTATATAGAGACAGAGAGGTTTCTTCTGGTTCTAACTCAAACGGAACTTACGCCAACAACTCTGGAACTAGCTCACAAACCACTCAGAAAAAAGGAATGAGTAAAGCTGCTAAAGGAACCATTATTGGTACAGTAGGTGGAGCCGCTGCTGGTGCAATTATCAATAAGAAAAATAGAGGCTTAGGCGCTGTAATTGGAGGTGTTGTAGGTGGCGCTACAGGTTATACCATTGGTAGAGCTGGTGACCGAAAAGACGGTAGAGTTCAGCCGAAAAATTAAGAACATTCTAATTTTAATATATAAAAGATTGCTTATTTTTAGGCAATCTTTTTTTTATGCTGCACATTCTACTCTCAACGTTCATTATTTTACCATGTCTTTTTGGGATAGGAAATCTAACCGAAAAAATATTCGGGAAATTTTCCGCAGGAATTGTACTGCAAATAATTGTAGGTATTTTTTCAACAACTATTGCTGCATCCTTAATTTCCTTTATTCTTCCCATTAATATTTATGTAGAAATTATTTTTTTGACCGTTGGCTGGTTTCTTTTTTTTAAAAACAAATTATACCAAAATTTTTATCAACTATTCAAAAAAAACAAAGCTTTAATAAGCATTTGGGGAATTTTAATTATTTTCGTTGGTTCTTTTGCACCATTTATTTTAGACCATTTTGGGTATTATGTTCCATCAATTTTATGGCTTCAAAAATTTGGACTTGTAAAAGGAATTTCAAATTTGGATCTAATTTTGGGTCAAATGTCTTTCTGGCATATTTTCCAAGCTGTTTTTTCCCATTTTTCAGATAGTTTTTTAAAAATAAATTCCGTTTTACTTTTCATTTACGCTCTTTATATTATTGAAAAAAAGGTATGGCCGCATTTTTTGTTCATTCCATTTCTATTTTTCTTCATTCAATCTCCAAGTCCCGACTTACCTGTAATCGTTTTTGCATTAATTATTCTACAGGAAATTTTTAATAAAAATGATAATCACAGCTTAATTTTAGGGTTATCAATTTTTGTTTTTGCAATTAAACCCACCATGATTTGGTTGCCCATTTTCTCATTTTTATACCTTTTATTGATTTCGAAAACGCAATTTAAAAACTATATTTTAGGCGGAATAATAATGTTATTGTTCTTTTTTAAAAATATTTGGACTTTCGGTTATCCCGTTTTCCCAATTACTTTTCTTGATTTAAATATCCCTTGGAAACCGAATCCAGAATTAATGAAAGCATCGTCACAAATGGCAATTTTAAAAACTTATGACATGCAATATTCCATAAAAGAAATTCAGAAATTTTCTACTTGGGAATTCATAAAAAACTGGCTTTTTCTCAAGGGCATGAAATCCTACATAAATATCAGTTTCATACTTATTTTAATAGGTTTCATCATTATTTCGAGCATTAAAAAAAACAAGATGATAAGCTTCATTTGCGTTGCAGTTCTTATTAAATCGATTTTTGTACTCTTATTTTCGGCTCAATATCGTTTTTTTATAGATGTCTTTTTTGTTTTTTTCATGATACTCCTCTATGAAATTATCACCAAAAAAACAGCCATGATCTTTTCTTTTGCATTCACTTTTATAACTATTCTTTTCCTATCTATTCCACAAACTTTACAAAAAACGGTTCCAAGTTTTAGATTAGGAAAAATGATGTCACCTTTCCAATGGTCGCAAATCTACCAACCCACCACTTATCAACTGAATAAATTTTACAGCTTTAAAGTGGGTATCTTAAATTTCAATATTTCTAAGAATTATCCTTTCAATTTTGATACGCCAATTCCTGCTATTTCTACAAGTTATTTTTTTGATGATTATCATTTAAAAATCATTCCGCAGCCTGTAGATTCATACAATTTTAAGAAAGGTTTTATCTGGAAAAACATGAATGAAGAAGAAAAAATGCAAGCTCAAGAAATCATACAATATTTAGAGAAAAACAATCCACCTAAATAAATGCAATTCGCTTGAGTATCATCATAAAAATCGATAAATTTGTAACATGTTCAACACATTAGGCAATTTTCTTAATCTGAATACTTTTGGTGAAAGTCACGGATTGGCTTATGGAGGAATTATCACTAATTTTCCTGCTGGTTTGGAAGTTAATTTTGAAGCCATTCAAAATGAGCTTAACCGTAGAAAACCTGGTCAATCGTCAATTGTTACTCAAAGAAAAGAAAGCGATACAGTACAGTTTCTTTCCGGAATTTTTGAGGGAAAAACCACGGGAACTCCTATTGGTTTTCTCATTGAAAACGAAAATCAGAAATCCAAGGATTACAATCATATCGCAAAAGCTTACCGACCAAGTCATGCAGATTTTACCTATGACCAAAAGTTTGGAACTCGAGATTATAAAGGTGGTGGAAAATCTTCTGCCCGCGAAACCATGAATTGGGTAGTTGCAGGAGCTTTAGCCAAACAACTTTTACCGCAAATTTCCATCAACGCTTATGTTTCGTCTGTAGGAGAAATTTTCTGTGAAAAACCTTATCAGGATTTAGATTTTTTGCAAACGGAATCCAATGATGTTCGTTGTCCAGATGCGAAAACTGCGGAAAAAATGATTTCAAAAATTAAAGAAATCAAAAAAGAAGGAAATACCATTGGTGGAACCATCACGTGTGTTATCAAAAATGTCCCTGTGGGAATTGGAGAACCCGTTTTTGGTAAGCTGCAAGCTGAATTAGGAAAAGCCATGTTGAATATTAATGCATGTAAAGGTTTTGAGTACGGAAGCGGATTTTGTGGTGCTAAAATGACTGGGCAAGATCACAACGATTTATTCAATGAGGATTTTTCTACTAAAACCAATCTTTCTGGGGGAATTCAAGGGGGAATTTCCAACGGAATGGATATTTATTTCCGAGTAGCTTTCAAACCTGTTGCTACTATTTTAAGACCTCAAGAAAGCATAGATTCGGAAGGAAATAAGGTGATAGTAGAAGGAAAAGGAAGGCATGATCCTTGTGTGGTTCCTAGAGCCGTGCCTATTGTTGAAAACCTTGCTGCGTTTGTATTAGCAGATTTATTTTTAATTAATAAACTTAGAAAATTATAATGAAAGAGTATTGGGATAAAGCCATCAGCTTTAATGAGTATTTAAACGTTGGAGAACAAAGATTACAACATCCAGAAAATGAAAAAGATGTAGAATTCAAAGAATATTATGAATTAGGACTTCAAAGAATGGCGAGATTCTTAAAAGTGTATTCACCAGATCCAAACCAGACCGAAGAGTTATTGGCAAAAAATTTCAGTGGTAAAATTTTAATTATTTCTGAAGTTTGGTGTGGCGACGCAAGTGCTGTAGTTCCCGTTCTTGAAAAGTTCTTTAAAGGTCATAATGAAGTGAAAGTTTTCTTGAGGGATTCAGATACTTCGTTAATCGATCAATTTTTAACAGAGGGTTCTCAATCTATTCCTAAAGTTTTAATTTTAGATGAAAATTATAATGTTATCAATACTTGGGGACCTCGTCCAAAGCATGGTAAAGAATTATTAATGAAGTTTAAAAACAATCCCGAAACCTATCCTAAAGAAGAATTTTATAAAGATTTGCAGATTTATTATTCAAGAAACAAAGGAAAAGATGCAATTCAGGAAATTTTAGAACTTTTATAAATGATGAAAAAGAATCTTATATATATATTCTTATTAGTTGTTATTGGAGCTATTTTGGCGATTCCATCATCAAGGAATTTTCTTAAAAACACTTTCTTCCCAATTGCAACAGTAGAAAGCGCAGCCACCATAAATGATGTAGATTTCGATATGGATTTGAAGGGAATTAACACACCCAACACCAATTTAAAAAACCTAAGAGATAAAACTATTTTCTTAAACTATTGGGGAACTTGGTGTGCTCCATGCAGAAAAGAATGGCCAACCATTCAAGCCATGTACGACACCAGGAAAGACAAAATGAATTTCGTGCTCATCGCCATGAAAGATGAAGAGGAAGCTGTTGTAAAGTTTTTAAAAGAAAACAATTATAACGTTCCCGTTTACATTGCTCAAAGTCCGATTTCAGAGAAAATTCTTCCCAAAGCTTTTCCTACAACCTTCCTTTTAGATAAAGGTGGAAGAATATTATTGAAAGAAGATGCTTATAAAGACTGGAACAGTGAATCTGCACTAGAATTTATAGACGCGGCCACAAAATAAGATTAACGAATTTTATATTTTTTTGGTATGGAATTTGTGAATTTGATAGCGTAAAATCACAACACAAAAATGAAATATTCAAAACTTCAGATAGCTAAAGAAGCTATTAATCACAAAGGATTCATTAAAAAAATACCTGATATTTTCAGAATGGTGAATTATTGGAGAAAAGGACAATATCCTGTAAAATCTATGGATATTATTTTACCTTTAATAGGGGTATTATACATCATCTCTCCTATTGATTTACTTCCTGAGGTAGCTTTACCTTTTATAGGTGTAATGGATGACTTTGCAGTTTTATCTTTAACTATTCCAAAGTTGATAAAAGAAGTAGATAAATTCCTACTTTGGGAGGCAGAACAAAAAATTAATGCCAGCAACAAAAATGTTATTGATATTACTCCGATAGAAGATTAAAAATTTCAAACTTATAGGAGGCTGTCTCAAAACTGAGGCAGCTTTTTTTTTATGTTTTTCATAAAAAAAGGAAAGCGAAAGCTTTCCTAATTGATGCAAATTGATTAATTGGCTGTGTGTCAATTAAATCAAAGGCAGTCTTTAAAGCTTACAACCCCGAAGAAAATTTGCTTTTTCCACCCAATTTATCGGGGTTGATCGATGAAAAGCATCCGGTGAGAATAGTTTCCAGTATTATTGATGGCTTGGATATTAAAACATTAATCAAAAATTATAAACCAGGTGGAACTTCGTGTTACCATCCTAAAATGCTGTTGAAACTTTTAGTTTATGGCTACTTAAGTAATATTTACTCGAGCCGTAAAATGGAACAAGCCTTGAAAGAAAACATTCATTTCATGTGGCTTTCTGGGATGAGCCGTCCCGATCATAATACATTAAACAGGTTTCGTAGTGAGAG
>JAEWOR010000038.1 GCA_023399595.1 Bacteroidota bacterium | reverse complement strand
CTGCTTAAAGTGTTTTCTACAATCTTCTTCGGTTCCAAAATTCGCCGTAAAACTGAAAATATTCATCTGTAATAATTTGAATTACACAAATATACAAATTATTAGGCAATCTTACGGATATTCATAAGATTTTAAATCAATATTATTAATTAACAGATTTTGACAAGAAAAAAATCACAAAACAGAAAAAAAAACAAATTGAGAACCAAAGCTATAAGTCAATTTTAGATTAATCATAACGTATAATTCCATCAAAAAAACGTAAAAAAAAGTTTTTTCCTCAAGAATTTTATATATTTGCAGCAATTAACAATTTTAAAATAAATTTACTATGTCAGACATTGCATCAAGAGTAAAAGCTATCATCGCTGATAAGCTTGACGTTGAAGAAACAGAGGTAACTCCTGAAGCTAGCTTCACTAACGATTTAGGAGCTGATTCATTAGATACTGTTGAACTTATCATGGAATTCGAAAAAGAATTCAACATTCAGATTCCTGATGATCAAGCAGAAAAAATTACTACTGTAGGTCACGCTATCGCTTACATCGAAGAAGTAGTAAATAAATAATATTCTTCAACATTTAAGAAATTAAAATTTATGGAATTAAAAAGAGTAGTTGTAACCGGGTTTGGCGCTATTACGCCTATTGGAAATAATGCAAACGAATACTGGGGAAACCTTATAAAAGGTGAGAGCGGTGCCGCTCCTATTACTCTTTTTGATGCCACAAACTTCAAAACAAGATTTGCTTGTGAAGTTAAAAGTTTCGATCCATTAAACCACTTCGAGAAAAAAGAAGCAAAAAAAATGGATAGAAATACACAATTCGGAATGGTGGCAGCTAAAGAAGCTATCGAACATTCTAGAATTATTGCAGACAACGTAGATAAAAATCGCGTTGGGGTAATTTGGGGATCTGGAATTGGTGGTTTAGAAACTTTTGAAACAGAAGTTTTAGGCTGGGCAAATTCAGAAATTCCAAGATTTAATCCTTTCTTCATTCCTAAAATGATTGCGGACATTACACCGGGTCATATTTCTATTGAATATGGTTTCCATGGTCCCAATTATACAACAGTTTCGGCTTGTGCATCTTCTGCCAACGCAATTATAGACTCAAAAATGCTTATCCAATTAGGAAAAGCAGATGTAATTGTTTGTGGAGGTTCTGAAGCAGCAGTTACAGCTAGTGGAATTGGCGGATTTAATGCATTAATGGCTCTTTCGACAAGAAATGACGATCCTAAAACAGCTTCTAGGCCTTTTGATAAAGACAGAGACGGATTTGTATTGGGTGAAGGAGCAGGTACTATTATCCTTGAGGAATATGAGCATGCAAAAAAACGTGGAGCAACAATTTATGCCGAACTTAAAGGTGGAGGTATGAGCGCAGATGCATATCACATGACAGCACCACATCCAGAAGGATTGGGAGCTCATATGGTAATGAAAAACTGTTTAGAAGATGCTAATTTATCCACAGATGATGTAGATCATATCAATATGCATGGTACATCTACGCCATTAGGGGACATTGCAGAATCTAATGCTATTTCAAAACTATTAGGTGAACACGCATTTGATATACAGTTGAATTCAACAAAATCTATGACAGGGCATCTTCTAGGTGCAGCTGGTGTAATTGAAGCTATTGCAGCTTTAGGCACTATTATTCACGGAATTGTTCCTCCAACAATCAATCATTTTACTGATGATGAAAACTTGGACAGCAGATTAAACTTCACGTTCAATACTGCCGTTAAAAAAGACGTGAATGTTGCGATGAGCAATACATTCGGGTTTGGAGGTCATAACGCTTGCGTTCTATTTAAGAAAATCTAATATTCCAGATGGAGTTAAAGAAATATTTTTCTAAATTCCTCCATAAAAGCAGAAAAAAAAATCTCACCGCTAGAGACTTCTTTTTGTACTCTGAACTGAATAAAATTATTGGTGCAGAAATTCAAAATATTAAGCTTTATCAGGAGGCATTTGCTTTAAAAATAAATTCTAAATCTGATGATTCTAATTATGAAAGATTAGAATTTTTGGGGGATTCTGTTTTGGGAACCATTGTTTCCAATTATTTGTTTCAAACTTATCCTAATGCTAATGAAGGGTATTTGACACAAATGAAATCTAAAATTGTTAACAGAAAAAACCTCAATAAACTAGGTGATAACCTAAAACTTACTAATTTTATTCAGAAAAATCCTACGGTTGCCTTAGGAGAAAATATTTCTGGAAATTTATTAGAAGCGTTTGTAGGAGCTATTTATTTGGATTTCCAGTACGATATGTGCGAAAAAATTGTATTGGAAAAATTGCTTACGCCTTCAGAAATCAATAAATTAGAAAATAAAATTGTTAGCTATAAAGGTCTTTTGCTAGAATGGAGTCAGAAGAAAAAAATGCAAATTAAGTACGAGACCTGCGAAGAAAATTTAGTGAACAAATCTATACATTTTAGATGTATTGTTTGGCTTGGCGACACTAAAATAGCTAATGCCTGCGAAGCTTCAAAGAAAAAAGCCGAAGAAAAAGCAGCACAAAGAGCGTTTTATATTCTCAACAAAAAAGAAAATATTCTTGGAAATTCAAAAACTATATGATTTTGATGAGCTCGACTCAGAAGATATTGCCATTAACTTGGTAAGATTAGCAAAACATATTCCCGATCATGAGTTTTTTTATCAAACCAATACTATCAATAACGAATATCTTAATTTTTCAAGAGTCGATGATTTAATAATTCAAGGCCAGTATTTTGATTATTATTTCCCAAGATTTCAAGGTTACCACAAGTTCTCCAAGACTTGTTTTACCGTTATTGCCAATAAATCTGTCCACAGTGAACAGAAACAAGAAATCACTGAATTGTTCACAAATGAAGACAATATTAAGCATTTGTTAAATAATCATACAGATGTGGACTATCTTATCCATAGCTCAGAAGAATATCCCGATTTTTCCGTAATTTTGTGGCCTACAAATCTTGTATTTCCATTACAAGAATATATGTTAAGTTTCGAAGAGGAACTTTATCAAATAATTCAGTATTATGAATAAATATTTAAAGAAGACAAAAATAATTGCAACACTAGGTCCCGCTTCTTCCTCAAAGGAAGTAATGATGGATCTTATTAAATCAGGTGTTGATATTTTCAGAATAAACTTTTCTCATGCAGACTACGCTCTTGTAAAAAAGAATGTAGAAATTATTAGACAAATTAACCAAGAATTAGGCTACTCTGTAGGTATTTTAGGAGATTTACAAGGTCCTAAACTAAGAATTGGCGTCGTAAAAGAAGGCTCTTATTTAAATCCTGGTGACATTCTTACTTTTACCAATGAAAAAATAGAAGGAGATTCTACAAAAGTATTTATGACTTATGAGAAGTTCCCTCAAGATGTAAGAGTGGGTGAGAGAATCCTTATTGATGATGGAAAATTAGTTTTAGAAGTTATAGAAACCAATAATAAAGATATTGTAAAAGCGAAAACTATTCAAGGTGGACCATTGAGTTCAAAAAAAGGAGTAAATCTTCCTAATACAAAAGTTTCTTTACCTGCTCTTACAGAAAAAGATATTCAAGATGCTCAGTATATTTTAGATTTAGAACTAGATTGGATTGCACTATCTTTTGTAAGAACAGCACAAGATATTATTGATCTTAAGGATTTAATCAATAATCATCCTAATGAGTTTAAAACTCCAATTATTGCCAAGATAGAAAAACCTGAAGGCGTAGAAAATATTGATGAAATATTAGCTGAATGCGATGGATTAATGGTAGCTAGAGGAGATTTAGGAGTGGAGGTTCCTATGGAAGAAGTTCCTGCCATTCAAAAAAACTTGGTGGAAAAAGCGAGATTTCATGCTAAACCAGTAATAATTGCTACCCAAATGATGGAAACAATGATTACCAGTTTAACCCCTACAAGAGCTGAAGTAAATGATGTTGCCAACTCTGTATTGGACGGTGCGGATGCGGTAATGCTTTCTGGTGAAACTTCTGTGGGAATGTATCCTGTCCAAGTGGTAGAAAATATGGCGAAAATTGTAAAAAACATTGAAATGACGCATTTCTACCAAACCAAAAACTCACCTATTGAAAGAGAACACAAAAATATCAGCGAAAGATTTATTACAGACAGGGTTTGTTTAGCTGCTGTGAGAATTGCAAAGTCCACTAATGTAGAAGCTATTATAACTTTAACACACTCTGGATATACAGCATTTCAGGTTTCCGCACACAGACCTAACTCTCATATTATAGTTTATAGCTCTAATAAAAGAGTAATAACAATGCTAAATTTAGTTTGGGGAGTACATGCTTATTTCTATGATTTGAACCGCTCAACAGATGAAACCATTATTCAAGTGAATATGTTGACGCTCAATAACGGCTATGTTGAACAAGGTGATTTTGTAATTAACCTCAATGCTACACCATCTTATAAAGGTGGTAAAACCAATACTTTGAGATTGACCACTATTTAGTTTGCAATTAACAAACATAAAAAACTCCTTCAAATGCTATTTGAAGGAGTTTTTGTTTAGAAAAAATTATCCAAAAAATCTGTGGGAATTAATTAATTTCCCATTATAGTTTTAGGCGTAACAAATTCCCTTAAAGTGAGCAGAGAAAGCTCAGTTCCATAGCCTGAAGCTTTTGCTCCACCAAATGGAAAACGCGGATCTGAACTCGTCATTTTATTAATATTCACCGTTCCAGATTCTAAATTTTCAATAAAAAATTTCTGTCTGTCTTTATTTTTTGTCCAAACCGCATTCGATAAACCAAAAGGAATATCATTAGCCATTTGTAGAGCTTCTTCATCGTTTTCTGCAATCATCACCATTCCCAAAGGACCAAAAAGTTCTTCTTGTAAAATAGGATTTCCTTCTTTTACAGCAATTAATCCTGGAATAAAGGTATTTTCTGAACGTCTTACGAGAGGAAGAATAATTTCCGCACCATTGTCCAAAGCTTTTTGATATTGTTTTTCCAAATCATCAGCTAAATCGGGGCGTGCCATTCCTCCCAAAATAGTTTCTTTATTCATGGGATCTGCAGGAACATATTTTTGATATTCTTCAATAAATAAAGGCATGAAATCCTTTTCAATATCTTTTTGAAGAATAAAACGTTTTGCTGCAATACAAGTTTGTCCACAATTTTGAAGTCTAGCTTTTGCACCTACTTTAGCAGCTTGAAGTAAATCCGCATCATCTAAAACAATGAATGCGTCACTCCCTCCTAATTCTAACAAAGATTTTTTAATATTTTTCCCTGCTATTGACGCTACTTCTGCACCTGCAGGTCCACTCCCCGTTAAACTCACTCCTTTTACAACATCATGTTCCAAAATTTCCTTTACTTCTTGATGTCCAACCTCAAAATTCTGGAAAACACCTTCAGGAAAACCTGCTTCTATAAAAACTTTTTCAATGGCATTTCCACTTCCAAAACAAATTGAAGCATGCTTTAAAACCACTGTATTTCCAGCTAAAATAGAAGGAACACAAAACCTCAAAACTTGCCAAAAAGGAAAATTCCAAGGCATAACTCCTAAAATCACCCCTTTTGGAACATAATGTACTTCAGAGATTGAAAATTCGGATTCTACTTTTTCAGGAGCCAAAATATTCTCAATTTTTGCATAATATTCCATCATTAACGCACATTTTTTTACTTCCGAAATAGATTCCGAAATAGGTTTGTTCATTTCCTGAGTAATAATACTTCCAAAATTTTCTGCGTTACCTTTGAGAATCTGAGAAGCTTTCAAAATTAAATTTTGTTTCTCCTCAAAAGGAATTTTTCTCCAAGTTTGGAAAGTTTCATTCGCTTTTAAAAGTTTATTTTCAATAATTGAATTCATTTTTGTAATAATTAGATGAAAAAAAACGAGCATTGCTCGTTTGTATGAGTATAAGAAAACATCAAATACTGTTCCTATAAGTTCAATAAATGATGTTTTTTTTCTATTGTATTTTTAAGAAAACTAAATCATTAACCATTCATTCATCAAACTTGCCGCTAGTCTAGAAGTTCTTTCTTGAAGATCGTAAGTAGGATTTACTTCAGCTACATCCAAAGCTTTTAGTTTTTCTGACCTTAAAATATGTTTATAAATATGCATGAAAGCAGCATCTGCAAAAATTCCATTGTATGCACTCGCAGAAACTCCTGGAGCAATTGATGCGTTAAAAACATCCATGCAAATGGTTATATACAAAACGTCTGCTTCGTTAATAAAATCATTGAGTTTTTGATAAATACTAGGAAGATTTTCAAAGAAAATTTCATCAGATAAAATATATTTCATTCCGAATTGATGGGCGATATCAAACAGCTTTAAAGTGTTAGAATTTTTTTGAATTCCAATATGTAGAGAATGTATATCACCTTCTTGAGCAATTTGCCAGAAACCAGTACCAGAGCTTGCTCCCACTTTTTTTTCGGGTTCACGGTTATCAAAATGAGCATCAAAATTAATAATTCCGATTTTTTGATTGGAAAAAGCTCTTTTAACACCAGAATAATGGGCAAATGTAACTTCATGTCCTCCTCCTAAAACCACAGATTTTGCTCCTTTGGAAAGTATTACTTTAACTTTTTGAGCCAGTTGATTTTGACTTTCTTCTAAGTTTCCGTCCTCACATTCTATATTTCCTAAATCAAGAAGTGAAAATTCTGTATTGATTACCGGAAAATTTGCCATGTTTTTTCTAATGGAATCAGGAGCATCTTTTGCTCCTACCCTACCTTTATTTCTTCTCACTCCTTCATCAACAGCAAAACCTTGCAAAACGAAATTTTTAGTTGAAACACTGTCGAGGTTTTCAATTAATTTTACTCTTTGAAAAATTCGGTTGTAAAGAGCGTCTTCACCATCAAATCTACCTTGCCAAACAACATTTCCCATCACTATATTTTTTTACCGTCAATGTAAACACTTTCTACTTTTAAGCTTCCTTGCTGATACAGTACATTATTGAAATTATTAGTAGTGAAACTTACAAAATCTGCTTTCATACCTTTTGTTAATCTTCCTCTATCTTCCAAACCTAATGCATAAGCAGATCTAAATGTAATGGCTGATAAAACCTCAGCAGTTGAAAGTTTCTGGAAAGTTGCTAAAATACTCGCTTGAGTAATTAAATTTCCCATGGGTGCAGAACCAGGATTCCAATCTGTAGCGATGGCAAAAATAGCTCCTGCATCCAAAAGTTTTCTTGCTGGCGAAAACTGATCTCCTAAACCTATACTTGCGCCAGGTAAAGCTGTAGCAACGGTATTAGATTCTGCTAAGAATTGAATATCATCATCAACAGTAGCTTCTAAATGATCGGCAGATTTTGCTCCTACTTCTACTGCAATTCTCGAACTTCCCGCTGTAAACTGATCAGCATGAACGGTAATATCAAATCCCATTTCTTTAGCTTTCAATAAAAACACTTTACTTTCCTTCGTTTGAAAAGCAGATTTTTCAATAAAAATATCAACTCTCTTAGCAAGCTTTTCATCCTTTACAATAGGTAAGATTTCATCAAGGATATATTTCAAATATTCTTCATTATTTCCACCGAAATCTTTAGGTTTTGTGTGAGCAGCTAAACAAGTAGGAACTAAAGTTGCCAAAGTTTTTTCTTGGGCGCTTTTAATGACGCGAAGCATTTTCAGTTCATTTTCGACATCTAAGCCATAACCACTTTTAACTTCAATTGTGGTGATTCCTTGTTGAAGAAGGAAATCAATTCTTTTTAAAGTTAATTGTAATAACTCTTCTTCACTTGCATTTCTTGTATGTACAACAGAACTCCAAATTCCACCACCGTTTTCAGCAATTTCTAAATAGGTTTTTCCTGCATTTCGCATTGCAAAATCATTAGCACGGTTTCCTCCAAAACAAATATGAGTATGTGAATCCACAAAAGCTGGCAAAACAATTTGTTCGTCTTCTATTTTTTCAATCTCTACATTTGGATAATTTGTTTTTAAAGAATTGAAATTTTCAACAGCAAGAATTTTTCCATCTTCAATTAAAATTCCTCCGTACTCTATAATTTCTAATTGTTCATCATTAAGTTTCCCTCTTAATGGAAGTTCGTCTAAAGTTACAATTTGCGTAAAAGGTCCTATTAATTTCATGGGAGCTAATTTACAAATACAATTTTATAATCGCTATAAATTTCCCTACCTTTGAGGTAAATGTAACTGAAATAATGCCTGATTTTTTACATCCAGATAAGGAAAATTATTCCAATGATGATTTAACACACGAAGAGAAAATTCGTCCACAAAGTTTTAAAGATTTTGCTGGACAAAGAAAAACGCTAGACAATCTTGAGGTTTTTGTAGCTGCGGCTAAAAACAGAGGCGGAGCATTGGATCATGTCCTATTACATGGTCCTCCAGGTTTAGGAAAAACTACTTTGGCTCATATTATTGCCAATGAATTGGGTGTTGGTTGTAAAATTACATCGGGTCCTGTTTTAGACAAACCTGGAAGTTTAGCAGGCTTACTGACCAATTTGGAAGAAAACGATGTCCTTTTTATCGATGAAATTCATCGTTTATCTCCTATTGTTGAAGAGTATCTATATTCAGCAATGGAAGATTATAAAATAGACATAATGCTGGAAACTGGCCCCAATGCGAGAAGTGTACAAATAGGATTAAACCCTTTTACATTAGTGGGAGCGACTACAAGAAGCGGAATGCTTACAAAGCCTATGCTCGCAAGATTTGGAATACAATCTAGACTAGAATATTATACCGTAGAACTTCTCGGAATGATTATAGAAAGAAGCGCAAGAGTTTTAGACGTTCCTATTTATGATGATGCTGCTTTAGAAATAGCCAGAAGAAGTAGAGGTACGCCAAGAATTGCCAATGCTCTATTACGCAGAGTTCGAGATTTTGCAGAAATAAAAGGGAATGGAGAAATTGAAATTGAAATTACAAAATTTGCTCTCAATTCTTTAAATGTCGATGAATATGGTTTAGACGATATGGACAATAAAATTATGAGAGTAATGATAGAAAATTTCAAAGGGAAACCTGTTGGAATTTCTGCTCTTGCTACATCTATTGCCGAAAACCCAGAAACATTAGAAGAAGTGTATGAACCTTTTTTAATTCAAGAAGGATTTATTATAAGAACTCCAAGAGGAAGAGAAGTTACAGAAAAAGCTTACCGACATTTGAATATTTCAAAACCTAAAAATTCAGGAGAATTGTTTTAAAAGACCCAAAACTTAGTTTTCATTTCAGAAAAAATTTTTTATTTTAGTAAAAAACAAACTTTATGAAGTTATATCCTATACAATGTGGTAAATTTAAGTTAGATGGTGGTGCAATGTTTGGAATTGTTCCTAAAACCATTTGGGAAAAAACCAATCCTGCTGATGAAAGAAATTTAATAGAATTAGGAACGCGTGCTCTTTTAATTGAAGATGGAAAAAAGTTAGTCTTAGTGGATTGCGGATTGGGAAACAAACAAGATGATAAGTTTTTTGGTCATTATTCACTTTGGGGAGATGATAATTTAGATAAAAATTTAAAAAAATATGGTTTCATAAAAGAGGATATAACTGATGTTTTTCTCACTCATTTACACTTCGACCATTGTGGAGGAGCTATTGAATGGAATGATAATAAAACAGGATATCGTCCAGCTTTTAAAAACGCTCATTATTGGACCAATGAAAACCATTGGAAATGGGCTACAGAGCCTAACCCTAGAGAAAAAGCAAGCTTTTTACCAGAAAATATTCTTCCAATGCAGGAAAGTGGACAGTTAAACTTTCTTGATTTACCCAAAACAGGAAATTATAGTTTTGCTCCAGATTTGAAAATGGATGTAATCTTCGTAGATGGACATACAGAAAAACAAATGCTCCCTGTAATTCAATACCAAGAAAAAACCATTGTTTTTGCAGCCGATTTACTTCCAACAGCAGGACACGTTCCTTTGGTGTATGTTATGGGCTACGATACAAGACCATTGCTTACATTAGAGGAAAAAGAAAAATTCCTTAAACAATGTATTGATAATGATTATCTCATCTATTTTGAACATGACGCTCATAATGAATTAGCAAGTCTGAAGATGACGGAAAAAGGGGTAAGAATAGACCAAACTTTTAGTTTTAATGAAGTTTTTGGTTATTAACTTAAAGTAAATTAAAATAACAAATATGTTAGACACAGAGCCTCCAACAGGCGAACCCCAACCAAAAATTATAGGATTAACAGGCGGAATTGGATCAGGCAAAACTACAGTAGCTCATATTATTGAAAAAATGGGATTTCCCGTGTATTATTCGGATGACAGAGCAAAAAGTATTGTAAACGATTCCGAAGATCTTAAGCAGAAAATCATTCAGCTTTTAGGAAATGACGCTTATGATGGAAATGGGTTATATGATAGAAAATTTGTAGGAAATCTGGTTTTTAATAACACCGAATTATTAAATCAACTCAACGGCATTATTCACCCTGCAGTTGCACAAGATTTTAAAAATTGGATTCTAAAGCAGAAAAATTATTTAATATTTAAAGAAACTGCTCTTCTTTTTGAACTCAAACTTAATTTGGAATGTTATAAATCTCTTTTGATAACAGCAGACGACAATATAAGGGCAAAAAGAGTAATGGATAGAGATAATAAAACATATCGGGAAGTAATGACGATAATGGAACAGCAAATGCCCGAAAAAGAAAAAATAAAGTGTGCAGATTATGTCATCTATAATAATACAGATTTGCAAGATTTAGAAGAACAAACTCAAGAAGTGATTTTAAATATTAAGTAAAATCCCATTAAATTACAAGCGCCACATCTTCGATGTGGCGCTTGTAATTTAATGGGAAATTCATATAAGATTTACAGAAAAAACAAAATCAGAATATAGAATACTATGGCATTTTAAACCTTAAACGCTCATCATATCACGATTGATAATCTATTCAAAAAGTAAAACCCCTCATTTCTGAGGGGTTTTACTATAATAAAATTTAATTATTATTCTTTAATAAATTTCGCTTTAGCATTTAATGTTTTTCCATCAATTACATATTCCACATCAATTATATAAACACCGTTCACTAATCTACTAACATCTAAAGTAAACTCATCTCTGCTGTTTTTGTTAATTAATCGAGCATTGCCCAACAATTGACCAGCAGCATTGTACATTTTATACTTAGGAGGTATAGTACCTGCATTTTTAAAGTTTAATACAGTATGTACAGGATTAGGATAGATAGCAAAATCTACATTATTAGATGGAGTAACACCCCCTGGTTTTATAATTCTTACTGTGTAATCCTCAACTTCACCGTCATCAAAATTAACACAGTTTACAGGAATTCCATCTTTTTGCATCGCCACTCTTAATACAACATATTTGTAATCTGTCATACTTACGAAAGCATCAACTGGGACATTAAATGTTCCTTTAACAGGAGTTGTAGCATCAGGACCTTGAGCAAAAATTCTTTCCTCTGGTTCAAAGATTCCATTTCTATTAAAATCAATCCAAGCTGCAATACCTGCTTTTGTTGCTGTACCGGCTAAAGTTTTTTCAACTGTAATTTCGTTATCTGTAGACCCTTGAATCAACTCAATATAAGTTGGAGGATTTGTGGTAGTAACCGTTGTAAAGTCTGAATAAGTTGAAGCTCCACTTGGATTTGTTAATGTTGGTCTACCATTAGGCTTAACTATTACTTTAGATATATGTCCATTCGCAGCGCTTCCAGAAGACATTGCACAATAAATAATAGTTGGCGTAGTGAAATAATATGGATCTGAGAAGGTACCAGTTGTACCACTACATATATTAGCCACTTGCATTTCATACTTTGTTGATTCTAACAATCCAGTTAACATGTAAATGTTAGTATTTGTAACAATCTCTGTCCAACTTGGAATTCCAACTTTTCTATATCTTAATTTGTAAGAAGCTCCTGGATAAGGATCCCAAGTAATTTCTGCCGTAGTAGGAGTTATGTTAAGGATAGTAAGACCTGGAGGAGGCATTTCACATAATCTCTCCGTAGTAAATACAGATGATGTTGACCAAGGATTAACAACAGTAGTACCAGTACAAATGCTCGCCACTTGAACTTCATACTTTGTATAAGGAGTTAAGTTTGTAATAGCATAAGATGTAGTACCTGCAGGAATAGTAACATATCCAGGGTTACCTGGTGTTGGCCAAGCTGGATCACCTACTTTTCTGTATCTCAACACATATGATGCATTTGCCGTAGTAGTCCAGTTTACAACTGCAGTATAGGGGGTAATTTGGTTCACTGAAACAAAAGGAGCTGCAGGATCACACATCGTAGTAAATTCTACAGGTGTTGTATAAGAACCATAATTAGTTCCACAAACTGCAACAATTCTTACTTCATAAGTAGTTGCTGGTGTTAAACCTGTTAAATCATAAGGAATAGCCGTAATAATTGGAGATTGTGTCCAAAGACCCCCACTTCCAAGTACTCTATATTCAACTATATAAGTCAAGTTATTTACCCCAGGTGTCCAAGTAACACTTGCAGAAGTATCTGTAATAGTGTTAATAGTAACAGCCGTTGGTGTTGTAGTTTCACAAGGTTTAATTCTTACAGGATAATCTTCAACTTCTCCATAAGTAGTATATGTTCCACAAGGTACTGGAGTTGAACCCTCTCTCATTATAACTCTCATACGAGTATTTAACGGACCAGTATAAGCAGTAACTGGTACTGTAAACGCTGGTGCACTTACCACAGGTGTTGTCTGACTATTTGCAGATGTTAATACTTTCTCTCCTACATCATCGAAATCACCATCTCTGTTGAAGTCAATCCAAACACCAACCGCATAACTTTGACTGTTAGTTCCTGCCCAAGATTTTTCAACTGATACTAAATTACCAGAAGTTCCAGCAATTAAAGTAATTACCTTAGTAGGATCACCATAATAATCAGTATACTGACTTGAAGTTGATGTGTTAGATACAGGTGCAGCATTAGTTGGAGTCACTGTAACATTTGAAATAAACCCTCTAACTACTGCACTAGTCGGACTTGAAGTACAATATACTAATGGTGTAGTTGTAAACGGAAGTGGCGTAGAATATGTACCATCAACCCCATTACAAGTTGTTCTTATACGAACTTGATATTGGGTATTCTCTACTAAACCTGTAATAACATGTGCTGGGTTAGTAGCTGTAGTAGTAGATACAGTCCATGTAGGATCAACAAGTCTTTTGTACTCAATTGTATAAGTTGCACCAATAGAAGGAAGCCAGTTTATTTGTGCTGTAGTAGCAGTAACGTTATTAACTGTAAATCCTGAAGGCGGAGCAGTTGTACATGGCAATGGTTCATAAACTGTTAGTGTATAGTCTACAAAACTTCCATAACTACCAGAAGCACATGGCTCTATAGATCCAGAAAATGTATGACCAAATCTCATCCTGTAATTACCAGGTGCTTGTCCCGGAGGAACAGGAATCGTAGCTACAACAGATGATTGGTAAGTTGTTGTTGAAGCAAAAACAGTTTCTCCCGCATCATTAAAATCAAAATCATTATTCCAATCTACCCATACTTTGAAATAATGCGTACTACTAGAAGTTCCTATATTAGCTGTAAATGTACTACCTGCCAAAGCCAGAATACTAGTTGCAGAATTATTAGTGTATGCATTATAAGAATTAGCAGTGTAATTAATATTAGTAATAGCACCAGTCGTAGCTATACTGTTAATGTAATAAGTAGTGGACGTACTTCCAGGAACTGGTACACAATATCCTGTATGAACACTAATTGGTCCTGTCCAATAACTTTGGTCAGTTCCTGAACATCTTGATCTAATCCAAATATAATAAGTCGTATCTAAACTCGTTCCTGGTATAGTATAAGAAGTACCTGCAGCACCTATTACTTGAGGTACAGTGGCTGCTGTTGGTGCAACACCCGTAGTATTATAATAAATATCATATCCTCCAGCAGGAGCAGGTGTTGGAGCTCCCCATCCTACACTAACAGTAGTTGCTGTTGTACCTGTTACAGTAAAATTAGCAATTGGTGGTGGCATACAAGATGGTGGAGCTGATACTCTTAATGTATAATCTATATGATTTCCGTAATTTGTCTGCCCACAAGAAGTTATCTGTCCGATACCAGACAATGAAAATCTCACTCTATAATCCCCAATTGGTACACCAGCACCAACAGGAATAACAGTAGTGGCATTACTTGCATAACTTGTTGTTGCTAAGATTGTTTCTCCAGGGTCATTAAAATCCATATCATTATTCCAATCTACCCAAACATAAAAATAACATGTACCTCCACCAGCAGTCATATTTACATTCACATTATTACCTGGTGAAGTATTTATTATTGTTCCAGAATTATTAATATAGGTTGTTGTAAATGAATTGGAATTATAATTTATGTTTGTCCATGCTCCTGTTGTGGTAATAGACTTCATATAATATGAAGAAGATGTACCTCCAGGGGGGATACAATATCCTGTATAAACATTAACTGGACCAACCCAATCACTTTGATCTGTACCACTACATCTCGATCTCACCCAAATATAATAGGTGGTATTACTTGTTAAACCAGGAATTGTAAAGGTAAGACCAGGAACACCTACATGTTGAGGAGTAGATGCTGCGGTAGGGTCTGCATTACTAGTACTATAGTAAATATCATAACCCAAAGCTGGCGCTGGAGTTGGTGCTACCCAACTTATTGTTGCACTATTTAAAGTTGTATTAGTTAGTTGGATATTATTTGGATTAAAACAAGTAGGTGCTTGTTTAACCCTCACATTATCTAATAAAAGGTCATCATAAAAATAACCATTTGCTGCAACATCTTTATCTACAGTAAATTTAAGTTGAATCGTTTGGTTTACATAAGAAGCAGCCAAAGCTACACCTTCAGTTCTCCATTTATTAAGGTTTGTATTCCCTGTCCAAATTTGCACCCAACCAGTACCATCATTCACAGAAACAGTAAGACTGTTGTTGGAGTATTGAGTAACTGGTGTTGTGTTTGAAGTATTTGATGAATGGTTTTTAAACCAATCAAACTGAACATAAGGCACCGTTAAACCCGTAAGATTAATTTGTGGAGAAATCAAATCTACCGTATGAATATTATCATAAGGAGAGCTGGCATCCACCCAAGCAAAAGTTCCAGGAGCTCTATCATTTCCATTTGCTGCTGTAGCTCCATAATCAGCAGCACCAGTAAATTTCCATCTAGCATTGGCACTTGTTGAAGCTGCATTCTGACTAGTCCAGCAAGTCGGCAATGCCCCTCCATTAAACGCTTCAGTAAAAGGAACAGCTACTGGATTACACGTTTGCCCAAATAGATTCCCTACCAGAGCAAGCATAAATATTAGTAAATATTTCTTCATAGTAATTTATATTTAAACTATTGAGATTAGAAAAATAAGTTTTTAACTGGTTTTTTTAAATTAAAGCAATAACGAAAAAAACAAAATAAATAGTGTAAAGCACCATCTAAAATCTTTATTTCAATTGACTGCTATCATTTAAAATATATTTCGAGAATTGAAATATTGATTAAGTAAAGATTTCCTCCATAAAGTATGCATTATAATATTAATTATACAAATCTAAACATTTTTTATTATTAAATAAGTCTTTACTACATTTTTTTTATACCAATTTTACAATATTTCAAACTAAAATATAAACAAAAAAAAATCCCCAGATTACTTCTCTGGGGATTAATATTTATAGACTAAAATTTATTTTTTTATAAATTTTGTAGTGAATGAATCTTTATTACCATCTTTAATAGTAATCATATAAACTCCTTTTGCTAAAGCATTCACATCAATCTTACCTTCTTTAATAACTCCTCCTTTCACTAATTGTCCTGCTGCATTATGAATTGTAAAGTCTGCCTTGTCTGATACTTTTGTAATATTCAACACATCTGTGACTGGGTTAGGGTAAATTTTGATACCATCATTAGAGTGAGCAATATCTGATGTTGATAAATTTGTACTTACCATTACGTTATAATCCTCAGCTTCTCCATACGTATTCAATAAACCACAAGCATCTCCAATATAATATCCTGGTTGATTATAATATGCATCAATAATTCTCATTCTGAAAGCTTGTCCTACTACAGCATTAGCCGGAACAGTAAAAGTTGCTGTAACTGGATTTTGTGTATTAGCTGTTGCATTAGTAATAGTCATCACTCTCTCAGAATCACTAAACACACCATCTTTATTGAAATCTAACCAAGCAGAAACCATATTAGGAACTGGAGCAGAAGACCAACCTTTAGTAACAGAAAGTGTATATGTGTTTCCAAGCACTAAATTCACCTGTTTTGTAGGATCTGTAGTATAGTTTGTATAAGTACTAGGACCTGAAGTATTATTAAGGTTTGCTAAAGTAACATTTGCAATATGATCGTCTGCTGCACTTCCTAAAGCAACACTGCAATAATTCACTGTATTTGTAGAGAAATTGGTAGATGGAGAGTATTGACCCGTAACCCCTGAACATACTGCTGCTACTTGCACCTCATAGTTACTTCCATCAAACAACCCAGATAAAGTTATATTAGCCGCAACAGAAGTTACCTCTTGCCAAACAGCATCTGTTATTTTTTTATATCTCACTACATAAGAACTTGCCCCTGATATTGGCGCCCAAGAAATTGTTGCTCCAGACGATGATACATTTTGTGCTACAACTCCTGTTGGAACTGAACCACAAGAAGACTGCGTTGTAACAACAACTTTTTTAAGTGCGTAGAATACATTCTGAAGTGCAGAAATACGAACTACAATAGTTTGTCCATTTAGCGCCGCTGGCATTGTAAAAGATTCTGAACCATCATTAGGGGTAGAAGCTGTTAACACTGTCCAACTAACACCATTATCAGTAGAATAGTCTATTGCAACATTCGCAACATTATATGGAGCAGCAGAAGTATTTGCGACATCCCAAGTTAATGGTGAATTGGTATTCGTAAATAAATAACCAGAAGTTATTTGGAAAGGTCCATCAGCACCTACCGTAATAGCTTGTTGTGCAGAACTTGTTTGTTGCTGTGCAGCAACTCCATTATTATCTCTTGCAGTAATTGCAAAATTTGTTGCTCTTGCAACTTTAGAAACAGACTCCCAAGTATTATTAGCATTGTCTAAAACACCTGCTAATACAGAAGAAAACTTAGGAAAATATCTTGTCGGAACTGTAGTAGGATTAACAGATCTAAACGTAGCACCAGTAGCTGTAGTACCAATATTATTTTTATCAATTACCACAGTTGCATTATCCACTTGCTCCCAAGTATAAGTCATTGGATCATTCTCTGGATCTGTAACACTTGCCGTTAAAACAAATGCTGTAGATTTTGGAATTGTATAACTTGGTAATGCTGTAATTACAGGTGGGTTATTAGCAATTGGAGTTTCTACATCACAAGTTTTAATATTTAAATTTGCCTGAACCTGATCTATACTTACTTTATGGAAATAAGGATCTGAGTGAGGCTGAACATCGGTAGTTGCTCCTGTAATTCCTGCATAACCCATAATTGTAGAACCAGAACCCGGCTCTACATTCACTCCAGTTCCTTCTAATCCATGGGCAAAAGTATGGTTAGCTCCTAATTGGTGACCAATTTCATGAGCCACAAAATCTATATCAAAAGCATCTCCTGAAGGGTTAGTACTTTGTGTAAAACCAGAACCTTTTGCTCTTGGCATTGAAGCGCTAGGATTAATACAAACACACCCAATACAACCAGCATTACCATTATTACCTGCCGCATTAAAAATATGCCCAATATCATAATTTGCATCTCCTACAACTGCTGTTAGATTTTGTTGTAACTGAAGATTAAGATTTCCTGTATAAGGATCTGTTGCAGCATTAGTGTATATTAAACTAGGGTAATTTTGCATATTTAGGTGTAATGCAAAATCTTTTTCAAATACACCGTTTACTCTTGTTAATGTAGCATTAATCTGAGTCATTGCTCCAGTAGTTCCTCCGAAAAACGTAGTATATTCTCCAGTAGTAGAAAGTGCTAAACGCATTGTTCTATACTTTTTGTCAGAGGTTTTAGAAAAAACAGAAGGATCATTAGTAAAAGAACTACCTTTTTCTAAAAGTTTTTCTATCTGTTTTGTATAAGCTGGATCTTCCTGAGTACTACAAACAAAACTTTTTCCTCCAGTATTATTCGTTTTAGCATGTACTGCATAAGTAGAAGTAGATTTGTCTATAGGACTTATAAACTCATATTGTCCGTTATGAATAATCATAGATTGGAAATCATTAGGAGCTGTCGAAAATCTAAGGAATTTAGATGGGTCACCCACACTAACCCCAACATAAGAACCTAATTGATACTGATCTGCTAATTCTTTAGCCATCACTGGAAAACTATACACCTTATAAGTTTCTATTTTACCACGTAATGTAGGCATAGAAATAAGAACTGGCTTAGAATTAGGACCAGATTCCTGAGCATCTTTAAGTTGTTCTCTAATCTTATCAATATCTAACTTAAAATAAGCTTTATCTAAAGCATTAGTATCCACGGCTTTCGAACTTCTTTCTTTATAAGAAGTGGGTGACCACTGGGCTATTGCACTTCCACCAAGGAGCACAATCAACAATGGTGTAAAAATTTTTTTCATATTATATAAATTTAAATTTCTAAAAAATCAATAGGATTACACTTTTTAAAATTCCATAACTTCTCAATTTAGTAGTGTGCTGGTTTTACATACTTAGAATACTGCAAGTATGAAAAAAGTAATGTTATGTAATTTTTTTCATTTCATTATCTATTACTATTTTCTCTTTCCAAATATATAAAAAATAAAGAAAATTACTACTTTGTTTCACAATAGAATCGCAAAATAATTCAACACACCACAATAAAGATGAAATAATTGAGATTTTTATTTATTAAAATTATTGAATATCCGCTATTAATCAAAACGCTTTATTCTAACGCAAAGTCCGCAAATTTTTTTTAAAATATTAACTATTTTTAAGGTTCGCAAAGACGTTTCACTTTGTGAAGAAACACAAAATTTTTAATTATGACGAATTACGGAAAATAAGTTTAAAATTTATAAGCGATGTTCCAAGAAAATCCTAAGCTGAATTTATTGGAGCTTTTTCCAAATCCAGGAACAATCATTGGTTTTAATTCATCTTGTTTTCCTGCCACTAATAAATATTTAGGCTGGAGATTTACATCGATATAAAAATTAGACTTAAACAAATCTACTCGTCCACCAAGTACCGCTTCCACCCAATAAGAAGATTGTGGGGATAATGGATAGGCTACTGTAGAGGAATTCCCTCCAAAACCACGCACCGGAACTGCAAAATATTCTTGCTTATAAAAAGATCCTGCTAGCTTTCCTCCCCCATAAAAACCATTGAATTGATTTTCCGCATCTTTAGCTAACATATAGAAAACACCAAGCTTTACAAAAGATCCATTTGCTTTCGCATCATAGCCATTTTTTTGGTAAATATTATCTTCAAATCCTACATCTGCAACTGCATGAATATTTCTTGTAATTTGTGAGGAAACAAAACCTTGATAAAGCTTTCTATCAGAAAAAAAGCCAACCCCTGCGTTCAAAAGATCCACACCTACCATAAAATTGGGTTGGTATTTCCATTGTAGAGAATCTACTTTCTCCCGCTTCTTAAACGTGGTGTTTTGCGAGAAGGTAAAAACAAAAAAGAAACTAAAAAAGAAGATACATATTGGTTGAATTCTCATTTTCGATGGTATTTTGGGCATTTTCAATTTCTAATACAGGATTGGGCGAAACTAAATCTCCGCTGACATTTTCATATACTTTCTTAACTCCACAAGCTGGTGATACATAGATTGGCTTGGTCGTATAATTAATTTTAATCTTTGACGTATTTCCTTGCCAAGTTGTTTTTACAAAAATATCTGTAAAAGGCGAATCATCCACTCTTAAAGGAACAAGAACAGAATCTACTTTTGCCATTTTACCCAAACTTAAAGTGTCTTTTTCGTAGTCTACAAAAACATATATAGAGTCCATTTTTTTTAGCTTACCCGTTTGAAAATCTTTGAACATAATCTTCATTCTTGGTGTTCCTTCTCCACTTTCGCAGATGTCATCATCGCCTCCACATGAAAAAAGGAAACTTAAAGAAATGAAGCAAAGAAAAATTTTAAAATAGTTCATAACGGAATTTTAAAGATTTACTTTCTTACTAATAGAGCAATATTTTCCACATGATGCGTCTGTGGGAACATATCTACAGGTAAAATTTTCACTAAGTTGTATTGCTCTTTCATTAAAGCGATATCTCTAGCCTGAGTAGCAGAATTACAACTTACATAAACCACTTTTTCAGGATTGAGTTTTAGGATTTGCTCCACCACTTTTTGGTGCATTCCATCTCTTGGTGGGTCTGTTACCAAAATATCCGCTTTGGGATGGTTGGCTAAAAACTCTTCCGTGAAAACATCTTTCATATCTCCACAATAGAAAGTACAATTTTCTAAGCCATTAATTTTTGCATGTTCTTCCGCCGCATCAATAGCTTCTTGTACAGCCTCAATTCCAATAACGTGTTTTGCACTTCTCGCTAAATACTGAGCGATAGTTCCCGTTCCTGTATATAAATCATACACTACTTCTCCACCTTTTAAATCAGCGAATTCTAAAGTTTTTCTGTATAATTCTAAAGCTTGTTTATAATTGGTTTGAAAGAATGATTTTGGTCCGATTTTGAATTTCAACCCATCCATTTCTTCCATTAAGAAACCTTCTCCAAAATAAGTTTCAACATCAAGATCGTAAATAGAATCGTTCGGCTTAGGATTAATTGCGAATACTAAAGTTTTTATCTGCGGAAACTTCTCAAGTAAGAAATTAAATAATTTTTCTCTGTTCTCTTTTTCCTCTCTATATAATTGGAAAAGAACCATCCATTCTCCTTTAGAGTTTTGGCGCATCATTAAAGTTCTTAAAAAACCATCATGATTTTTAACATCGAAAAATTCTAATTGATTTCCCTCAGCGTAATTTTTTACGGCTAAACGAATAGCGTTTGAAGGTTCTTCTTGAAGCCAACATTCTTTTAAATCTAAAATCTTGCTCCACATTCCAGGGATATGAAAACCTAGCGCATTTTTATCATTAATCTGATCTGCAGAATTTACTTCATCTAATGTTAACCAACGTGCATTTGAAAAAGAAAATTCCATTTTGTTTCTATAGAAAAACTGTTCTTGAGATCCTAAAATAGGTAAAGTCTGAAAATCTTCAACACCACCAATTCTTTTAATATTATTGAAAACCTCTTCCTGCTTGCATTCTAGTTGCTTATCATAGCTCATGTTCTGCCATTTGCAACCACCACAAACTCCAAAATGAATACATTTAGCATGCATTCTAAAAGGAGATTTCTCTACAACCTCCAAAACATCTGCTTCGTAATATTTGGACTTTGCTTTTTTAACTCTTGCATTTACAACATCGCCAGGAATTGCTCCGGTAACCATTACCGTTTTTCCTTCTTCCGTTTTTCCTATAGCTACACCTTTAGCTCCTGCAGAAACCAAACGAATGTTTTCCAGAACAATATTTTTTTTCTTTTTCATTTCACAAAAATAGTATTTTATACAATAAAAAAACCTTATCTCTCGATAAGGTTTTTTATTGTATTGAAAATCTTTTAAATTATTTTTGCTCTGGAACTGCAGGAGCTGGTTGTGGAGTTGGCACCGCTTCTTGAGGAATGTATCCAGACTCTAACTGAACTCTTGGATCTACTTTAGGTGCCGAAAGACCAGTTTGTTTGTCCAATACGTCTACCAATTCTTGTTCTCCTAAATTGAAAAACTGCTTGCTTGCAATTTTTCCATCTTTATCTACAACAAAGAAACAAGGTAATTTCAGTCCGTAGATACCGTATTTTTTTGCCACTTCAGAATTTAAACCTCCTTCACCGTATACATTGATTCCATCAATTCCTTTTAATAAAGATGATGATGTTTTTGTGAATTGTTCTTTAGTATCATCTACATTAATATAAACAAAATTCATTTTAGACTTATAGAATTTCACTACTTCTCTTAAAATAGGAACTACAGATTCACCAATATATGGATTCCATGATGCGTAAGTCATAACCAAAGTTGGTTTTCCTTTATTGTCAGCAAATTTAAATGCTTTACCATCTGCTTTTACTAATGGTGCATCTGGTGCAACTTCTCCAATTTTAAATCCAAACATTGCAAATTGTAATGCTTCAAGATCTTTTTTTACTTGAGCATCTTTAATATCTTCAGTTGTAATCTTTTTTACAGCATCAATAGTTTTTACTGGAGCACTTGGTAAAATATCGCTGTTTGCCATAACAAAAGCCAATAAATAGTCTTTTGTTGTTTGCGATAAATCTTTTTGAGTTTTTAGGAATTCACTAAACATTTCAGAAGTGATAGCATCCTTTTGAGTTTTCGTTTTTTCAGTAGCAAATTTTTGGAAAGAATCGCTCATCTTAGTTAGAAGATAACTTCTGTAACCAGGACTTTCCTTCACCATTTCATCCTTATTGTTACCTTGAAGTTTCGTTTCATAATCTGTGAAAACTTTAGACGGCTTGTAAGATGGGTTTCCAGAAAACTGCTTTTGACGCATTTCATATTGTGTAAGAATAGAAAGCATTGTGCTTGCAATATCGTTTTTCTTCCAAGAAACTATTCCTTTTCCAGGATTTACTTTTTTAATATTTTCTTCTAGGTTTTTATTGATATCTGCCTCTACTTTTTGAAGTCCTTGAACGAAAGATTTTTCATCTTTTGACATCAATCCATTCATATCGAAAGTTTGAGCATAATTCGTAATAAACTTTTGAGTAGCCATAAAGAAATCATTATTCTTTTTAGCGTCACCCGTTACCACGTACTCATTTGGGAATGTCATAGCATTACCAGAAATTTGAAGTTTTTGACCTCCTTCTAAATAAATAAGGTTTTTGTTTTGTCCGTAGCTAATTAAATACATTCCATTTTTTGGAGCATTAAAAGAGCCTGAAAAGTTACCATCTTTATCAACTCCCATATTAATTAATGGAAGTGTGGCAACACCTGAAGCTTCCACTATTTCTACTCTTTCTAGTGGTGAACCTCCGGTAACTTTACCTTTAACTTCAACCTTTTTGGAACATGACATTGCAAAGATTGCAATAATAAACAATAAAAGATATTTTCTCATTTTTGAAATGGTATAATGCACAAAAATAGTTTTTTCAAATATTAAAAAAAACTTATACAAATTAATTTATGAAAGTTTTAACTAAAAAAAATCGTCTTCCTAAAAAAGGAAGACGATTTTTCAGTATATAAGTTGTCTTATCCTTTATCAATAAAAGCAGACATATATTCTCTGTTCATTCTAGCGATCGTTTCTAGAGAAATACCTTTAGGACATTCTACTTCACAAGCACCAGTGTTGGAACAGTTCCCAAATCCTTCTTCGTCCATAGCTGCTACCATGTTCAGAACTCTTCTTTTAGCTTCTACTCTACCTTGTGGTAATAATGCATATTGAGAAACTTTTGCACCTACAAATAACATTGCAGATCCGTTTTTACACGTTGCTACACAAGCACCACAACCGATACAAGCTGCTGCATCCATTGCTCTGTCTGAATCTTCTTTCGGAACAAGGATATTGTTAGCGTCTGTTGTTCTACCCGATGTATTTACAGAAATAAATCCACCTGCAGCCATTACTCTATCGAAAGCGCTTCTGTCCACAACCAAATCTTTGATTACTGGGAAAGCTGCACTTCTCCAAGGTTCAATAACGATAGTTTCTCCATCTTTGAAGTGACGCATGTGTAACTGACAAGTTGTGATACCTGTATCGGGACCGTGCGCACGACCGTTGATGTATAGAGAACACATTCCGCAAATCCCTTCACGACAATCGTGATCGAAAGCGATGGGTTCTTTACCTTCGTTAATTAAGTTTTCGTTCAGAATGTCTAACATTTCTAAGAATGAAGAATCTGTAGAAACGTCAGATATTTTATAGGTCTCAAATTGACCTTTGGATTTATTATTTTTTTGTCTCCAAATTTTCAGCGTAAGATTTAAGCCTTTTTTTGCACTCATAATTATATATTTATTGGTTGGAGATTATTTGTAACTTCTTGTTTTAACTTCGATGTTATCGTACACAAGCTCTTCTTTGTGCATTACTTCTTGGTTTATATCGTTTCCTTTATATTCCCAAGCTGCAACATACTTGTAGTTAACATCATCACGTTCTGCTTCACCATCTGGCGTAGAGTGATCTTCACGGAAGTGACCTCCACAAGATTCGTTTCTGTTCAATGCATCAATGGCCATTAATTGACCTAATTCTAGGAAATCTGCTACACGAAGTGCTTTCTCCAATTCTGGATTCATTTCATCATTAGAACCAGGAACTTTTACATTCTTCCAGAAATCGTTTCTTACTTCTTCAATTTCTTTAATTGCTTCACTAAGACCTTCTGGTGTTCTTCCCATACCCACTTTGTTCCACATAATGTGACCCAATTTTTTATGGAAATAATCTACAGAATGTGTTCCTTTATTATTCAATAAATAGTCAATTCTATCTTTAACTTCTTTTTCAACCTGGTTGAAAGCTTCAGAATCCGTTGGAATCTGTCCTGTTCTAATATCAGCAGAAAGATAATCTGCAATAGTATAAGGAAGAACGAAATATCCATCCGCTAAGCCTTGCATCAAAGCAGAAGCACCCAGTCTGTTAGCTCCGTGATCTGAGAAGTTAGCTTCTCCAATTACGAAACATCCAGGGATTGTAGATTGTAAGTTATAATCTACCCAAACACCACCCATTGTGTAGTGAACAGCAGGATAAATCTTCATTGGCGTTTCATAAGGATTGTCAGCAGTAATTTTCTCGTACATTACGAAAAGGTTACCATATTTCTCTTCAATCCAAGCCTTACCAAGATCGTAAATTTGTTGTTCTGTAGGATTGTGAATATGCTTTTCAATAGCAGCTTCTCTACCTTTTTTCATAATTTCTGTAGAGAAATCTAAGAACACACCTTCTTTAGTATCGTTATTTTCAATACCGAAACCAGCATCACATCTTTCTTTACCTGCTCTAGAAGCAACGTCTCTAGGAACTAGGTTACCGAAAGCAGGATATCTTCTTTCCAAATAGTAATCTCTGTCGGCTTCAGGGATATCTTTTGCTTTTTTCTTACCTTCTCTAATAGCAACTGAATCTTCAATATTTTTAGGAACCCAGATTCTTCCAGAGTTTCTAAGAGATTCAGACATCAAAGTTAGTTTAGACTGTTGCGTTCCGTGAACTGGAATACAAGTTGGGTGAATCTGTACATAGCAAGGGTTTGCGAAATACG
Organism: Bacteroidota bacterium; assembly: GCA_023399595.1. Taxonomy (GTDB): domain Bacteria; phylum Bacteroidota; class Bacteroidia; order Flavobacteriales; family Weeksellaceae; genus Chryseobacterium. Next base: position 54,621 of record JAEWOR010000038.1, on the reverse strand, counting down.
CTCCTTTTTTGTGGATTTTCCAAGCCGCAGAAACGTTAGATCCCATCGCGTTAGTCGATAAGAAATAAACATTTCCGTAACCTCCAGAAGCAATAACCACTGCGTGAGCAGAATGTCTTTCAATTTCTCCTGTTACAAGGTTTCTTGCGATGATTCCTCTTGCTTTTCCATCTACGATTACCAAATCTAACATTTCGTGACGGTTGTACATTTTAATTCTACCTTTACCAATTTGGCGGCTCATTGCAGAATACGCCCCTAATAATAACTGTTGACCAGTTTGCCCTTTTGCGTAGAAAGTTCTTTTTACCTGAACCCCACCGAAAGAACGGTTATCTAACTGACCGCCGTAATCACGACCAAAAGGAACCCCTTGAGCAACACATTGGTCGATAATATTTGCTGAAACTTCCGCTAAGCGATAAACGTTAGCCTCTCTTGCACGGTAATCTCCACCTTTAATAGTATCGTAGAACAATCTATAAGTTGAATCTCCGTCTCCTTGATAATTTTTAGCAGCGTTAATACCTCCCTGAGCCGCAATAGAGTGCGCTCTTCTTGGAGAATCTTGATAACAAAATGCTTTTACGTTATAACCTTGCTCAGCTAAAGTAGCTGCAGCAGAACCTCCTGCCAAACCTGTACCCACAACAATAATATCAATTTTATCACGGTTGTTAGGCGCAACAAGGTTCATGTGATCTTTATGATGACTCCATTTGTCCTTCAGTGGACCAGCTGGAATTTTAGAATCTAAATTACTCATTTTATTTATGATATTATTGAGTTATGAAATGATAAACCGCGATAAAAATAAATCCTAGCGGAATAAGAATTGAATACCAAGTTCCGAAAGCCTTAATAAAAGGCGTATACTTTGGATGTCTAGCTCCAACAGATTGGAATGCAGATTGGAAACCATGTGCTAAGTGTAAACCTAACAAAACAAAAGCTACAACATATATTGCCACCTTAATAGGATCAGCAAATTTAGCATGTAGTTCTACCCAAAACCTGTCTGTACCAATAGCATCTACGTTCCCTTCGATGTATTTGAAATTCATTTCATGAACCCAAAAGTCATACATGTGAAGTCCTAAAAATGCTAAAATTACCAATCCAGAAATAATCATATTTCTAGACATCCATGAAGAATTTGCTGCAGCACCATTAACGTCGTATTTTACTGGTCTTGCCTTATGATTTTTTGCTTCTAAAATGAATCCCATTATAAAATGGAAAAACACTGCAAAAATCAATACAGGTTGCATTGCGTATTGGATAAATGGATTGTAGCCCATAAAATACGAAGCCTGATTGAAACCTGCCTCACTAAATACAGATAGCATATTCGTGAAAAGGTGCATCACCAAGAAAATCAGCAAAAAGAACGCCGATAATGCCATTGCATATTTTCTTCCTATTGAAGATGAAAATCCTGCCATAATCTAAATTTGTTTTTTTGAATACGCACAAAGTTAAAAAAATGTTAAGAGTGAGCATCGTGAGATATGTCAGAATTCAATAGTTTGTAATCTTTCTAAATAAGAAATTCATGTAATGTACAGAATTATTTTATACTTATTTCAAAAAATAGGTTTTCTTATTGTAATAAGCACTCACACTCCCTTTAGGAATTTCTTTTATCTGATAATTAGTTATTCTATTTGAATGAATATAGGGATTAATAAAATAATTTTCCGATTTCTTATCATTAATGTTCTCCAACCAAAAAGTAACATTCCTCCCTTCTCTCACTACCAATATTTTCTTTTTGTAGCTTGACTGATAAATATTGACTTCAGATTTCGAAAACTCAAGCATATTACTTCCCAATCTAACACTAAAAAATATAAGAAAAGACAAAACCAATCTTGAAACATTCTTAAATGACGACTTGAGAAGAAAAAACCTTAAAAAATAAACGATTACCACGAAAGAAAAAACCTCCAAAACATTCATTGGTATTGAAGAAAAAAACATAGAATCAAAATCTGAAAACCAATGAATAACCTTTAAAAGAACACCAACAATAAAATCATATAAAAGATTTAATAATAAAATTTCAATATTAAGACCTAATAAAAAAGTCATTAAAAAAGAGAATACAATTACAATTTCAGAAAAGGGAACAATTAGTAAATTCGCTAAAATGGACATCAAAGAAAACTGATGAAAATTGTAAAGAACGATTGGCAACGTACTCAACTGAGCAGCTAAAGTTAAGCTACTTATACTCACAAAAAGTTTCGCCCACCAATTTCTAAAATCCGGAAAAAGACTTTTAATAGGAGTATTCAACCAATAAATTCCTAAAACCGCCGAAAAGCTCAATTGAAAACCAATATCAAAAATCTGTTGAGTATCAAACATTAAAATAATAAACACAGAAAGAGAAAGGGAATGCAATAAATTAGGACTTCGTTGCAGCAAAACAAAAATAAAATACGAAGTCACCATAATACAAGATCTCACCACGGAACTCCCCCAGCCAATAAAAAAAGCAAACAACCAAATGAGCAAAAGACTTATTAGAACAGCAATTTTATAATTTCTAAATGAAAATATTTTTTGAAAAAGGAACAAAAACATTCCAAAAATCACCAAAACGTGAGTTCCAGAAATTGCTAGAAAATGAGTGAGACCAGAACGATTGAAATCCTTCACCAAATCTTGGTTCATATCGCTTCTATCCGCAAGAATAATTCCTTTCAAAAAATCTTGAGTGTTTTCAGAAAGATTAGACTGGTCAATCCTTTGCAAAACTTCCAGCCTTTTTTGTTTATAATAATCAGCAAATGAAACATTAGGATTTTCAGTGGTTTCGGGAGCGTCTTTCAAAAAAACGGAATAAAAAATTCCTTTTCTCGCTAAATATTTTGCGTAATCAAACTGAAAAGAATGAACTGGGGATTGAACCTTTAGAATATTTGCGTTGGTTTTATAAAAATGTTTAAAGTCTAATTCAGGAAAATCTTTAGGAACATATAGAATTGCCTTTATACCATTATTAGAATTAAGTGTTTCAATTTCGTAGCGTCTATTTTGATCATTAGAATTCAGTTTTTTTGAAATTTTAAAAACCAATTCTTCTGAATTCAAAATGTTAATTTGAGGTTCCTTTGGTGTATTAAAAAAATGAAAAAACATTCCTAACGACACATAAAAACAAAGAATTGGAAGAAATTTATATTTCTCAAAATTCAACTGAAATGAAATAACCAATATTAAGAACGAAATTCCCAACACCCCCATTATCCCATAAAAATGGAGAGGAAAATAATCTTGAAAAATAATTCCGATGATGAAGCACAACACGAGAATTAACAGAGGTTGTTTTCTCATACCGATATTGATTAATTATTTTAAAATTAACCAATTAAGAATTCACAAGCAACGAAAAAAATTATTTTTTCACTATAATTTCTGCTGCATGATCGCTTGCTCCCTTTCCACCGAGCTTTTTTTGAAGTTCAGAAAAATTATTGAGCATTTTCTCACGAGAATTTCCAGAAAGAATTTTTTGCAATTCAGAAACAAGGTTTTGCGTATTCAAATCCTCTTGAATAAGCTCTTTCACTATTTCTTTGTCCATAATAAGATTCACCAAAGAAATATACTCAATATTTTTCACCAAACGTTTAGCAATAGCATAAGAAATCTTGCTTCCGCGATAGCAAACCACTTCTGGAATATTAAGCAAAGCAGTTTCCAAAGTTGCAGTTCCAGAAGTCACCAAAGCTGCTTTGGAACATCTTAGCAAATCGTAAGTTTTATTGGAAACAAAATGCACATTTTCATCCACATATTGCTTATAAAAATCTTTTGGAAGACTTGGCGCGCCTGCAATTACAAACTGATATTCTTTAAAATAAGGACGAACAGAAAGCATAACCTCAAGCATTTTTTTCACTTCTTGCTCCCTACTTCCAGGCAATAATGCAATGATTTCTTTAGAATTTAAACCATTTTCTTGCTTAAAATCTTCAATATTTACAGTTGGCAAATCCGAAATAGCATCTAAAAGAGGATGTCCTACAAAATGAGCTTCAACCTGATGTTTTTTATAAAAATCCTTCTCGAAAGGAAGAATGACGAGCATTTCATCTACATACTTCTTTATGGTTTCTACACGACCTTCCTTCCAAGCCCAAAGTTGTGGCGAAATATAATACACTACTTTTATTCCAAGAGATTTTGCAAATTTTGCAATCCTTAAATTAAATCCTGGATAATCTATTAAAACCAAAACATCGGGTTTCCAATTGGCAATATCTTTTTTACAGAATTTAATATTATTTAAAATGGTTTTTAAATTTTGCACCACTTCTATAAAGCCCATAAAAGCAAGATCTTTATAATGCATCACCAAGTTACCGCCTTGCTTTTGCATTAAATCGCCACCCCAAAATCTAAAATCGGCTTGAGCGTCTTTTTCTTTTATAGCTTTCATCAAGTTACTCCCGTGTAAATCTCCAGAAGCCTCACCTGCAATGATATAATATTTCAAAATAAATTTGAGATTTGAGATTTGAGATTTGAGATTTTAAATCTGTACTCAAATCAAATATTTGACTTAATTTTGTGTAAAGATAAAAATAAAAAATGTCAGAAGAATTTGAAATCAGAAACAAAGTTGCCGAAAATACTAGTTTGGTGAATTTTGATATTTCTTCCCTCGTTCCAAAAGGCGTAAGAAAAGGAATTGATTTAAAAGATTTTTTGTTTCAGGAGCTTATTTTAAAAGAAAAAGATTTTAGAGAAAAAGTAGAACTTTTGAATACAGAAGAATATAAAGATACATACGTTTACATTTACAATTCTGCAGACGCTATAGTTCCGCTTTGGGCCTATTTTCTATTGACTTCAAAATTAACTGGAATTACTAAAAAAATAGTATTTGGAAATCGCGAAGATTTAGAGGTTTTATTAATGCACAACGCCGTACAAACACATGATTTTTCGGAAATGATTGACAAACGTGTGCTTGTAAAAGGATGTAGCGATGAAAGTATTCCAGAAAATGCATATATTGAACTCGTTGAACAACTGAAACCTATCGTAAAATCTTTGATGTTCGGAGAAGCATGTTCTAACGTTCCCATTTTTAAAAAATAAAACTTAAAAATTCGGAATAGAATTTGATAAACACCCTCACAAAATATAAATACTAAAAACAAAAAAATTATGAGTTTAATAGATCTATTAACAGGAAACTCTAGTAACCAAGTTGCTGAACAAGCTGAAAACAAATTCGGAATCAGCAAAAATCAAATCATTGCTCTCTTAGCAGTTGCTGCGCCATTGATAATTTCTTACTTAAGAAATAAATCTCAAGACACGAATGAAGCTGAGGCTTTAAATAACGCTTTAGACCGTGATCATGATGGAAGTATTTTAGACAATCCTTCACAAGCTATTGAAAGAGAATCTGAAGGAAAATCTATCTTAGACCATATTTTTGGTGGAAATAAAGCCAATGTAGAAAGCCAACTTTCTCAAAACACAGGAATTTCTATGGACAAAATTGGTCCCGCTCTAGCAATGTTAGCTCCAATTATTATGGGATATATTGGAAAAGAAAAGCAACAAAACAATGTAAACTCAGGTGGATTAGGGGATTTATTGGGAGGAATTCTTGGAGGAGCTTCTCAACAAGCACAAACTCAACAATCCAGTCCTTTGAATGATATTTTAGGTAGCGTTTTAGGAGGAGGAAACAACAAGCAACAAGGCGGCTTAGGAGGTATTCTTGGGAATATTCTTGGAGGAAAATAATTTTTGAATGCGCCATAAAGGTGCATTCAAACAAGAAAAGCGGCGCCAAAGGCGCCGCTTTTCTTGTATCCGAAGAATTATCTTTGGTTTTTCTCAGGTTTGTTACTTTTTCTCCTTTACAGATTTTTCAGCAACAACTTTTACACTTTTACGAGGCCTTTTCTTACCATAGCTACCAGCATTTATCTTTCCTCGTCTTGATTTTTGATCTCCTTTTCCCATAAGTTATATTTTGATGATTGATACGAATTTACAAAAAATAGTATTAAATTTTAACTTAAAAAAAAGTTATTATCACAATATTCAAATAATTTATATAAATTTGTTAAGATTAATACTTTACATTTTTTAGATGTTGGTATAGCTTCTTTTATTATGAATTTATACAATTGAATAATATGAAAAAACAAATACTATCTACATTTTTTATTCTTTGCGTAAGTTTACTATCGCAAAAATTATTTGCACAAGATTTTCCTAACAAAGGCATTCTAGCTATTCAAAAAGACAATCTTGTAAGCTTCAAAAAAGAGTTCAAAGCTCAAGATTATAATAAATGTTATGCTCTTAAAGCTGATGAATACACACCATTTACTTTTGCAATAAGATTCGACAAAAAACAAATTTTCAGTCATTTAATGTCTAGCAAACCCGAAATTAATAAACAATGTTCAGGAGTAAGCCCGTTAATGATTGCTGCAAAATACAATAGAATAGATATTGTTAAAACTTTACTTGCAGCAGGAGCTGATAAAAATCTTAAAAACAAAGATGGTAAAACAGCCCTAGACATTGCTACAGAAAGAAACTTCTCAGAACTGAGTGCTATTTTAAAATAAATTTCTCAAACCATATAGAATAAGCTCCAAAAATTTGGAGCTTATTTTTTTTAATACCATTTATTGTTTTACAATAATTTTTTATACATTTACAACAATAAAATATTAAAAAATGAAAAACCAAACCTACTTAATCTTAAACATCCTGAGAATATTTTTTTGGATTGCCAATATTGTAATCACAATTTGTATTATAGTATTAATTTTAATTTTACTTGCTGTTTTATTTAATATTAATCTTGGTGATATACAATCCTCCTTCAAACTAACAATTTTAGCACAAGGCATCACCATAAAAGAATTACAAGATTTAGGAAAAATATATTCAGTTTTCATTCTTGGATTTTGTATTGCTATGGCCACTTTAGAACTAAAACTCTTTTCCACAGTTTTAAAAATATTGAAGAATCTAGAAACTAAGAATTTATTCTCTCAAGAAACTGCTACTTTAATTTCAAAGACTTCAAAACTTTTAGCTCTTATTGCATTTCTCTCCTTAGCAATAAGCTTTTTTACAGAATTATTGAAAGGAAAATTTACTATTCTATTTGATTTAGATAGTAAAAACCTACAATTTTTAATTTTCGCAGCAATAGTATTCGTAATCAGTCAAGTTTATCAACAAGCTGTAGATCTTAAAAAAGAAAACGATTTAACTATTTAAGCCATGCCAATAATTATTAATATAGATGTAATGCTTGCTAAACGTAAAATGCAATCCCAAGAATTGGCTGAGAAAATAGGCATTACACAAGCTAACTTATCCATTTTGAAAACTGGAAAGGCAAAAGCGGTAAAACTATCCACTTTGGAAGCCATTTGCAAAGCTTTAGACTGTCAACCTGGAGATATTCTGGAATATAAATCTTAAAAACACAAGCCTTTTGCCTTAAAAATCAAAAGGCTTTTTCTCTGAAAATACTTATCTTTGCACTCGAAAATTCATGGTTAAAAATCTACTCACTCAACTTGAATAAGAAGAACATTAAACCTTGAAACTCTAAACTTTAAACAAAAATTATGTTCCGTACACACACCAACGGCGAATTATCGCTGAAAAATCTAAATGAAGAAGTAACACTTTCAGGATGGGTACAAACCATTCGTGACAAAGGATTTATGATTTGGATCGATTTGCGAGATCGTTACGGAATTACACAGTTGATGTTCGACCAAGACCGTTCTTCGACTGAATTAATGGAAAACGCTAAGAAATTAGGTCGTGAATTTGTAGTTCAGGTGAAAGGTCAGGTGATTGAAAGAGCATCCAAAAACTCCAATATTCCAACTGGGGAAATAGAAATTTTAGTAAAAGAATTAACCATTTTAAACGAATCTCAACTTCCTCCATTTACCATTGAAGACGAAACCGATGGCGGTGAAGAGCTGAGAATGAAATACAGATACTTGGACATCCGTAGAAATCCTGTGAAAGATAAATTGATTTTCCGTCATAAAATGGCGCAAAAAGTAAGAAATTATCTTTCAGAAGAAGGTTTTATCGAGGTGGAAACGCCAGTTTTAATTAAATCTACTCCAGAAGGGGCAAGAGATTTTGTGGTGCCAAGCAGAATGAATCCTGGACAGTTTTATGCACTTCCTCAATCGCCACAAACCTTCAAACAATTATTGATGGTAGGTGGAATGGATAAATATTTCCAAATTGTGAAATGTTTCCGCGATGAGGATTTAAGAGCCGACAGACAGCCAGAATTCACCCAAATAGATTGCGAAATGGCTTTCGTAGAGCAAGAAGACATTATGAATGTTTTTGAAGGCATGACGAAAAACCTTTTGAAAGATATTACAGGAAAAGAATTCGGTGATTTCCCAAGAATGACTTTCGCAGATGCGATGCAAAAATACGGAAACGACAAACCAGACATTCGTTTCGGAATAGAGTTCGTGGAGCTGAATGATTTAGTGAAAGGAAAAGATTTCAAAATTTTCGACGAAGCTGAATTGGTAGTCGGAATTAATGTTGAAGGCTGTGCAGATTACACTCGTAAGCAAATTGATGAACTTATCGATTGGGTAAAAAGACCACAAATTGGTGCAACAGGAATGGTTTGGGTGAAATTCCAAAATGATGATATTGTCACTTCATCCGTGAATAAATTCTACAACGAGGAGGACTTAAAAGCCATTGCAGAGAAATTCGGAGCTAAAGCAGGTGATTTAATGTTGGTGATGAGCGGTAATGCTGATAAAGTAAGAACGCAACTTTCTGCTTTAAGAATGGAACTTGGAAATCGTTTAGGTTTAAGAAAAGGAAACGAATTTGCCCCACTTTGGGTAATCGACTTCCCACTTTTAGAATGGGACGAAGAAACAGGAAGATACCACGCAATGCACCACCCATTCACGTCTCCGAAAACCGAAGATTTTAGTTTATTGGAAACCGACCCTGGAAAAGCAAGAGCCAACGCTTACGATTTAGTGTTAAATGGTAACGAAATTGGGGGTGGTTCTATCAGAATTTTCGATAAAGATTTACAGTCAAAAATGTTTGATTTACTAGGATTCACAAAAGAAGAAGCGGAAGCGCAGTTCGGATTCTTAATGAACGCCTTTAAATACGGAGCGCCGCCACACGGAGGTTTGGCTTTCGGTTTTGATAGATTAGTAGCCATTTTAGATGGAAATGAAGTGATTAGAGATTATATCGCCTTCCCAAAAAATAATTCTGGACGTGATGTAATGATTGATGCGCCTTCGCCAATCGCCAATGAGCAATTAGACGAATTGGAATTAAAACTGAATTTGAAAGATTAATTTCATTAAGAATATTATTTTAAAGCGAGATTTAGGTCTCGCTTTTTTACATTTACAGAAAGCTCTATTTTTTATGGAGACTTGTTTAGTTTTTTTTCTCAAATTCACTCAGTTCCGTAGCATTCCAAAAAATAATAGGATACAGAGTTTTTCTTTTTTAAATTAAAATCAGGTTTGCAATACCCCCTTCATTAACCCCCTATACCCCCTTAGTAAACCCCCTTTAGCCCCTTATGCAAGGGGCTATAACCACTTCCGAAGTCCCTTTACCCCCTTCATCAACCCCCTACACCCCCTTAGTGAACCCCCTCTAGCCCCTTATGCAAGGGGCTATAACCACTTTCTAAGTCTCTAAAGACCGTTAATGAACAGCCTAAAGGACTTACAGAAGTTATTTAATAAAACAAGAAATTATTTTTAAAGGGTGTAATGACTAAGAGAAGTGTTTCTCTAAGGTAATTTCGCCACCAAAAATTCAGGGGAATATTTTAGAATTTTATAAATGAGCTTCCATTTCCAATTGGGGACAATTGTAAAACCTGAACCTGCGTCAACAATATGTTTTGCAACGTAATCGGGCTGCATTATAAGGTTTTTATTTAAGTTTAAACCTTCGTTAATTTTGGTGTTAATATAGCCAATCACCAAGGCATTTACTGTAATATTCCGATTGGATAATTCTTGTCTTAGTCCAGCTAGATATTGGGTGAAAGCCGATTTTGTACTCCCATAAATGAAGTTTGATTTGCGGCCACGAACCCCCGAAAGCGATGATAATCCAATAATTCTTTCTAAGCCCTTATTCTCTTTATCGAAAGCGATAATATTAAGAATAGAAACGGCTCCCACATAATTCACTTTCATCATTTTAAAAGTGGCTTCAAAATCGTGGAAGGCTTTTTCGTTTTGAACTAAAAAGCCTGCGGCGTAAACTACAATATTAGGTTTTGTAGGAAGTTCTTTGTAAAAGCGTTGGTGAGAAGCAAAATCTTCAGCATCAAAATGCAGGAGTTGTACTTGATTTTCACCAATTGTATTGTCTTTCAAAAAAGTTTTTATGGAGCTTAAATCCCGTGAAGATGCCATTACAAAGTAATTTTTTTGAATGTAAAGTTTTATCGCTTGTTTGGCTACGTCGGAATTAGCACCGAGAATAAGAACTGTTTTTTTGAAAATCATCATACTGCAAATATAGAGATTAAAAAAAATTTCGGCGGGGAGCTTTGCTCCTCGCCGAAATTTTTAGTTCATAAAAAACTTAATAAATTAAGCTTTTTCGTTATCTTTTCCGAATCTTGCTTCCGTATATTCTCTAGAAACAGCAGCTTTTTCAAATTTCAATTTTCCAGAAAGAGTTTCAATAACAAAACCATCCTCTTGAATTTGAGCTATTCTTCCGTGTAATCCTGAAGTTAGAACCACTCTAGAACCTACTTTTAGAGCTTCTTGAAAGTTTTTTTCCTGTTTTTGTTTTCTTCTTTGTGGCAACACCATCAAAACAAAGAATAAAACTATCATCGCCCCCATCATAAGCATGGTAGACATTCCTGAACCTTCTGGTGCAGCGGCTTGTAAAATCGTTAACATATTCAATTAGTTAGGGTTGTACATTGGCAGAAAAAGTAAGTCTCATAGGAGCTTTTTCTACATTAGCATAAACATCTGCATATTTCTCTACATGACCATCAAAAGAAGTAGAATCAAAACTTAAAGTAATTTTTCCTTTTTGTCCTGGTAAGATAGGATCTTTAGTATAATCTGGAGCTGTACATCCGCATCCTGGCTTCACTTGAGAAATTACCAAAGGATTTTTCCCTGTGTTTGTAATTTCGTATACGTGATCTTTTTTATCTCCTTTTTTAATGTTTCCAAATTCATAGTGAGCTTGTGCTAAAGCAACAGTTGTTAATGGAATAGAAGTAGCAGCTTTAATCATTTCTTCATCACCATTACTTACTGGAGCTTGCATAGCGTCAGAAGTTTGAATTGTAGCAGCAGAATCTGCGTTTGTAGCAGCAGTAAGATCTGTTCCTTCAGTTGAAGTAGTTTCAACGTTTGTTTTTTCTTCTTTTTTACAAGAAGTTAATCCTGTTGTTAAAAGCGCAAGGGCAACTAATGCAATTGTTTTTTTCATATTGATATTAATTTACTCTGTTGATATCTTTTGAATATTTATCTAATATTCCGTTTATAAATACATTTGATTTTTCTGTTGAGAAGACTTTTGAAATCTCTACATATTCATTAATAATAATGCTTGTAGCAGTTAACGGGAAATTATCTAACTCGTTGATTCCCATTACAAGAATAATTTTATCCATTAAAGAAATTCGATCCAAATCCCAGTTTTGTAACCTTTCTTCAATTTTATTTTCAGATTCCTCCCAGTTATTAAGGGCTTTTACTAAAAGTTTTCTTGCGAAATCTCTGTCAGATTCATCTTTAATCATTTTAATTAAAGTGTGGCTTGGTTCATTTTCTTTCATAAAGCCAATGGTTTTTTGCACCATTGAATTCGCAATATGAAAATCATCCGCCCAACTCAATTCTTTTTCTTCTAATCTATCATGGAAATCTTCATTCTCTGCGATATATCTTAGAAATAATTTTCCAATGAATTTTTGATCTTCTTCAAAAGAATAACCTTCTTCTTTCATGAAATCTTGGTAACGCTTACCAGCACTCATTCTTTGGAATGTTTTCACCAATAAATCATCATGCAGATCCCACTTTAAATTCTGAACTTTAGAATTAAAAGAAAGTCTTTCGGTATTATCTTCAATTTTTTTTAAAATTTGATTATTGATAAACTTCTGATTGGGGTTAATATCTTGCTCACTTTTAATGAATTTGTTTTTACCAATTTCAATTTGCTGTTCGGCTAACTCTTTTAAAGCTACCAAAAAATTGAGTTGATAAATATACAAATGATATATTTTTTCGATATCTGAGAAAAGATTTTTCTCCAAAACATCATACTTAATTGGGTTTTGTTGATAAGAATATAAAGCCTCAACAACTTTTTCGCGGATTTGTCTTCTTCCTAACATTCAAAGAACTTTTATTGGGTGCAAAGATAAGATTTTTTTTACATTCATTCTCTTGTTTTTACTTCTTCTAAACTAAGATTAGTCATAGATTTTAATTATTTTTGCAAATTGAATTTGAAATACTTTAATAATACAAATTGAAAGCATTAAAAACCTTAAACCCGTACTTCTGGAAACACCGCATACTCTTGTTTTGGGGCTTTTTGTTTATTGTAGCTAGTAATTTTTTTAATATTTATAAAGTTCAGTTTGTAGGAAAATCTGTAGATGAAATTTCTAAAAATGAAACCTTTGGTTTTAATGAACAGGTTTTAATTAATGTTGCAATTATTGTTGGTTCGTCTTTATTAACAGGCTTTTTCACCTTTATGATGAGACAAACAATTATTGTAGCATCCAGAAGAATAGAATACGAACTAAAAAATAAAATTTACAGACATTATCAGGAAATGTCGCTCACCGAATACAAAAAAACCACCATCGGAGATTTAATGAACCGTTTAAGTGAAGATGTTGTAGCGGTAAGAATGTATTTGGGACCTGGCGTTATGTACGTTGTAAATCTTCTTGTATTGCTTATTATTACAAGTGTTTACATGCTACAAACAGATCTTTCAATGACTTTATGGACGCTTATTCCTCTTCCTATTTTGTCTTTTGTAATTTTCAAGGTAAGTTCCATTATCAATAAAAAATCAAAAATAATGCAGAAAAGCCAATCTGCTATTTCGACTTTTGTGCAAGATAGTTTCTCTGGAATTCGAGTTATTAAGTTTTTCGCTAAAGAAAAATATATTGAAAAGAATTACGGCGTAAAGATTAGCGATTACCAAGACAAAGCTTTAAATCTTGCTAAAACAGAAGCTTATTTCTTTACTATTATTCTGTTTGTAATTGGCCTACTCAATGTTATTATTCTTTATGTTGGCGGACAAAAATATATCGCCAATGAACTCAGCGTTGGGAAAATTGCAGACTTCTTTATGTACATCAACATTCTCATTTGGCCTTTTTCTATGGTAGGCTGGGTAACATCTGTTAATCAAAGAGCGGGAGCTTCCATGTCTAGAATTAATGAATTTTTGAATAACCAATCTGAAATCATTAATACCAACACAGACGACACTATTATTAAAGGAAATATTGAATTCAAAAATGTTTCTTACACCTACCCTAACACAGGAATTAAAGCATTAGATAAGCTTAGTTTTAAAATTAATGCAGGTGAAAGTCTCGCTATAATGGGGAAAACAGGAAGCGGAAAATCTACAGTCGCTCTTCTTTTATGCAGATTAATAGAACCAACGGAAGGAGAAATTTTAATTGATGGTAAAAATTTAAAGGATATTAACCTTCATAATTTCAGAAAATATTTAGGTTACATCCCTCAGGAAAGTTATCTATTTTCGGACAGTATAGCCAACAATATTGGTTTTTCTATTGATAATCCTACAGAATCCGAAATTATAAATGCGGCTAAACAAGCGGATGTTCATAAAAACATTATTGAATTCAAAAACCAATACAAAACCATGGTCGGAGAACGTGGGGTAATGCTTTCTGGCGGACAAAAACAAAGAATATGCATTGCTAGAGCCTTAATTAAACAGCCTCAAATCCTTATTTTCGATGATTCTCTATCGGCTTTAGACACAGAAACCGAAGAAAACGTGCTTCAAAACATTGAAAAAAACAATCAAAACGCAACTTCTATTATTATTACTCACAGAGAATCTAGTGCAAAAAGAGCAGATAAAATATTGAACCTCACCGAAATGCGCAATATACAATCAGCATAGTTTTTAAGATTATTATAACAAAACTTATATAAATTTCAATTTTATTAAAAAAAATTTTGCATTTCGCAGAATTCTTTTAAATTTGTTATAATAAGATTTCTAAAAAACTACAGTAAAAATGAGTGATTACAAGGAACGCCACGAAAATGAAATTTTCACGAAGGTGTTAAAAGCAGGGAGAAGAACATATTTCTTTGATGTGCGCGAGACTAAAGCAGGGGACTATTATCTTACTATTACCGAAAGTAAAAAGAACTTTGGAGATAATGGAGAAGCAACTTTCGAGAAACATAAAATCTATTTATACAAAGAAGATTTTAAGAGTTTCCAAGAAATGTTTAATGAATCTACAGAATTCATCATCAATGAGAAAGGAGAAGATGTTATTTCTGAAAAACATGACAAGGACTTTAAAACACGCTCTTACACTATAGAAAGTGACGATGAAGTTTAAATCTACACAATTTAAAAAGCATTCAAATTTAATTTGAATGCTTTTTTTTATGCACACAATCCACATTACTATAATAAAAAAACTCCTAGAAATTTCTAGGAGTTTTTTAGGGTGAATGATGGGTCTCGAACCCACGACCTTCGGAACCACAATCCGACGCTCTAACCAACTGAGCTACAATCACCGTTTCGTGGGTGCAAATATAGGAAATAATTTATTACTACAAAATTATTCCATCAAAATTTTTCAAAGCAATTAATCTTTCAGTCGTAAACCCCTCAGCGTAAGCTACTCCAGATAACCTACCTAAGTCTTGAGCTCTATACGTTAAGCTTTCTAAAAAGTCCTTTGTAGCAATTGGAGTCATAGGTTCGGTTGATTTTGGATCATAAAACTGAGTTTTATAGGCCAAACAAGCTTTTATTTTTGTTTCTTGAAATTGTGAAATATCAATAACAAACTCAGGCTTCACATTTCTCCATTGAATATAATGGAAAACGTGTTTAGGTCGCCATGCTTCCTGCTGATTTCCCTCTAAAGAAGTTTCTATTTTCCTTAAACCCGATAGAAAACACGCGTCAGAAACCAACTTTGAAGCTTTTGCATGGTCAGGATGTCTATCGTCGATTGCATTGGCTAAAACAATTTCTGGTTGGTATTTACGAATCATATTAACAATTCTCATTTGATATTCTTCTGAGTTTTGTAAAAAACCATCTCTCATCTTCAAATTCTCTCTTGCAGAAACACCTAAAAGATGAGCAGCTTCTAAAGATTCCTGTCTTCTTGTTTCCTCTGTTCCTCTTGTTCCTAATTCTCCTTGAGTAAGATCAATAATAGCCACCGTTTTCCCTTCAGAAATCATTTTGGCTATTGTACCGCCACATCCTAGTTCTACATCGTCTGGATGTGCTCCTATGGCTAAAATATCTATTTTCATATACCAAAGATAAAAAATCCCCGTCTTTCGACAGGGATTAATTGTAAGCTTTTCAATTTATTTATTTAGCTCTTTATTTAAATTAATTGCATCTTCATAAGTTGGATTCAACTCTAAAGATTTTGCAGCATATTGTTTAGCTTTTTCTATATCAGAAGTTTTTACCAAATAAGCTATTGCAAAATAAGCGTAAGAAAGAGTTTCTTTGCTTGCAGCAACATCTGCAGGTTTTACAGCTGAAATAAATTTCTCATAAGAAACTTTAGCCATTTCATTATTTTGAGCTTGCTGATAAGCGTAACCTAAACTATAATAAGCAGGTGCCCAATCTGGTAAAAGATTGCTCATTTTTTGCCAAGTTATAATAGCACCATCCCAGTTTTTAGCTTCTTGATAAGCATTAGCTAATTGATACAAAGCATCTGTATCTTGAGGATTAGCAGCTACTTTCTTCTTCAAACCTTCAATTTGAGGGTTAGTTGGACCTGAATCAACTGCAGATTGAGAAGCTCCGCCTCCACCAGCAATTTTAGTTAATTCCTCGTCCCACTTTAAAGTATCATCTTTTGCTGCTTTAGCAATAGCAATTTTTTGCTGAGACTCCAAAGTTAAAGCTTGTTTCTTAGTCGCATCTTTTTCATTTTTAGCCAAACCAGCAGCAATTAAACCTTGTAAACCTTGGTCAGCAGGTAAAACTCTTGTTTTTTCTACTTTAGAAATAAAAGTTTCCATATTTTGTTTAGCTCCTGCATAGTCTCCGTCTCCATATTGAATATAAGATTTCAACTTAAATTTAATTGGATCATCTACTTTATCAAAAACTTTATCTAAAGTAATTTTTGCATTTCCGTAATCTTCGTTAGTAAAATACAATTTTGCAATTTCTAATTGTGTATATGGATCTTCATCAGCATATTTAGCATAATTAATCAAATCTTGTGTAGCGATTGCGTTTTGCTGATATCTGATGCTATATCCTGCTTTAGCTTTATAAGCTGGCGCATAAGTAGGGTCTGCAGCAATTGCTTTCTTAATATTTTCATCAGCTAATTTCCATTGTTGAGCAGCCATCCAAAGCGTAGCCATTCTCGTATAAACAGAAGCTTTGCTCTTAGCAATTGGTAATGCTTTTTCATAAGCCGTCATTGCATCACCTGGAATTTTTTTCAATCTATATGCATCTCCTAAACTATAAAAATAGTTTGCAGGAACTCCTTTCTTCTGTGCTTTATCAATTGCCTTATTCATATAATCTATGGCAACATCTGGAGCGTTATTTTTTTCAAATAAAGTAAGTGCTTCAGCAGCTCTAAATAGAACTTCAGCATCTTTCTCTTTTGAATCTTTTACAATATTTTGAATTTCAGAAATAGCAGATCTATCTCCTTTTCCAAGTTTAATAGTTGCTAAACCAATCTTATTAAGATAGCTTTTAGAATCCGCAGATAATCCTTTTGTAAAACTTTCATATGCTTTAGCATAATCCGTTTCAACTTGTTTTAAATAAGTATTTCCTAAATAAAAATAGTTCTCTGCTGTTGGTTCTTTAGCAATCATAGCATTGAAATTTTCTTTAGCTTGAGCAAATTTATCACTATCAACACTTGTAATTCCATCTTGAAGGCTTTGCGCAAAAGCAAAGTTTCCAAAAAACAATACCGCAGCTCCTATTACTATTCTTTTCATAATCATTTCTATATTATATATTTAATTTTGAATTAGTTTACACAATGATTGTACCAAATTGGCTATTTGGAAAGTTATGTTTATAAATTTAATGTTAATTTAACGCATCTGAACCTCTCTACGATACATATTATAAGGTTGTAAACCTTCTTTATCAACAATTTTCTGACCTAAATGCGTACAAGAAAAACGTATAAATCCGTTAGCAATATCAAAGTTTCCTTCGCTTGTTAAAAAGTATAAGATCCTCGTATAAGGATACTCCATGGAGGACATTGCTTTTTGATCCGGATAATACAGTTTAGATTGAGATTCTATAGGAAGAATTTTAACAAGATTTCTTAGTTTTTCCGAAGTGGGATCATAAGGTCTGCTAAAAGTATTAAGACCGATAACCCCTATTTTGTTTGGAAATTTATTAAGTTGTTCAATAACATTTTCGTTTCCAGAAATAATTGAAAACTGTAAATCTTTAGGAGCTTTATTTAATTTTTGTGCAACAAAGTTCAGATTACTAGCATTAGTACCATCAAAAATAAATGGTTTTTCTGGCGATTGCATTCCTGCATTAATTTCTTCAATGCTAATTTTCTTCTTTGTAGAATTTTTAGGAACAATAAATACCACAGCATCTGCAGCAAATTTTGCAGGAACATATTTTAAGTCTATTTGCTTTTCATATTCTACAATTTCTTTTGCGTTCAAGTCACGAGACATTACCACAATTTTTGCTTTATTTTTAAGCAAATCTATAAATGACAAATCTTCTTTTTGCACCTGAACCTTTAATTTTGCTTGAGGATAATTAATCATATATCCAT
Organism: Bacteroidota bacterium; assembly: GCA_023399595.1. Classification (GTDB taxonomy): domain Bacteria; phylum Bacteroidota; class Bacteroidia; order Flavobacteriales; family Weeksellaceae; genus Chryseobacterium. Next base: position 36,479 of record JAEWOR010000038.1, on the reverse strand, counting down.
CTGCTAAAGCTTCTGTAACGCTCTTAAAAGATTCATCTGTAAAAATGGTTAAATCTCCTTTGTAATAAGATTGTGTAGGATTAATATCTTTTTTACAACTGTAAATACTTAGAAGCATTAAAACCAAAATAAAAATACTTCTAGTCTTCATTTCTTAAATCTTTTATTTTATAAACGGCACGCACAATTCTAAATATACCATAAATAATGAGTAATATACCTAGTGCTAATGCCACTTTGGGATCAAGTACAACAAATAGAAATTTGTAAATCATTACAAAAATTCCTAGTATAATGTAAAAAACTCCCGTTACTAATGATAACCAATTAAACATGTAACAAAAATACTAAAAATAAAAAAAAGAGAAGCAATTGCTTCTCTTTTAATTATTATTTGAAATTGATTATTCAAAATTCATTGAAATAGGGAATCTAAATCTAGAACGCACTGGTTGTCCGTTCACTTTTCCAGGATTCCATTTCTGTTTAATACTCTTAATAGTTCTTTCAGCTTCTCTGTTAAAATCTGAATTTGAACCTGTAGCTTTTACTTGAGTTAAGCTACCATCTCTTTCTACAACGAAAGTAATTTCAGTTTTAAGAGTACCTTCACCTTCTACCGAACCATTATCAAAACCATCAATGAATTTTTTTCTAAATCCATTGATCCCTCCTCCTGTAAAATCTGCAGCTTGATCTACTGATTCATATACCTCGTTAGTTACAGGAGGTTTTACTTCAACTGTTGAAGCTTTGTTACCTGTTGATGGAGGTGGCGGAGGTGGTGTATAAGCGGGAGTTTTTACACCTTCCTGATTTTGCAAACCAGTAGTTGTTTCTAACTGCTTTGTAATTGGCGGCGGTGGAGTTTCCACTTTTGGCGCTTTCTTAGGCTCAGGAACAACATTTTGAATTACCTCTTGTTTTGGCTCCTCTTTTGGTGGAGGTGGCGGTGGAGGTGGTTCTTCTTCTTTAGGTTGTTCTAGAACTTTATCTTCTTGTAAAACTTCAATTAGTTTTGCATCGACTTCTTGCTTCTCTTTTTCATTCATTTGTTGAATCTTAAGATATACAAAAGGTGCTAAAGCCAAAACAAGAAACAAAATAGTTCCAATAAGGAAAGATTTTGTAAGAAGTTTTCTGTAGGATGATCTTATATCATAAGCTCCATACTCCTTATTTCTTTTTTCAAATACAATCTCGTCTAAACTTAGATTCTGATTGTATGTGCTTTCATCTGCCATTGATAAAATATTTAATGGTTAAATTACTTTGTAGTTACTGGTGCTGTAGCAGCTTCTCCCACTTTTCTTTTATAAACAGCTTCTTCCCAAGGTTTCAGATCGGTAACACCGTACTGCTCACTTTTGGTAATAGCCATTTCGTCAAGAATATCTACAAAGTTCTTATATACTGCATCGTCTGTAGGCTTAATGATGACCGTAAATTTACTTACATCAGCAGCTCTAGCTTTTGCCTGCTCAATTACTTTTCTAATCCCCTCTCTATCGAAAGTAGTTTCATTCAAGTTGGCATCTGTAAGACTGGTATTGTCTTGTTGGTGCCAAAATATCCTGTTATCTTTCCCAATTAATAATGAAATGGAATTAGAAAGTTTAATCTCTGTGTCTGGAGCTTTTTGATCTTTCTTTGGTTTCGCAGGAAGACCTAAATCCATTACATTCGGTTTACTGAAGGTAGATGTAAACATAAAGAACATCAACAATAGGAAATTTAAATCCACCATTGGGGTCATGTCTACACGGGGGTTATGTTTTTTGGAACGAACCTTACCGCCTTTACCGCCTTTTTCTTGTACTTGTACTTCTGCCATTTCTTATTGATTTGGAGTTCCTTCTTGAGATGTTATCAACCAGAATTTAAGAAAATCAATATCTCTTAAACCTTCAAACAAACTTTTAATTTTAGGATATTTGGTTTCAACGTCACCTTTAATCGCTAATTTATAATCTGGATTAACACTTAAACTTTGTTGTACCCAATCTATTAATTGTTTGTTAGTAGAGTCCATCGGAATACCAGTTGGACTTTTATAGTTTTTTTGCTCATCTTCTGGCAAGTCTAGAAAGCTTTTCAGTTGGCTCATAGGAACACCAATTGAATGAACTTTTTGGAATGCCGCTTTTTCTTTATCACTAAAGGCCAAATTATATTTCTGACCCATATTTTCTAAAAGCTGTAGTCTTTCTGTTGCATTTTCTACAGGTTGGAAATAAAATTTACCGTCTGTTGTTGCATTAATTGTCATCAAACTTGCGTCTGGTAACAATTTTTCAGATATTGAAGATGGCGGTTTAATTTGCTCCACATCAGGTTTCTTAAACTGAGTGGTCATAATGAAGAACGTCAATAATAGGAATGTAACGTCGCACATTGCCGTCATATCGGTAATTACACCATGTCTTTTTGGTTTAATTCTCGCCATTGTTATATTATTACTTTATTAAACTTCTTTTTTGAATTGAAAACAATTCTAGGTTTTGTAATTCTTAATGGAATTCAGCAAAAGATTGTTGGATACTCATTGCGATTTCGTCAATCTTATAAGTTAATCCATCAATTTTAGAGGTAAAGAAGTTGTAAAGGATAATAGCAACAGCAGAAGTACCAATACCTAACGCCGTGTTGATAAGAGCTTCAGAAATACCAATTGATAACGCAGCTGCATCTGGTGTTCCACCTCCAGCTCCTAACGCGAAGAATGCTCTAATCATCCCGATTACTGTTCCTAATAGTGCTACTAGCGTTGCTACTGTACCTAAAGTAGAAAGAATCATCATGTTTTTTTCTAACATTGGCATTTCTAAAGTTGTAGCTTCTTCAATAGACTTGTTAAGTGCTACCATTTTTTGTTCTTTGTTCATGGTAGTATCTTTAGTCAAAGCTTTGTAAGTAGTAAGACCTTCTCTCACAACATTCCCTACAGAACCTTGTTGTCTATCACACTCTTCTAAAGCTTCATCAACTTTATTATGGTTCAATAAACTTCTTACCTTAACTACGAAGTTATCTACATTACCTTTTCCTGATGCTTTACCTAAAACGAAATAACGCTCGAAAGCAAAAACGATAACGATGATCATGAATGTAATAAGTACAGGTACGATAATCCCTCCCATATAAATAATCCCCATGAACGACTCTGGATGCATTTCTTTTGTTTCAATATCGGCAGTAGCAACCGTTGCTCCCGCTAACCTAGGATCAGCCTTAAAGTTACCAGGATTACCTAAAATGAAAAAATAAATAGCAAAACCTATTACAAATAAAATAGGAATAACAATAGCTGGGTTTAAACCTCCAGTCTTTCTAGCAACTACTTGCTCTTCTGTGTTTGAAACATTCATTTCCATATTAAACTAAATTATATATTATATATTTTTTTAAACAATTTTTGGGCCTGTAAAATAAAGGCAAATTTAAATAAAATACAAGAAACCGAAGTCAACAATTATTATTTTTTCCATAATAATAAATTACTACAGTTTCGATATTTTAATATATTTTGATTATTTTATATAAAATTCACATATTAAACAATTACATTAAATAATATTAAAATTTACCGCATAAAAATTTACAAATTCCCAATGTTAATTTTTATTAAATTACTATATTAACAATCTTTTTTGGTACAATTATTATCTTCTTTGGAGTTTTTCCTTCCAAAAACTGAACCACTTTTGCCTCATTAAGAATATTTTTTTCAATTTCTTGCACAGAAAGCTCAGAAGGAAGAGAAATTTTGAATTTCATTTTTCCATTAAAGCTAACTGGATATTCAATTTCATCTTCAACAAGATAAGATTCAATCAACTTAGGGAAAGTTTCAAACTCAATACTTGTGTTATGACCTAAGTTTTCCCAAAGTTCTTCACAAATGTGTGGTGCATAAGGAGAAATAATTACTGCAAGAGGTTCTAGAATCGCACGTTTGTTGCATTTTAATTTCTGCAACTCGTTTACAGCAATCATAAATGAAGATACAGAGGTGTTGAAAGAGAAATTCTCGATATCGTAAACCACCTTCTTTATTAATGTATGTAAAACTTTAAATTCTTCTTTTGTTGGTTCATTATCTGAAACTGAAAAATAATCTCCATCAAAATAAAGGTTATAGAATTTCTTCAAGAAACCATAAACCCCGCTTAAACCTTGTGTATTCCATGGTTTTGACTGCTCCAATGGACCTAAGAACATTTCGTACAAACGCAATCCGTCAGCTCCATATTCTTCGCAAATATCGTCCGGATTAACAACATTGAATTTGGACTTAGACATTTTTTCAACTTCACGGTCTGTAATGTATTTGTCATCTTCCAAAATAAATTCTGCATCGTGAAATTCTGGACGCCATTTTTTGAAAGCTTCAGTATCCAATTCATCAGATGTTCCTTTTAATAAAGAAACATCAACGTGAATTTTTTGAGTAGTATAATCTTTAGCTAAATTTTTAGAAACATATTGATTGGTTCCATCAATTCTGAAAACAAATGCACTCATTCCTAAAATCATTCCTTGATTAATCAATTTTTGGAAAGGTTCGTTTTGCTCGATGAATCCACGGTCTTTCAAGAACATATTCCAGAAACGAGAATACAATAAATGTCCTGTTGCGTGTTCGCTTCCACCGATGTACAAATCTACTTGCCCCCAATAATCCGACAAATCTTTTTTGCAGAAAACCTCATCGTCATTTGGATCCATATATCTCAAAAAATACCAAGAGCTTCCTGCCCAACCCGGCATTGTAGATAATTCTATTGGGAAAACCGTTATCTCATCAATCAAGTTGGTATCTACAACCTTTTGATTGGCTTCGTCCCAAGCAAAAGTTTTAGCATTTCCTAATGGCGGATCTCCATCTTCAGTTGGTAAGTATTTTTCAACTTCTGGTAATTCCAAAGGAAGTGCAGAGTTTGGTAATGTATAAGGATAACCTTCTTTATAATAGACAGGAACTGGCTCACCCCAATATCTTTGACGGGAAAAAATAGCATCTCGCTGACGATAATTCGTTGTTCCATGACCTATTCCACGATTTTCGATCTCTGAAATAATTTTGGATTTTGCATCATTGTAATTCAAACCATTTAAAAAGTCAGAATTAACACAAACGCTATCTTTAGAATCATAAGATTCTTCTTGAACATCATTTTCGCTTTCAATAACGTTAATAATTTCTAGATTGAATTTTTTAGCAAAACGATGATCTCTTTCGTCATGCGCAGGAACCGCCATTACAGCGCCCGTTCCGTAACCCATCAATACATAATCCGAAATATAAATCGGGATATTTTTTCCCGTAAACGGATTGATAGCATAACTCCCTGTGAAAGCTCCAGACACGTTTTTCACATCTGCCATTCTATCCCTTTCCGTTTTTTTTGAAGTTTCTTCGATGTAATTTTCCACCTCAGCTTTTTGAGCATCCGTTGTTAAATTTTCCACCATTGGATTTTCTGGCGCTAACACCATAAAAGTTGCTCCGAAAATAGTATCAGGACGAGTGGTGAACACTTCAATCCCCCTTTCCCCCGAAGGGGCGAACTGTGATTGATTCTCCGCTTTATCTTCCTCTAAATTTGGTTGTAATTCAAGATGAGAACTAATAGATTTTAATACTTTTTCAAGGTCATTAATAACCTCTTCGTTTGTAAATCTAATTACCTTGAAGCCTTCTTTTTCAAGAATTTCAGTACGTTCATTATCCAACTGAATTTGAGGTTCATTATTGTGATAACCACCATCAACTTCAATAATTAGTTTTTTAGACAAACTAACAAAATCCACAATAAAATCGTTAATCAAATGCTGTCTTCTAAACTTATAATCGAGTTTTTTAGATTTTAGTTGTTCCCACAAAATCGCTTCTGTTTCTGTAGGATTATCTCTGTTTTCTTGAGCTTTTTTAATCAACAAGGCAGAATTATTTCCTCCTGTTAAGTAGCCAAACTTTTTCGTTTCATTTTTCTGTAATTCATCATTAGAGATGTTCTCCCCTTTGGGGCAAAGGGGGAAAATAACAGAAGCACCTTGAGATTTCCCAATCCAATATTCTTGAGAATCTTTCAAAGGTTGTGGCCAATCCAAAGCTTTCAATCCTTGCAATAATCTTTCGGAATATGCAGAAATGCGCATGCTCCATTGCATCATTTTCTTTTGGAAAACAGGATAACCTCCACGTTCAGATTTTCCGTCTTTAATTTCATCGTTTGCTAGAACCGTTCCCAAGGCTGGACACCAGTTTACAGTAGTTTCAGCTCTGAAAGCCAAACGATAATTCAATAAACTATCTTGTTGATCTAGTTCTGAAGCGTTTTTCCATTCTTCAGAAGTAAAATTTAATTCTTCGTTTTGATTAGCATTTAAACCTTCTGTTCCTTTTTCCTCAAAATGTTGAATTAATGTGGAAATAGGCTCTGCTTTATCGGTTGATTTATTATACCAAGAATGGAATAATTCAATAAAAATCCATTGCGTCCATTTATAATAAGAAGAGTCCGAAGTGCGAACTTCTCGGCTCCAATCAAAAGAAAACCCGATTTTGCGAAGCTGTTCTTCATATCTATTGATATTTTGCTCAGTAGTAATCGCAGGATGTTGACCAGTCTGAATGGCATATTGCTCCGCTGGAAGTCCGAAAGAATCGTAACCAACAGGATGCAATACATTAAAACCTTGATGTCTTTTGTATCTCGCATAGATATCTGAAGCGATATAACCTAGTGGGTGCCCAACATGAAGCCCTGCTCCAGAAGGATAAGGAAACATATCGAGTACATAAAATTTAGGTTTATCTGTATTGTTGGAAGTTTTATACGTTTGGTTTTCTTCCCAATATTTTTGCCACTTTTTTTCTATCTGCTGATGATCGTAAAACATTATTTTATTTTAAATGAGTACAAATTTAAGCAATTTGAAATGAAAAAATCCTCATCAAAGGATAAGGATTTTCGTAAAATTATCAATAATAAAAAAGCTATTGTCTATTAGCCGAAATTTGCATTGTAGCTAATACATTCTGGTCATTTACATCATAAGTTGTTGATATTAAATATACAAGACGCATAGTCGGTAGCGTATTAACCTCCCCCTCTTACCTCTAATACATTAGTTGTAATACTTACTTAGTTGTAGTTGATAAGCAATATGTTGTGAATGATACCTATCTTGCTTAATTAATAATCAAACAAAACTTCATTCATCAATAATTACAATTAGCATCAATTTTGTATGAAGCATACAAAAAATATTATGAAATACCTTTTAATTTGCGCCCTTCTTTTATTTTCTTGTAAAAAAAATGAAACTTCCACAGCTTCAAATCAAAACACACCTAAACAAGAACAAGAACAACTTAAGCCAGATCTCACTAAAAACTACTGGCATCTTGAAGGGAAAATCGGAGATATTCCTGTTGCGATGGAACTCATAAAACATCAAGATTTTGTAGAATCGGGAGAAAATGAAGCAAATAAAATCTCTTTTTCTGGAACCTACTATTATTTATCTGAAGAAAAACCTATTCAATTTTATCAAAAAGACAGTGTATTCGTTAACAATAAATTGAATTTAAACGCTGTAATTGATTTTAATAAAGAAGAAACTTTCTCTGGTGATTTTGATGGATTAACTTTTAAAGGAACTTGGGAATCTAAAGGCAAAAAACAATTATTTGAACTCAAAGAAACTTATGCCAGCAACCAAATCCCATTACAGTATTTTGGAATTTCAAAAAACATCAATTTTGAGGAAAATACTGCAACTTATAATGAAGAAGTTTTTGCTACAAGCAGCAATAGTTTAATAAATGACACCATTAAGAAGGTGATGTTCGGTAACACCAAAGGAGATATTAACAACTTATTGCACATTTCATTAGCTGATTATGAGAAAAATTACCTTGAGGACATGAAGAATTTCAAAAAAGAGTTTGGAGAATCATCAGCTACGAATAATTATGTAGTTTCTACGTCTTTTTTCCCAGTAGTTAACACCGGAAAAAGAATGGTGTTTGAGCATAATTTTTATGAATACACAGGTGGAGCTCATGGTAATGGAGGAAGTATTTTCTATAACTATGACGCTCAACAAAATAAGTTCTTAAGTAGAAATGACATCTTCAAATCCTCTAAAACAGAACTCGATAAAATGGTCAACAATGAAGTGTACGAAAAATACAAACTTGCTAAAAACACACCTTTACAAGACCTACAATCGGATGAAGTTTCTTTTTTGGTAGAGAGTGTTCCTTTTACAGATAATTTTATTTTGACTAAAAAAGGAATTATATTTTATTATAATCCATATGAAGTAGGACCTTATTCAATGGGATCTTATCAATTATACATTCCTTATGAAAAAATGAAACCCCACCTCAACACGAGTTTTAAATATTAACAAAATAAAAATCTCATCCGAATAGATGAGATTTTTTTATTTTAAATATTCACAAAACTATTGCACTCTTTTAAAAGTATAAGTTTTAGAACTGTAAGTTGTATTATTAAGAACTTCTAATTTAATATTCATTTCAGTAGCGGTAAGTTTTGTCACTTTACCATTTTCAGGAACAACTGTCCCTCCGTATTTAATCTGAAAATTATCATCTCCATTTCCGTTATAAACATACGTAAATGTTCTAACCCCAGTTACTGCACAAGTTCCAGTTCCTGCAGGATCGTCATGATCTTCAATACTTCCCGAAGAGTTTGTCTGAAATACCCACCTAGACTCTTGTTGACAAGGTGTATACACAATAGGGTCTGAGACAGGATCAGTTCCTGTTACTACACTTGTCCAAGTTTCTTTCACAGGTTGCCAAGTACCAGCAATAGGATAATATATAACTGGATCATCTTTATCATCACAAGAAGTTGCTACAAATAACGACAGTCCTGCAAATATTACAGCCAATTTCTTCATAGGTTAAATTTTTACGGCTTAAAATTATAATTTTTTTTGCAATCTTTCACTAAAAAAATAAATTTAGTGCGAAAAAGCAATTAAATAGCACACAATAAAAAATATTATATTTGCAAAAACACATAAATGCCAGAAGTTTCTATTATTACTCCTTGCTATAATTCAGCAAACTTCATTCAGGAAACGTTATCTTCCGTATTAAAACAAACCTTTACAGATTGGGAATGGATTATTACCGATGATTGCTCTCAGGACAATACTGTAGAGATCCTGAAAAGTATCAACGATTCCAGAATAAAGATTTTTTCAACAGAAAAAAATGGAGGAGCAGGAAAAGCCAGAAATATTTCCTTAAAAAACGCCAAAGGACGATATATTACTTTTTTGGATGCTGATGATATTTGGGAAAACAATTTCTTAGCAGAAATGCTTACATTTATGAAAACTGAGAATATTGAATTAGCCTATTCCAGTTATGCGAGATGCAATGAGAAATTGGAAAAAGAACTCTCGGATTTCACGGCTGATGTTGATGTGAATTTTGAAAATATGCTAAAAACATGCAGACTTTCTTTACTTTCTTCAATGTACGATTCTCAAAGGGTTGGTATTGAATATTTCCCAGAAGGAACAAAAAGAGAAGACCATGTAATGTGGTTGAATTTACTCAAAAAAATTCCGACTGGTAAACCCCTTTCTAAAACTTTATCAAAATACAGAATGCACTCTTCAAGCGTTTCAAGAAAAAAACAAAACATCGTGAGGGATCAATATTTGGTATATAAAGATTATTTAAATTTTTCAACTCTCAAATCTCTTTACTACACCGTAAATTGGGCACTGAATGGGTTTTTAAAGTATTCAAGTTTATTCAATAAGAAAAATCTTTCATAATTTTTTGGAGAATAATTTCGGTAGAATTGGGTTGATTATGTACAAAACGATATGCATTATCGCCTTCTTCTTTTAAAATTTCAGGTTTTTCCAACACATCGATAATAAATGGAGCGGCAAAAAACTCATCTTCAAAGCCTTTCCCTCCATTTTGAGCAACCAAAGCGTCAGCTTCAGGGTTTTTAGTGTAATGATTTCCAAAATAAACAGGAACTCCAAAAGCGGCGGCTTCCAAAACATTATGTAAACCTTTTGAGTGAAAACCTCCTCCTACAATAGCTAAATCCGCATAGGAATACAGTTTAGAGAGCAAACCAATACTATCGATAATTAAAACCTGAGCATTCTCTAAAAGTTGAGAAGAATTGTCGTTAACATCGCTGTAAAGAATAGCTTTAGGAAAAATTTTTCTAATACTATCTGTTCTTAAAATATCATGAGGTGCAATAATAATTTTCACATTAGAATTCTTCCCGATAATCAGTTCAGCAATTCTTTCTTCCACCGCCCAAGAACTTCCAATAACAATAAGTTGTTGGTTATTTTTAAATTCGGTAATTCCAGGAACAGAATTATTTCTTTCCGTAAGCGCTTTCACCCTATCAAATCTGGTATCACCAGCTGTTGAAGAATTTATTAAGCCAATACTTTTCGCAATAACTGAAGAATGATGAGTTTGATGGAAAAACCAATTTACATTTTCATTCAACTCTTTTACAAACCAAGATCCGTAAGGTTTAAAATACAATTGAGTTTCATAAAACAACGCCGAGATGACATAAACCTTAGCTTTCTGATTTTTAAGTTCCTCCAAAAGATTATACCAGAATTCATATTTTACTGTAATGAAAATATCTGTGGTAAAATTAGACATAAAATCTTTTATAAAAGACATTTTATCAAAAGGCAAATAACAAACAACATCTGCTATCTTATTCTTTTTAACAACAATTTCGTATCCTGAAGGGGAAAAAAAAGTGATGAGAATTTTATGTTTCGGAAACTCCGACTTTAATTGCTCTAAAACAGGAAGCCCTTGTTCATATTCACCAAGGCTTGCAGCATGCATCCAAATTACTTTATCCGTTGTAGAAAAAGCAGATTTCACTTTGTTGCAAGACTGTTTTCTCCCCGCTAAACCGCGTTTAAGTTTATAATTGAAAGCGGCTCCTAGTTTCATTCCGAAAATAAGAAGACTCACAAATATGTTATAAAAAAATCTCATTTAACCGTTGCTGAAATAATTATAAAAGCCATGGTCATAAAAAACATCAGAATAATAAAAACCCAATAAGGAATTCTCGACATGGCTTTTTCATCTGTTTGTAGTTTTACGATATTCTCTTGAATACAAAAACATAATCCTAAAATTACAAACACCATGAATTGGGTAAAAACGCCTACAATTCCGTATTGAAAATCTTTATTTTTTTCTGTAATTTCAACCACATAATTGCCAGTTTCAGGATATAAATTAGCCAAATTCAATCCTATAAAAATTGCTAATGCAACCATTGGTAGCATCCAAAACCACTTCTTATTTCCATACCCATCTGGTTTTCCTTCAAAATCAAAATGCATGGGAATTTTAGTTGTTAGCATTTTATAATGTTTTACAGAATACCACCAAATCCAAATGAGGAAAAGTAAATTTATAATGATTAAAAAACCAGAAAAGACTGACATTTTTTTACAAAATGGATTTCAAAAATCTAAGTTTATGTGTATGCTTATTGAGTTCCTGATTGAAAATACCCGTTGAATCTAAAGAATCAATTCTCACTTTCCCTGAAGCGTGAATAATTTTTTGATTTTCAAGCATAATTCCTACGTGAATAATCTTGCCTTCGGAGTTTTCAAAAAAGGCTAAATCTCCAGGTTTTGCTTCTTCTACAAAGGTTAACGCTTCCCCCACTTCTGCTTGTTGATAAGCGTCACGAGGAAGTTTTACATTATTCACTTTAAAAACCAATTGCGTAAACCCTGAGCAATCTACTCCAAAGAAACTTTTTCCACCCCACAAATACGGAATATTAATGAACTCTTTAGCAGTTAACACGATACTTTCTCTATGCTCATGACTTCTTCTTGAAGAAACTACTGGAAATTCAACTTCAGAACCCATGGATAACAAAGTTCTTCCATCCTTCATAATAATAGAAGAAAAATCTTCGGTAATTACATTTGTTTTCCTGTGAGCCAATTCTTCTTCAGAAACCGTCTTTATTTGTTTGGTATCCATCCAACCTTCATAGCCATCGTAATGCATTTTTATTTGGGTCCAGTTTTTATTCACCTCCAAAATATCTGCACTTTCCCCAAACAACATTTGAGTAACAATTTCTGCTTTATCTGAATTTTCCGCACGAACGGGTGCTACAGTTACTATACAAATTCCTTTATCCATGACACCGTGTAAAGATTATTATTTCTTAAGAAGCAAATTTACTCCGTCTCGCAAAGGTAAAATAAGATTTTCGAAATCTTCATCTTTTGCAATCAAATCATTAAGCTCTTGAATTACTTTTGTGGACTTTTGCTTAGAGTTTTCTTCTAAAACTTTACCATACCACAAAACATTATCAAACATTACTACAGAACCTTTCTGCAGCCTTGGTTTTATCAAATTAAAATATTCTACATAATTTTCTTTATCCGCATCTATAAAAACCATATCAAAAACCTCATCGGTTTCTTTTAAAAAATCAATAGCATTTTGAAGTTTAAAATTAATTTGAGCAGAAAACTCACTTTCTGCAAAATATTTTTGGGGAATATAAGCCAAGTCTTCATTCACATCCAATGTGGTGATATTACCCTCTTTTTGAAGTCCTTCCGCTAAACATAAAGTAGCATAACCTGTAAATGTTCCAATTTCCAATGCGTTTTTCGGATTTCTCAGTTTAGAAATAATTGTAAGCAATCTTCCTTGCTGATATCCCGAAATCATATGTGGTTGTGTTGTTTTTTGATAAGTTTCTTTACGAAGTCTTTTCAAAATGTCGGGTTCTGCTGATGCATGATTTTCTAAATATCTATCCATTTGTGGACTGGTTTCCTCAAAAAAGCTCATTATGTATAATTTATATCAAAAATAAACATTTTGAAGCAAAACAAAAAACCTTGCTGAAAACAATCAACAAGGTTTTTTCTATTATTTTAACAATGTATTATTATTGCTTTGGAGCAATGTTCATTAATTTCATAAACTCATCCAATTTAGGCATAATGATAATTTCTGTTCTACGGTTTTCCGCTCTTCCAGAAACACTCATGTTGGTAGATTTCGGATTGTATTCAGATCTACCCCCTGCTGTCATTCTCGATGGATCTACCCCAAACTGAGTTTGAAGAACTTTAGCAACAGCTGTTCCTCTTAAAGCAGAAAGATCCCAGTTATCTCTTGGTAAATTAGCAGAATTTAAAGGAGCATTATCGGTATTCCCTTCAATAAGAACTGAATACTTATCATAATCATTAATTACTTTAGCCACTTTTCCTAAAACCTCTTGTGCAGCTGGCAATACGTTGTAATCACCAGTTTTGTACAACATTTTATCCGATAAAGAGATCATTACAACTCCTTTCAAAACTTTTACTTGTACATCTTCATCCGTTACGTTATCCAAAGATCTTTTTAGTTTGTTAGACAACGCCAAATTCAAGCTGTCATTCTTAGCATTTGAAGAAATCAACTGTTTAATGTAAGCATTTGAAGCGTTAATCTCACCTACTAATTTATCAATATTAGCTGAACTCTTCCCTGTATTGCTTAAACAAGCATCTAGAGAAGATTTTAATGCTTCATTTTGACTTGTTAAAAGACTATTCTGACTTGTCAAACCAGCGTTTTGAGCTTTTAAATCCTGAATTTCACTTTGTCTTTCCCCAATATTCTCAATACATTGTTTATAATTGGTGTTCAATGCATCATATTGTTTTTTACTAATACACGACGTCATCATTCCTAAGGCCATTGTAGAAAAGGCCAACATTTTAAATATCCTCATAATGTAAATAATTATTTCAGTCAAAGTTAAGGAAATGAAATTAAAAGATGAATTATCTTTGCCAAAAGAAACCTTAAAAGATATGCTTAGCCAATCATTTTTTGAATCTGAACTTTACTCCACGCTACCTCAACCACAACAATTTAAATTTTTATTGGCAGCGAGTGGAGGTTCCGACTCAATGGTTTTAGCCACTTTGCTTCTAAATTTGGGAATTTATTTCGAGATAGCCCATGTAAATTATAAACTTCGTGGCGAAAGTTCAGATTTGGATCAAAAAATTTTGGAAAACTTTGGAAAAAAACATCAAATTCCAGTTCATGTTTATGAAGTTTCAGGAAAAGACCAAAAGCCTGAAAATTCCATTCAACTCTGGGCAAGAGAATTAAGATATTCTTTTTTTGAAAAACTTAAAAAAGACCATCATTTAGATTTTTTGCTGACCGCTCATCATTTGAACGATCAATTAGAAACTTTCATTATCAATCTTTCAAAAGCTTCTGGAATTAATGGTTTAAGTGGAATTCCAAAAAATGAAAATAAAATTATTCGTCCGCTTTTAAAATTCACCAAACAAGAAATTTATGAGTTTGCACAAGAAAATAATATTGAATTTAGAGAAGACGAAAGCAATAAAAAAAATGATTATTTAAGAAATAAAATCCGAAATAACATAAGTCCACTTTTATTGGAAACCAATGAAAATTTCATGAAGAATTTCTCAAAAAGCATTGACATTTTAAACGAATCAAAAGATTTTATTAAATCGCAAATTGAGAAAATCCACAAGGAATTATGCATTTCTAAAACAAACGAAAAAACAACTCTCAACAAACAAAAACTGAGCAAAGAAAGTCAATTTGTACAATTTGAAATTTTAAAAAACTTTGGTTTTATAAATAAAACCGAAATGGAAAAAATTTTCGTTGCCGAAAACAACAGTTCATTTTTCACGAAATCTCATCAGATTATTATTCATAGAAACGAAATTATTTTTATTCCAAAAGAACAAGAAGAAATTTCCGATGAAAGAATCCTGTTGATTTCCAAAGAAGACTCGCGACAAATCAATTCATTCTCTATTGAAGATAAAATAACAACAATAGATGAAATCAATATCCCTTTTTCTTGGGATTTTGATGCCGAAAAAATAGACTTTCCTGTCTATTTACGAAAAAAACAAGAAGGTGATATTTTTTACCCCACAGGTTTTTCTGGAAGCAAGAAGGTTTCAAAATTTTTTAAGGACGAAAAATTGTCTATTTTAGCGAAGCAAAAAATCTGGCTTCTAACAGACCGTCAAAACAATGTTTTGGGAATTATACCGTTTAGACAGGACCGAAGATTTGCAACTAGCAACAATACTACAAATATTCTTACGATTTACAATGAAAAGAACAATGAAGTTTAGGAACTGGATATTTTTCCTAGCACTATTTTTATTCTCTACAGCATCGGCACAGATAAAAAATCCTGTGAAATTTAAATTCGATGTAAAAGAAGTTGGTGATAATCAATATGAAGCTGTTTTAAGTGCTACTATGGAAAGTGGATGGCATATTTACTCAAGAGATTTACCACCAGACACTGGAATTCCTACGGAATATAAAGTAACTGGAAAAAACATTGAAACCATTGGAAAGTTTCAAGAAGTTGGAAAAAAGAAAACTGAATTCTCTGAAGCTTTCGGAGGAACCATTGTTTATTATTCCAATAACGCAGATTTTAAGCAAAAATTCAAACTAAAAGACCCTTCCAAACCTGGAGATGTAGTTGCAGAAATTACTTATCAAACATGTGATGATAGAGTTTGTTTGGCCCCAAACACCTTGGAATTTAACAAAGCTGTAGCATCAAAAGCAGGTGCTAAAGCTGAAGAAAACATAGAAGAAGCCAAAACTGAAACAGCAGTTTTACAAGATTCTGCAAAAGTAGAAACAGTGGTAGAAAATCCTGAAAAAGGAACAATAACCATTGCAGAAGCATCAAAACTGGATCCTACAAAACTGAAAATTGAAAGTATTGATTATAATAATCCTCTAACAGATTGCGGAACAAAAGTCGCAAAAAATGACGAAAACTATTGGACTTATTTATTATTAGGTTTTATTGGTGGATTAATAGCTTTGCTTACACCATGCGTTTTCCCAATGATTCCGTTAACGGTTTCTTTCTTTACAAAAGGAAGCAAAAACAAAGCTAAAGGCAAGAGAGATGCCTTAATCTACGGTTTCTTTATTCTTTTAATTTTTGTTTTATTAAGTGTTCCCTTCCATTTAATTGATGGCATTGCTGGAAATATTTTCAATGAAATTTCCACAAGTGTTTGGTTGAATATTTTCTTCTTTGCAATATTCATTTTCTTCGCAGGAAGTTTCTTTGGATATTACGATATTACTTTACCAAGTTCTATTGCGAACAAATCTTCAAAAGCAGAAGAAGCAGGAGGAATTATTGGTATTTTCTTTATGGCCTTAACTTTAGTAATTGTTTCTTTCTCTTGTACTGGACCTATTTTAGGAAGTTTATTAGGAAGTGCGGTTACGGGTTCTACAGACGTTCCAATGCTTTTAACTTTTGCTTTAGCTGGTTTTGGTTTAGCTTGGGCAATTGTTTTCGGTTTATTAGCGTTATTCCCACAAGCGCTACAAAGTCTTCCAAAATCTGGAGGTTGGATGAACACTGTAAAAGTGGTTTTAGGATTTATAGAACTAGGTTTGGCTTTAAAATTCTTATCAAAAGCAGATTTAGTTTCTAAAACTTTCTTATTAAAAAGAGAATTATTTATCGTCCTTTGGATTATCATCACCTTAGGTTTAGTATTGTATTTATTCGGAATTATAAGATTTCCGCATGATGATAAAAAACCAAAAACATCTCTAGGAAGAAAACTTTTCGGAGTTTTAGGTCTTGGATTTTTAATTTATCTAATTCAAGGTTTATTCCCTGCAGACCGTCCAAAACTTCAATTATTAAGTGGAATTCTTCCTCCGTTAAACGTGAGCTATTTCCATGATGAAAAAGATGGTATTTTAGGAATGCACCCTGAACATGATTTCTTTAACGCTATAGAACTGGCAAAAAAAGAAAACAAACCTATCTTAGTAGATTTCACAGGTTATGGTTGTGAAAACTGTCGTAAAATGGAAGAATTCGTGTGGAGCGAGCCCGATATTTTACCAATTCTACAAAACGACGTGGTTCTTGCTTCGTTATATGTAGATGACAAGGAGGAGCTTCCAGAAGCCGCACAATCCAAAATAGATATGGGAGGTGGACAAATGAAGAAAATAAAAACTATTGGTGACAGATGGAGCATGTTCCAACAAGTGAACTTTAATAACAATTCTCAACCGCATTATGTGTTGATGACACCAGATGGAAAAGTAATAAACACGCCAGTTTCTGGATATATGCCGAAAGAAGATTTTAAAAAATTCTTAGAGTGTGGAGTTAATTACTTCAAGAATTCTAAATAAGATTTCTTCTTATTCAATATTAAAACCTTATCGTTTAACGGTAAGGTTTTTTGCTTTTATATAATTTTTACCAATTATTAACAAAATAATAATTTATTTGAAACTGATTTTAGCGGCATTTAAAATTCAAAAATTATTGCAGAAGCTAAAAAATTAGCTCCCAAACCAGAAAACTTCACTGTCATTATAAAACCCACCGAAGATGTCAATTATAAAAACTTTGTGGACATATTAGACAATATTGCCATAAGCTGCAGCGAAAGATATGGCATTGCAGAAATACGCTCTTGGGAAGAAGACATTTACCAATAGGAGATTCACCCTTAAAATAGAAATGAGTGTTATTAACGCTCATTTCTTTATTTTTGAAAAAACTCTAGAATGAAAAAAGTTTCACTTTTATTTGCATGCATTATTTTTACAGCTTGCAACAAACCCAAAACTCAAATTACCGAAAATAAAATAGACAGCACTGCTATTATTGATTCCATTAACGCAATGAGAACTCAAATAAATGACAGCATCCGAAACAAAAACCGCTTCCCGTTAATGAGCGGAACTGGAATTCTCACCCACGATTTAATAAAGAATAAAGGAAAAGTAAGCATCACAAAAGTTGAAGGAAATAATGATGAATATACTATTGAAGGAAGCACAGAATTCAGCAAAAATTATTTAAAAATAAAAGGAAATGCACTAAGAGTTTCCAATAAACACTTTAATTTTACAGGAGAAATTACACAAAGTATTCAAGAAAACGATAACGGAAAAATACACACCCGAAAAGGAACTAAAACTTTTCTATCTAAAGACAATGGAAAAACATGGCGCCTCCAAGAAAAAAAACCTAACCCATCAGGCTTTGTGGATATTATAGAAATTAAACTTTAAAATAAAAAAAATGCTAAATTTTGAGATAACAGGAAACGGAAAAAACCCTTTAGTGCTGCTTCACGGCTTCATGGAGAATATTTTTATTTGGAATTATATGGCTCCTCATCTTTCTGAAGACTTCACCGTTATAAAAATAGACCTACCAGGACACGGCAAGTCAGACGTTATAGCCGAAGTTCAAACCATGGAAATCATGGCAGAGGCTGTAAAAGAAGTTTTAGATAGTTTAAAAATCACCAACTTTCACTTATTAGGGCACTCAATGGGAGGTTATATCTCTTTGGCTTATGCAGAGAAATATCCAAAAGACGTAAAAAACTTAACACTTTTCTTCTCCACCCACTTTGCAGATGATGCAGAAAAAAAGAAAACCCGCGAAAAAAGTTTGAGAATTATTAAAGAAGCTTTCCCTAATTACGCAAGAGCTGGGATCCCTAACCTTTTCAACAACTTTGAATTAGATACTTTAGAAGGCGAAATTGAATTCGCAAAAAAAATAGCACTTTCCACAAACAACTTAGGTGCTTTAGCTTCTACAAAAGGCATGATAGAAAGAACCGACAAAACCAATATTATTGAAAATTTCGAAGGAAAAATATTGGTCATAGCTGGAAAGCACGACAACGCAGTAAGAACAGAAGCCACTATTAATGCACTTCCCGAAAAAACCAATATTAAATCTTACGTTCTAGATTGCGGACATAATGGTCATCTTGAAAAGCCAAAAATTTGTGCAGAAATCATCAACACAGAACTTCTTCATAACTTACCGAAAAATTTAGTTTTATAATATGCGCACAACCTCACTCCTATTTTTTGTCTTATTTTTATCTAGTTGTAAAAAGGAAAAAACAACAGAAATTACTCCTAAAAAAGACAGTATTTCAAACAATATTATCACCAAAAAAGATTCTGTAAGCTTGAGTATTTATAAATTCTCAACAGAATTATGCTTAAACAAAGGGCATTACGCTACCTCAAAATATTCCAAAGAACAACTGGATGGAACCTATAAAATCTGGTATCAGTTATCCGGAACACTACTCTCTACGGAAAGTGTATTTTCTTTGAAAGATTTAGAAGAAGTTCGCATCAACAAAGACAGAATTTTAAAAAAATTAAACGACGATTACAGTTTAAGAAAAGAAGAAATCAACAATCTAAAAGTTGTTGACACAGAATACTGGAACAACGCAAAGAAAACCCTCCTTAAAGAATTAGATGCTGAATTTGAATTTCACAAAACAGAAATTTCTGCTTTTTCAGACCCTTCAATTCTCATTAATAACAAACTAAGCAAAGACTGTAATAATTTTGCATGGGCCTTAAACACAGATCAGGAAAACATGATTTCTGAATGGAAGAAATTGCGTGAGAAAATGAGTAAAAACAACGCCAACCCAGAACGAATAATGAACGAATTCCATGAAAGATTAAATTCCGACCGCATGAAAGACTACGCAACAATAGACCTTATTACATTCGGGTGGGGAAATTGCGTAAACAAAAACCTTACAAGGTTGATACATGACAAAAAAATGAATGATGAATTTAACGCTTTATTTGTAAAAATCGATAGAGATTGTGATGAGTCTTAATTGTACATTTAGTATATTTAATAAGTAATTAAAATATTCTCATGAGCTTCTTTTCTAAAAAAAAACAGAAACCAAAAATTGGCTTAACATTATCTGGTGGAGGAATGCGTGGTATTGGTCACATTGCTGTTCTTAAAGCTCTAGAAGAATACCATTTAAAACCCGATATAATTTCGGGAACAAGTGCCGGCTCAATAGTTGGAGCGTTTTATTCCGTAGGAAAAACTCCTGACGAGATGATGGAAATTGTTAGAAGTAGCACTTTTTTCACCAGAACCTCTTTTCAATTCTCCAAAAATGGAATTTTCAACCCTAATTTCATCATGAGATTACTAAAAGCTCATTTTGATGTTGATGATTTTAGCAGTCTAAAAATCCCTTTGCATGTAGCAACCACAGAAATGACCAAAGGAAATATTAATTTCTTTTCTAAGGGACCTTTATTTCAAATATTATTAGCCTCCTCAAGCGTTCCATTCGTTTTTCCACCAGTTCGCATTGGCAACGAAGTTCATGTGGATGGTGGTGTTTTAGACAATTTCCCTATTGAACCTCTTATTGACAATTGCGATATTCTTATTGGTTCACATGTAAATTCTATAGGTTTTGACGTCTTAACGAAAATGAGCTTGGTGAAAGAATTTGATAGGATTTTACACCTCGCCATTGCAAGTTCTGTATACGCAAAAGTGAGTTTATGCGATATTTTTTTAGATCCTCCAGGAATGACAAAATTCAGCTTGTTTAAAAAATCGGGGATTGAAGATATGTGGAAAATCGTTTATGAATACACTTGCAAAACCCTTGAAGAAAAAGGATACTCAAAATAAAAAAAACCGACCGGCGGTCGGTTTTTTATTTTAAAATTGTTCTTGTTCTATTTTCTCTTTGAAATCTTCAATAGTCTCCAAAATAGGCTTAAAATACTTACCTCCCGCTGCGTTAATGTGACCTCCACCATTAAAATACTTCCTTGAAAACTGATTCACATCTATAGCATGTTTAGAACGGAAAGAAATTTTAATAAAATCTTCATATAAATCTTCCATAAAAAATGCTGACATTTTCACTCCCAAAATACTTAATCCATAATTCACAAAACCTTCGGTATCTCCTTTTTCAAAACCATATTTCTTCAATTCATCTCTTTTCAAGTATAAAATAGCCACTTCGCCATTCTTTACCACTTCTATCCTATTCAGAATTAAAGACAATAAGCGAAGTCTTGAAACCGTATTAGTATCCCAAGTATTAGAACTTATTTTAGCAGGATCAGCACCTTTTTCAATTAAATCCGCAACAATTCTATGAGTTGTAGCACTTGTAGATCTAAACCTGAAGCCTCCTGTATCCGTCATAATTCCAGTATAAAGACATTCTGCAATATCTAAATTCACCAAATCCTCCTGTCCTAAAGCTTGAATAAAATGATATACCATTTGACAAGTTGCCGGAACATTGGTATCAGAATACACATAATCAAAATGATCTGGTTGCTGATGATGATCTATTAATATTTTCTTTCCACTAGCTTTTTCCAACCAAGGACCAACCGTATTCCCAATACGATGTGAAGCGTTAAAATCTAAACAAAAGATAACATCTGCATTATTGATCATCTCCCGCGCTTTTGGCTTTTTATAATCCGCAATAGTGATTTTTTTAGCTTCGGGCATCCATTTCAAAAATTTAGGAAAATCATTAGGAACAACCACTTCTGCGTTCAACCCTTTAGCCGTTAGAAAATGTTTCAAACCAAGAGAAGAACCAATTGCATCACCATCAGGATTATAGTGTGTTAAAATAACTATACTATTTTCTGGTTGCAAAAGTTGAGAAACTTCTTGTAATTCTTGAGATGTAAACATTAACTAATTTTTAGAGGCTCAAAGATAGCGTTTTAATTATGATTGAAAAACGTTCGTAGAAGCATTTCGCAAATAAAAAATAACAGACAATAAATTTTTAAATTATAAAAGTTGAATTTTATTTGTAGGATATAAAAAAATACATATCTTTGCAATCTGAAAATTAAAACAATAATTACGGACTAAACATATCAGTAATGAGTAAAAGAACATTCCAACCATCAGAGAGAAAGAGAAGAAACAAGCACGGTTTCAGAGAAAGAATGTCTACGCCAAACGGAAGAAGAGTTTTGGCTGCGAGAAGAGCTAAAGGCAGAAAGAGTTTAACTGTGAGCGCAGTACGCGCGAAGAGATAATCTCAGAATTATCATATACAATTTATGCTTGGAAAAGTTATTTTTCAGGCATTTTTTGTTGTTAAAATTTCCCAAAAACAATAGAATTATTAAAGTTTTATACTATTTTTGAATTCCAATAATTTTTTTGAAAATGCCACACAGAAACGAAACAGGGGATAATATTGTTAATTTGAGCAATGCTAAAATTGCCCAAAAAAACTTCACCGTTCTTAACAATGTTGAACTCCACATAAAAAAAGGAAAATTTTGTTATTTAATAGGCAAAACAGGCTCTGGGAAAAGTTCTCTATTAAAAACCCTTTACGGGCACATTCCATTAGCGAGTGGACAAGGAAATGTTGTGGGTTTCGATTTGAGTAAATTGCGCTCTTCAGACATCCCTGAATTAAGAAGAAAACTGGGAATTGTATTTCAAGATTTCCAATTATTACCCGATCGTTCAGTAGAAAAAAACCTAAAATTTGTTTTAGAAGCTACAGGCTGGACAGATAAAACAAAAATAGACGACCGCATTAATGAAGTATTGGGAAGTGTAAACATGAAAAGCAAAAAACATAAAATGCCTCATGAACTTTCTGGTGGTGAACAACAACGTGTTGCCATTGCAAGAGCCCTACTTAATCATCCTGAATTAATTCTAGCGGATGAGCCTACAGGAAACTTAGATCCTGAAACTTCTAACGAAATTATGTCTCTTTTAAAAAGAGTAGCTTTCGAAAATAATGCTGCTGTAGTTATGGCCACTCACGATTATCATATGATCCAAAACTTCCCTGGCGAAGCCATAAGATGCGAAGATGGGAAAGTAACGGTGTTAGAAACTTCAGAATTATTTGAACAATAATTCAAGCAGAAAAATAGGTATTC
Organism: Bacteroidota bacterium; assembly: GCA_023399595.1. Lineage (GTDB taxonomy): Bacteria > Bacteroidota > Bacteroidia > Flavobacteriales > Weeksellaceae > Chryseobacterium. The sequence continues at coordinate 13,561 of JAEWOR010000038.1, read as the reverse complement.
GTATTTTTCTAACTTCTATCATTTATTAAAAACATGAAACTCTTTAGTGAGTTCAAGATATTGGTCCGAGTATTGTCTCGGACTTTTTTCTATAATAAAATCTTCAGAAATCACCTTTTGATTATGCTTTGAAAACTCTAAAACTAATCTTTTCGGTTTGTTTTTTTTAATTCCGAAAACATTTACTTTCCTTTTTAAATAAAGCTTATTTTCAAAACAAATATCAATAAACTCTTCTCCTGATTCAAATGGAATAATAACAGAAAAAGCTCCACCTTCATTTAATAACATAACTGACTTCTCTATTAAATCTTTAAAGTTCAACTCAATGGTTTGACGTGCTATTTTATCTTTCTCAGAAGTCGATTCTTCAAAATATGGCGGGTTAGAAATAATTAAATCAAAAGAATTGTTCCACAGAAAATCATTAAAATTCTGTTTAACAACTTTCAAACGCTCAGAAAAGGGAGAATTAGCAAAATTCTGAGAAGCCATTTGAACGGCATGAGAATTTATATCTAAAGCTAAAATTTCAGCTTGAGGATTCCTTTGAGCCAACATTAAAGAAATAAATCCAGTCCCAGTTCCTACTTCCAAAATATTTTGAGCATTATCCACCGATGCAATTACTCCTAAAACTACCCCATCTGTTCCTACCCTAAAGACATTTTGATGTTGTGAAATTTCAAAATTTTTAAACGTAAAAGGTTTCATATTAAATATTTGTTGGCAATGAAATAGTGAATCTTGTTCCTACTCCAAGTCTAGATTGAACTTTTATTTCTCCTTTATAGTCTTCGATCATTTTTTTCACCATCGTTAAACCAAGTCCCATTCCACTACTTTTTGATGTAAAACTCGGCTCGAAAATCCTTTCATACATATCGTCAGGAATACCTTTTCCATTATCTTGTACAATAATAACCACCCTCTTATTAATCAATTCGAGATCCACATTCACTATCACTGGTCTATAATCATCGGCAGCCTGAAGTGCATTGGTAACCAAATTGGTAATAATACGATTAAGGTAAATTTTATCCATATTAATCATAATGTCCTCCTTATTGGAATGCAGAAAAACCTTATCATCATTAAAAATTCTTATAATATCGTCAACTTCTTTATTCAAGTTAAAAACCGTATTTTCCTTCTCTGGAAGCTGTGCAAACTGAGAAAAGGCCGAAGCTACTGTAGCAATTAGATCAATTTGCTCAATCATGGCTTTACTAAGATCCTTAACTTTATTTCTGATTTCGGGATCATTGGGGTCAAACTTTCTTTCAAAATTTTGCATTTTCAACTTCATGGGAGTAAGTGGATTTTTAACTTCATGCGCCACTTGTTTAGCCATTTCTCGCCAAGCATGTTCCCTTTCCGTAACACTTAACCTTTCTCTTTGATCCTGAATTTGAAGAATCATTCTGTTATAAGACTTCACCAAAGAGTTGAGTTCATCATTTTTATAATATCGAATAGGTCTTAAATCTTTATTAAATAAGGTGATTTTTGCAATCATTTCCGAGAAAGTAGTAATGGTTTTCACCATATTTTTAGAAATAATCCAACTTAACCATATACTAAAAATAATGATAAAAACATTTATAATAACGACATACTTGGTATATTTATTAAAAACATCCATGTAAGACGAATCACTATGATATGAATCAAAACAAATAATACCAATAGGCTCTAACATATTGTTTCTTAGCAACATGAATGAAGAAACCACATTTGCGTTTAATTTATCATCATAACTTTCAACGTCATATCTGGTGTTATTATTCAATAGATGAAAAATAATTTCTTTGGGAACAAATTTTTGTTTTACTAAATTTTCATCTCTATTAGATAGTAAATACTTACCATCTAAATCATAGACCATTACGTCATGTTTAGAAACATCCGCAATTTCATAGATATCATTAGCAAGAATTCTTTTAATGTCTGTTGTTTTAGTTTCAGAATGACTTATTGCATAGTCAAAAGCGGTTCTTAACGCTTCTGTTTTGTTTTGTTGGTCTGTTTTGCTTTGACTTATAGCATTATTTTTCAGAATAATGTAAGACAGCACAGATGATCCCACAATACTTAACATGCATATTAGTAAGAAACCAAAGAAAATTTTACTTCTAAGACTGTAACCTTTGTATTTTTGGCTATACATTTATTTTTTATTCATTAGTTTGGAAACATATTTTCCAATAATATCAAATTCAAGATTCACCTGATCACCCATTTTTAGATATTGCATATTAGTAAACTCCCAAGTATAAGGAATTATTGCCACTGAGAAAGCATTTTCTTCACTTTTGGCCACCGTTAAACTAATTCCGTTCACAGTAATAGAACCTTGCGGAACAGTTACAAAATCAGAATTCGAAGCATCATATTCTATTGTCACTAAAAAACTCCCGTCTTTATTTTCAATAGACTTAACAAAACCTGTGTGGTCTACATGCCCTTGAACAATATGCCCATCCAGTCTACCGTTCATCGTCATGCAACGTTCCAAATTCACCACTGTTCCTTTTCCCCAAGCCCCTAGATTTGTTTTTTCTAGTGTTTCGTTAATAGCCGTAACTATATATTGATCTTCTTTTACTTCAACAACCGTTAAGCAACAGCCATTATGAGCCAAGCTTTGGTCAACTTTCAACTCTTGGTTAAAAGGACATGACAATGTAAAATGAATATTCCCTCCATCATTCTGAATATTATCTACTACACCTACCGCTTCAATTATTCCTGTAAACATATTATTATTTTGCTAAATTTGTAAATTATTAAAATTCAAAGATAGCTAAAATGAGCTCAAAACACCATAAAGTAAGAGTAGGAATTTCAATTGGTGATTTTAATGGAATTGGCCCTGAAATCATCATGAAATCTCTTAAAGACAAAAGCATTACAGATTTTTTCACTCCCATTATTTTTGGATCGGGCAAACTTTTCACCTATCAAAAGAATATTTTTAAACTTAATCTAAATTTCAACTATATTACAGAGGCTTCACAAGCACAAAATGGAAAAATTAATATGGTAAACCTTACCAAAGAAAACGTGAATGTAGATTTAGGAAATCCCACAGAAGAATCCACTAAAATGGCAATCGACTCGTTAGAAGCAGCTACAAACGCCTTAATGAATGAGGAAATTGATGTTTTGGTAACTGCACCTATCAACAAAGACGAAATGGTGAAAATGGGTTTCAAACACGCAGGCCACACTGGTTATTTAGAAGAAAAATTCGGTAAAAACGGATTAATGTTTTTAGTGACCGATGATTTAAAAGTTGCAGTTTCCACTCATCATATTCCTGTTGCTGAAATCCCGCAAAATATTTCAAAAGAAAAAATTAAGAAGCAGGTAAAAGCTTTAAACCAATGTTTAATTGAGGATTTCTGCATTCAAAAACCAAAAATTGCAGTTTTAGGACTCAATCCGCACGCAGGAGATGGAGGACTTATTGGAAAAGAAGAAATAGAAATTATAGAACCCGCAATTAAAGAATTATTTGATTCTGGAGTTTTAGCTTTTGGTCCTTTTCCTGCAGACAGCTTTTTTCAACCTTCCAAATATAAGGCATACGATGGCGTTTTAGCAATGTACCACGATCAAGGCTTAGCTCCTTTTAAAACAATATCTTATGAAGACGGTGTAAACTACACAGCTGCCATGCCTTTTATCAGAACCTCGCCAGACCATGGAACAGCCTATGATATTGCAGGAAAAAATATGGCAGATGAAAACAGTTTTAAAGAAGCTATTTTTACTGCGGTTAGTATTTTTAAAAATAGATCAGAATATAAAGAACTGATAGAAAATAGGCTAAGACCACGCAAAATGCCCTCAGACAACGGTATTGACGAAGATTTACCAACAGAACAAGAGGGATAAAAAACAAAAACAAACTTTGTTTTTGAAAATAATTTGTTATATAAAAAAAAATGCATATTTTTGCACACTCATTTTATGGACAAGCTAAGAAATTACGACATCAGCTTTTCCGGGCTTAAAAACGGAAAACACAACTTCCAATTTGAGACAGATAAGGAGTTCTTTCAATTATTTGACACTGAACAAGAGTTTACAAACCCTAAAATAAAGGTTGACGTACTTTTAGATAAGCATTCAACTTTTTTAGAAGTGGTTATTTCTACAAAAGGAACGGTAGATTTGGTTTGTGATATCACCAACGAAGATTTTACCCACCCTATTGAAAATGAAATTAAAGTCTTAGTAAAATTTGGAGAAGAATATGACGATAGTGAGGAAGATGTAATCACTATCCCTATTAACTCTCATGATTTTAATATTGCACAGTTGATATATGAAAATGTGGTTTTATCAATCCCCATGAAAAAATTATCCCCTAATGTAAAAAAAGAAGACTTAGAAATTCTTGAAAAATTCAGTCCAAAAGAAATTGAAAAAGAAGAGGAACAAAATAGCGATCCCCGTTGGGAAGCATTAAAGAAATTAAGAAATAATAATTAATAATAATTTAGATGAGCAGATGAAAGTCTCTCATCACTCATCAAAAATAAAAGTACAAGAAAATGGCACATCCTAAAAGAAGACAATCGTCTACAAGAAGAGACAAGAGAAGAACTCACTACAAAGCAGTAGCTCCTCAATTGGCTAAAGATGCTACAACTGGCGAATTACACCTTTATCACAGAGCTCATTGGCATGAAGGAAAACTATACTACAGAGGAAAAGTAGTATTAGAAAAAGAAGTAGAAACTACTGAAGAAAACTAAGAGCTTTTCAATAGAAAAAACCTTATTTCAATACAAAAACCACTCGATTTCATATAAAACGAGTGGTTTTTTGTTGTTTTTTATGTTTTTTTGGTATCTTTGAACCCTATAAAAAAATTACTCCTATGGATATTAAAGACATACAAAATTTAATTAAATTCGTTTCTAAAGCGGAAGTTTCTGAGGTAAAATACAAAACCAAAGATTTTGAAATTACTATTAAAACTCCACTAGGAGGTAGCGAAGTAAGCTTTATGCAACAACCTGCAGTTTATCAAACCGCTCCTCAGGTGGCTCCTGCAGCTCCAATATCAGGTAGCGCTCCTGCAACTCCAGTTGCAACAGAAGCTTCTTCAGATGACAGCAAATACATCACTATTAAATCTCCAATGATTGGTACATTCTACAGAAAACCATCTCCAGATAAAGACGTTTTCGTAAATGTAGGTGATGAAATATCTGTAGGAAAAGTAGTTTGTGTAATTGAAGCAATGAAGCTTTTCAACCAAATTGAATCTGAAGTAAAAGGAAAAATCGTAAAGATTCTTGTTGATGACGCTACTCCTGTTGAGTACGATCAACCATTATTCTTAGTAGATCCTTCATAAATTTAGTTAGAAGTTAGAAGTTAGAAGTTAGAAGTTAGATTCCTAGCTTTTATGTTTCCTACTCATTATCTAATCAACTAATCATCTAATTAACTAATTAAAATTATGTTCAAAAAAATATTAATAGCCAACAGAGGCGAAATTGCAATGCGTATTTTACGTACTTGTAAAGAAATGGGAATAAAAACTGTAGCAGTATATTCTACAGCTGATAAAGACAGTTTGCACGTTCGTTTTGCAGACGAAGCGGTTTGTATAGGACCTGCGATGAGTAAAGACTCTTATCTTAAAATTCCTAATATTATTGCAGCTGCAGAAATTACAAATGCAGATGCTATTCACCCAGGTTATGGGTTCTTATCAGAGAACGCTAACTTCTCTAGAATTTGCCAACAAAATGGCATTAAATTCATTGGAGCAACACCTGAGCAAATCGACAGAATGGGTGACAAAGCCAACGCTAAAGCTACTATGAAAGAAGCTGGTGTTCCTTGTGTTCCTGGTTCTGAAGGCTTAATTGATGGATACGAAACCGCAGCTAAATTAGCTGAAGAAATGGGTTATCCTGTGATGATTAAAGCTACAGCTGGTGGTGGTGGAAAAGGTATGCGTGCTGTTTGGAAAGCTGAAGATCTTAAAGAGGATTGGGATTCTGCAGTTCAAGAGGCTACCGCTGCTTTTGGAAATGGAGGTATGTACATGGAGAAACTTATTGTTGAACCTAGACATATTGAAATTCAAATTGCTGGTGACCAATACGGAAAAGCTTGTCACCTTTCTGAAAGAGATTGTTCTGTACAAAGAAGAAATCAAAAATTAACAGAGGAAACCCCTTCTCCATTTATGACCGATGAACTTCGTGAAAAAATGGGTGAAGCGGCTGTAAAAGCAGCTGAATATATTGGATATGAAGGAGTAGGAACTATTGAGTTCTTAGTAGACAAAGACAGAAATTTCTATTTCATGGAAATGAATACTAGAATCCAAGTAGAACACCCTATTACTGAGCAAGTTATTGATTACGACTTAATTCGTGAGCAAATTTTATTGGCTGCAGGAACTCCAATTTCAGGAATTAATTACTTCCCAAAACTACACTCAATTGAATGTAGAATTAATGCAGAAGATCCTTATAACGAATTTCGTCCATCTCCAGGAAAAATCACTGGTTTAAATATCCCTGGTGGACACGGAATTAGAGTAGATACTCACGTTTATTCTGGATACAGCATTCCTTCTAACTACGACTCTATGATTGCTAAATTAATTACCACTGCTCAAACAAGAGAAGAGGCGATTGCAAAAATGAAACGTGCATTGGAAGAATTCTATATTGAGGGTGTTAAAACCACAATTCCTTTCCATAGACAATTAATGGAGAACGAAGATTATTTAGCAGGAAACTATACCACAAAATTCATGGAGGATTTTGTAATGGATAGAAAATACGAGAATAATTAATCTCTACAAATATTTTGCATAATGCAAACCTCATAGGTCCAAAACCTATGAGGTTTTTTATTGATAAGCAATTCAAATTTCTTTTATTTGATTAACTTTGTAAAAAACAAGGTTATGTCATCAGTAGAAACAGTAAAAAATTCGGAATATTATATTGATTTAGAAGACCAATACGGCGCTCACAATTACCATCCACTTCCAGTAGTTTTGGAAAAAGGGGAGGGTGTTTATGTTTGGGATGTTGAAGGTAAAAAATACTATGACTTCTTATCTGCTTATTCCGCTGTTAACCAAGGACATTCGCATCCAAAAATTGTAAAAGCTTTAACGGACCAAGCACAAACTTTGGCTTTAACTTCTCGTGCATTTTACAATAACAAATTAGGTGAATACGAGAAAAAAATTACTTCACTCTTCAAGTTTGATAAAGTTCTTCCTATGAATTCTGGTGCTGAAGCAGTGGAAACAGCTGTAAAATTAGCCAGAAAATGGAGTTATGAAGTAAAAGGAATTACAGAAAACGCTGCGAAAATCATCGTTTGCGAAAACAACTTTCACGGAAGAACAACTACCATTGTTTCGTTCTCAAATGATCCTGATGCCAACCAAAATTATGGTCCGTTTACACCTGGATTTATCAAAATTCCTTATAATGATTTAGCAGCTTTAGAAGAAGTTTTAAAATCTGAAGCTCAAAATATCGCAGGATTTTTAGTAGAACCTATTCAAGGGGAAGCTGGCGTTTATGTTCCTGACGCAGGTTTCTTAAAAGGAGCATCAGAATTATGTAAAAAATACAACGTTCTTTTTATTGCAGACGAAGTTCAAACGGGTATCGCAAGAACAGGTAAGCTTATTGCGTGTTACCACGAAGAGGTTCAACCTGATATTTTAATTTTAGGAAAGGCTCTTTCTGGAGGAATGTATCCAGTTTCAGCAGTTTTAGCGAATGATGAAATTATGCATGTGATAAAACCTGGACAACATGGTTCAACTTTCGGTGGAAATCCTATTGCTTGTGCAGTTGCTATTTCTGCTTTAGATGTTGTAATTGATGAAAACCTTTCTGAAAAAGCTGAAGAATTAGGACAATTGTTCCGTTACGAGATTGAAAAATTAATTGGAAAAACAAATCTCATCACCAAAGTTAGAGGAAAGGGTTTACTAAACGCTGTTCTTATCAATGATACACCAGAAAGCTCAACAGCTTGGAATTTGTGTGTTGCTTTAAAAGAAAATGGTTTATTAGCAAAACCTACTCATGGAAATATTATAAGACTTGCACCTCCATTGGTGATTACAAAAGAGGAACTTTTGGACTGCGTAAGTATTATTGAAAAAACAATTGTAGATTTTAAGAAATAAGTATTTAAATTTGAAAACTTCGTTAATAATTTCTACCTATAATTGGCCTGAAGCATTAGATATATGCTTAAAAAGTATTTTTGAACAGAAAGAATTTCCTGATGAAATTCTTATTGCAGATGATGGCTCCACAGATAGCACAAAATTTGTTGTTGAAAAATATAAGAAATTAAATAAAATACCCATCAAACATATTTGGCATGAAGACAATGGTTTTGAACTGGCAAAAATCAGGAATAAAGCCATAGCTGCTGCAGAAGGTGATTATATTGTACAAATTGACGGCGACCTTATTCTTCATCCTTATTTTATTGCGGACCACAAAAAATTTGCTAAACCTAATTCTTTTGTGAGGGCTAGCAGAATTTATATTAATGAAAAGCTGTCTAAAGAAAAATTAAAAACACTAAACACCAGTATTAATCCATTCTCCAAAGGAATTACTAATTTTTTTAGTTCTTTTAGAATACCTTTTCTCTGGAAAAAATTTGAAACCAATTACAAAAATGAAGGAGAAGAAAGATGGGAAATTCATGGATGCAATATGGCTTACTGGAGAAAAGATGCCATTGAAATAAATGGATACAATGAAGATTTTAAAGGATGGGGCCCAGAAGACAAAGAATTTGTAGCCAGATTACTGAATGCCGGAAAAGAAAAAAGATTCTTAAAGCTGGGTGGACTGGTTTTTCATATTAATCATCCCGTAAACAAGAAAGAAAACCTCAAAAAAAACGAAGAAATTTTTGAGTATGCAAAAAAAAATAAGGTAAAATTCTGTAAAAACGGAATCGATCAATATATAAAAGAATGAAAACCGCCCTTTTAATTTCTACCTACAACTGGGAAGCCGCTCTGGATCTTGTTCTGCAATCTGTTCAGCTTCAGACGGTATTGCCTGATGAAATTCTCATTGCAGATGATGGTTCACGAGAATCTACCCGGGAACTGATTCAGAATTGGCAAAAAAAATCCAAAGTACTAATTAAACATTTTTGGCAAGAAGATAACGGCTTTAGAAAAACGATCATAATGAATGCTGCTATAATGGGAACTGATGCAGAATACATTATACAAATAGACGGTGACATCATTCTTGATGAAAATTTCATTAAAGACCATATTACCAACAGGAAAAAAGATTTTTTTCTAAATGGTAGCCGTGCATTAATTTCGGAGTCAAACACCAAAAAAATTCTTGACAATGGAAAACTCAATATGAAAGAGGTTTCTAAAAATGTGAAAAATAAAATTAATGCCACAAGAGCTCCTGCACTATCATTTTTTTTCAGAAAAGACCATTATAAATCTAATAATGTAAAAGGCTGTAATTTCTCATTCTGGAAAAAAGATTTCATCAATGTGAATGGCTATAATAATGATATGAACGGATGGGGACATGAAGATATTGAACTTGCCGCACGCTTAATAAATCTAGGCTTAAAACAGAGACGCCTGAAAATGTCTGCTGTTTGCTATCATCTTTATCATCCACATTTCGACAGAAAAAATGAAATAAAAAACCTCAGCGTTTATCAGGATGTAGTAAAAAATAAAATTATTAAATGTGAAGATGGTTACGAACAAACCGTTTAAAGGTAAAATACTCATTTTCGGGATGCCCAAGCGTTACGGAATTTATAAAATATTCCTCAAAGAATTTGAGGAATTAGGTTTTGAGATAATTGATATTTGTTTTGATGATGAAAACTTCAAATATCAAAATTTCATAGAAAAAGCAGAAAATTTTGTTCAAAAAAAACTTTATGGAAATAAAGATTATAAACAGCAGTTAAAGTTTCAACATCAAAGTAATATTGAAAAAAATATTATTTCATTAGCTGGAAAAGCAGATTATACATTAATTATACGCGCTGATTTATATCCTCTCGATATCATTGAAAAAGCAAAACAAAAATCTAAAGAACTAATTGGTTATCAATGGGATGGAATTAATGTTTTCCCGAAAGTTAAAAAATCAATCCCACTATTTGATCGATTTTATGTTTTTGATCCAAAAGATGTAGTTACTAAAAATGTTTTAGGAATTACTAATTTTTATTTTGATTCAAAAATACTCAATAACATTCCTGCTAAGAATGTCAAAAAGTTTGATTTATATTTTTTAGGTATATATTCTCAAGACCGAATGGAATATATCCAAGAGTTTTTTTCCAAAATTGATAAATTGAAGATAAATTTTAAATGTGAGTTATTGGCTGAAAATAAAAATAACATACTTCCAAAACATTTAAAATGTAAAGGAATAACTTTTATTGACCAAAAATTCACTTACGAAGAAACTTTAAATAAAAATCATCATGCCAAGATTTTGGTAGATTTTGTAAATCCTCATCACAAAGGTCTTTCTTTACGTATCTTTGAAGCACTTGGAAATAACCAAAAACTTATCACTAACAATTCTGAGGTTAAAAAGTATGACTTTTACAAACCGGAAAACATTCTTGTATATTCTCCTTCTACATTAGAAAATGAAATTGAAAAATTTGTTGCTGAACCTTTTCAAAAAATAGAAACAGATATTCAGAAAAAATATTCTTTTGAGAATTGGATTAAATGCGTTTTAGATGATAAAACTTGTAACCCAATAAATATTAAATTATGAAAACTTCTGTTGCTCTTTGTACTTACAACGGAGAAAAATACATAAAGGAACAAATAGATTCCATACTGAACCAAACTTACAAAGTTGATGAAATTGTGGTTTGTGATGACGGCTCAACAGATAATACTATATCAATTTTAGAAGAATATCAATTGATGTATCCTTCAATTTTTAAAATTTATATTAATCCGATAAATCTTAAAAGCACAAAGAATTTTCAAAAAGCCTTGAGACTTTGTGTAAATGATATCATTTTTTTGTCTGATCAGGATGATATTTGGCTACCAAATAAAGTTGAAGAATTTATAAAAGTCTTTAATGAAAACCCTAGCATAAAAGTTGTTTCTTCAAGTGGCAATTGTTTTAATGGTACAAGAGTTCTAAATAACAAAATTTCTGTTTGGGATATTCCCCGCTATATAGAACAAAATAATAAAACTAATGATATTGATTATTTTGAATTAATTGCCGCAATTACAAATATTGCAACAGGTGCTGCAATGGCTATAAGGAAAGAAATAGTAAATGAAATACCAAATTTTCCTAAAATAAAACATATCCATCACGACGAACTGATTGCACTGATTGCCGCAAAAAACAAAAGCTTTCTTTTTATAAATCAGAAACTATTTAATTACAGGATTCATTCTGAACAACAAATAGGTCTTGAGTTTTTTGATTTCGATAAAGCTAAAATAGATTATTTAATTAAGCCATATAAGCAAAATAAAACTTTTCAAGATTATAAACAATTATTAAAATTAATTAGCAGACGGTATAAATTTTATAACGATATAATGAATGACCTTGATGCCAATTCATACTATTACAAGCTTTTTGTAAGTTTACAAAATGCATCTAAAAAATTATTTCATCTGAATAAAACAGAAATGAAAAACAAGTTCCCAATAGAATCCAGACTTATTAATATAGCTGACTTCATTACTAAAAAAAGAAAACTATAAACCATGATATTCAAATTTAACACAAAAAAAGCATTGCTTTTTTTCTTTAAATATCCACATCTAAAAACTTTTTACAAAAATGGTATTTTAGATTTCAACAGTATTGTCAATATTTACAAAAACATTATTGACAAAAATGAAAGTTGCGAACTTTTTGGTAAGAGATTCTTCGGTCTTACTCCTGTCAATTATTATACACTTGATGAGGTTTTCACTTCAAATGTTTATGAATTTAACACCGAAAAAAACACCCCTTTAATAATAGACTGTGGTGCTAATATTGGTTTAAGTATGTTATACATCAAGCAAAAACATTCAAACGCAATTATTCATGCTTTTGAACCAGATTCTGTGAATTATAGCTATCTAGAAAAAAACATAGATTCTTTTGGCTGGAATGATACTGTATTCAAATATCAGAAACTTGTCTCAGATAAAACAGGTTATGAATTTTTCGAGGAATTAGGAAATGCAGGAAGTAAAATTTCTAAGTCAGATACTGGTAAAAAAATTGAAAAAATTAGGCTTTCAGATTTTATCGAAAATCTTAATCAAGAAATAGATTTTCTAAAAATTGACATTGAGGGATCAGAGTTCGCTGTTTTGCCCGACTTAAAAAAGAACTTTCCAAAAATAAAAAAAATGTATGTAGAGTTTCATTGCGAAGATAGTGATTTTCAGAAATTTCACTCTTACATAAATAATTTACTTTCAGAACATTTTGATTTCCAAATCACTACAAATTTCACCGAAAATGAAAACATTTACGACTCTATTTCCAAAAAAAATGTAAAAACATATTATAATTGCTTTGCTGTAAATAAAATCAAGTAGTATATGTGTTTTTTCTAAAAACACCAACTATTTTTGACCACATTACCTAATTTATAAAATAATATATTAAGAAAAGCTTTATAGTGGAGAAAAAGAGTTGTAGAAAATACAAAAAATATTTGGATAACTTAGCGGCTTTGTTGCTAAGTTATCCAAATATTTATATGCTATTAAATCTCTCCCTCTGCTATAACATGTCTGTAATATCCATTTCCTTCTAAAATTAGTTTCGCAATATATTTGAGTCCTGAGTAAATTGACCTTTCCTCAAAAAGTTGAATTTTAATACTTGGGCTAGTAACCCCACTTGCAACCCATGTATTTGAATTCCAAAGAACATCATTTGCAGAATAATATCCTTCGTTCTTATAAAGAACTAAATTTCCATTAGTCTGAGCCATTAAAATTGGTGTATAGGCAGGATTTCCTGTATTGGTTGCAACAAACCAAATATCTTTCTCCTGTCCATACATATTCGTTCTATAAAATCTCATATTACCATTTGGGTTTAACCTAAACACAATTGAGACACTATTAGTAGAATTACCAAAATTATGTGTAAGGTAAAAAGCTGAATTAAGATCCTGATAATCAACAGTTGGTCTTAAAATATTAATTTTATTACTTTCAGCAAGAAGAGTTGTTGTTTTCCCCAAAGCTGCTTCTTGTCCCAACTCTAAAGTGTCCATTTTGATTTTTTCTATAACTTTGTTATCAACAGATATTAAATCACCCTCTCGCTGACAAGAAAATATTACACTCAACAAAGTCAAAGACAATAATATTTTTTTCATATTATTAATTTATTTTTAATGAATATCCGTAAGATTGCCTAATAATTTGTATATTTGTGTAATTCAAATTATTACAGATGAATATTTTCAGTTTTACGGCGAATTTTGGAACCGAAGAAGATTGTAGAAAACACTTTAA
>JAEWOR010000001.1 GCA_023399595.1 Bacteroidota bacterium | reverse complement strand
ACAAAGGTGTTTCAGAAATCAAGGCAGTATAAGAATGTGGCAGTCAAAGGAATTGTTTGGCGGTTAGTGGCTTAATAAGAAGTGTTTTTATAACTTAGTCACTTAATTATTTTAATAAGCTAATACTATGATAGATTTTGAAATAGCAGAAATTGAGGCAGCTAATCAATTTGTCCAATTAATGAATCCAAGGGTGGATTTTACAACACCATATATATTCTACTATGATGAAACCAATAATATTAAAACATTCTATGTAAAAGAAAATGATTTCAATTATACATTTACGGCAAACTTCGTTTTGGGAGGACTTCTACATCAGGGAGAAGTACCAGATGTACAGCAATTGATAGATAGTTTTAAATTGCAGAAAACAGCCAAGGAAGTTAAATTCAAACATATCGCATTTGGAGATTTTCTTGATTGTCTCAAATCCCAGAAGTTAAATCTTTTCTTTCGTTTTTTGAAGGATAGCGATCTTTATGTACATTATTCAAGCTTAAATATTCTGTATTGGTCTGTAGTGGATATTGTAGACTCTGCTATAATGAATTCAGACGCAGCCATGCAATTAGGACCTGGATTTGACAATCGACTAAAGAATGACTTGTACAAACTCTGTCGTCTTGAAATAGATGCCGTTATTCAAATTTTTTATGCTTTTGAATATCCTAATGTTAAACCTGAGAAAATTGGTGATTTCATAGAATCATTGAGTAATCTTTTTGAAGCATATCTTCAGTTAGAGGAATTTCATTTTGGATTAGAGTCTTTACGACAAATATTGAAAGAGTCCAAAAAGAAAGGCGACCTAGCTTTTGTTATGAATGAAGAAGATCATGTTTTATTAACAGATCTTACACATTTTTATCTTAGACCTATCTACACATTTAAGAACTCCACCCATATATTCGATAATGAGGATTCCATTCGTGAAGCTTTGGACGAGTACCGAATACTAGACAATGGGATTGAGTTTAAAAATTATTCTTTTATTGATTCTCAAGATAACCAGTTAACTCAACTGTCTGATATTTTTATTGGTTTCGTGGGCAAATATACCAACTACAGGAATACACACACTATGGAAGAAATTAAGAGAGATATTGACTCTTTTTCAGCTTTACAATTAGAAAATATGAAGTTATTTATTGATATTATTAATAAATCAGACCAGAAAAATCCTGCCTTTCTTCATGCAACAGATAGTTATGAGGAGGTAATGAAATTTGGGGAGATATGTGAGATTATTGCTAAAAAACTACCTTAATTATTACAATATACCCCAAAGGAAATATATAAATAAAGCCGAAGAATTACCTTCGGCTTTAGAGAGATAAAAATTAAAATTTTACAATCGCAAGAATTTGGAGATTTTCTGCCAAATATTAGATTTTGGACTTTCTTGAACAACCAGTTCTTCTTTTTGAATATCCAGCATTTCAAAATACTCCGTCTTACGTTCTAAGTTATTTTCTCTACCTAGACGGATTTCTTTTTCTGTCCAATGACCAGCAAACTCAATGTTATTGTTCCTTATCCAATAATGGGACTGACATTCAAAATTCCAATTACCTATAGACGGATAAAGCGTAATTGTTTTTCCATTAAATGTCAACCTCCAATCTGTCGGAGACAATGGTGTCACGACTTCATTGCCGCAACCACATACACATATATGTATTGCAGTGCAATATTCGATTGAGATGTATAAAATACCTTCTTCAACCTTCTCAGGAATGAATTCGACAAATTTATGTTGTAACATCATCATTAAAAATTTTAGAAGTGCTGATAGAAAATGAACTATGATGTTCATTTTCTAAATCAACATAAATTCCAGATATCTTCTTCCATTTCAGTACTGCGAAAATTGCATTCAGTGCATTCAATTCTGCAATCTGAATATTTGTTGCATAATCATTATTTTCATTGTCTTCAGAAAATATGTATTTTGAAAGATGATCAGCTTTTATTTTGGTAGCTGATGTAACTCGAACTTGACCAATGAGTTTATCATCTACAACATTTACTCCTAAACCGACATCAGCAAAAGGAATAGCTTTATCAACTAAGTAATCTGTTATCATTTTTCTTACAGCATTCCTATCAACACAAACAAAAACATAATCCATTTTATCCAACTCTTGTAAATTCTCTTTCTTTACATAATAGTCATGAATATGAATATACTTGTGCATGTTTGAATATAACTTTTTGTAATAGGCTGTCTTCCTCGGATTCTCGTCCAGATCATTCATTGACGCTGCACCTGGAGAACGGAAGGCGTTATGTTGGTCAAAGCTATCTCCATCGTAAAGGTGGATTTCTTTTACCGGAGTTTTAGCGATCATATCCAAAATATAAGCCCCGGTACCGCCCAATCCAATGATTGCTATTTTCTGTTTTTCCAACTTCGAATTAATCGCTTCGATATTAGCACGACTCGAATTAGTATCAATGTATTGAAATACTGTTTCATTGCTATTATCCGCTATCACTTTAAAAGTCTTTTCAGTAACCGAAGAGTCCATAAATTTTGCAGGTGCAGAAATAATATCCGCATATCTCTTGACCTTTTCATAATAATTCGGATATCCGCCAGCAGGCTTATTTGAAAAAGATCTGTTTACTGTAATCTGATGGTTCAACACAGAAGTAGTATTAATATGCTGGATTGCTGTAATAACTGTACCATCAATTTCGCAAGGATTATCCCCCATAAAATGTATAACATGATTATCCGGTATCCCTGTTCGGTCATTACTACTTAAACTAAGGGTACTTACCAATGCTCCATATTGGATTTGCTTGTTTTGATCGATAAAGGGTATATGGTGGATAATTAAATATCCACCACGTACCTCGATCTCATAACCTTCGTCTCTTAGACGTTTAAGGTCGGGACTATGATTTATCAGTTGCTGTGACATCGAAGATCATTTTATTTTTGACACGAACAATTGAACCTTTAACCATAGTGCCTTCTGGTTTTGGTTCCCAACCTCTACTATAAGTTACCGTATAACCTTTGTTTGGGTTATTATCGTATGATCCAAAAGCCAACGCAATCAACTGCTCAAAAGAGATATTTGCTTCTTTCCAAATATGGGGACGAGCATTCACAATGATCGTTAACTCAGTTAGTCTTGGCTTAGAGAAAAACTTCTCTTTACCCGGACGAGCTAAATCGACGGCTTCATCATCTAATATTTGATCGTCTTGCCAACCTTCCTTGATGTCAAGAAAGATATCATCTTCAGCAGGTATATTACCCAGTTCTCTGATTTGAGCCCCTCTGATATATTGTTTATACCAAGTAAAGGGCTTTTCATTAATGAAGAAGTGAAGCTTTTTCTTTACAAAGAAATACTCAGTTTCAGGTCTAGCCAAGTTAACTTGTTTTTCATTTTCAACAAGCTCATCCTGATATGGCTTACTAATAGATAAAAACAACTCGGTATCTAAAGGTATCCCTGCAAGCTGTTTTAATTCTGTCCCTGTTTTGTACTGGTCAAAAGTTTCATATTCTTTTCCTTCTATTACAAACGTTAGAGGTACTTTTGGATTATGGGAATGTGATTCCCCTTGATGTATATTTAAATTCATCTTAAAATTTAATTTGATATTAATTAATATTTAATTGCTTATTGCCTATCATTTCAGCAATAAATAGGACTTCCCCTATAGTAGTTATTGATTCGGATGCAATTGAAATTTTATATTATTAATACCAAGCCCAACAACTTAACTTCTATAAGCTGATGGTTTATAATCACAAAAAGCTTGCATATTTCAATTAAAGGAGGTAGCTTTGAAGTACGAAAACATTACTACCAAAGGCCTTGCAAGGGCTTTTGCTTCCTTTAAAGGAATTTGAAGCCAGGTGATTTAAGCTTGGCTTTTTATTTTTTTAATCTTTTCTTTTTCATTAAAACTTAGTGTCTTTAATTGATTTTGGGTCATTTCCTGGCTTAACAGTATCGCTATCTCTAATAGGTCCACCATTTGGCCTATGAATCCGAACTTCGCCGCCACCGTTATTTGATGAAAACTGTTTTGCAAGTTGTTCCGCTTGCTTTTGAGTACTGACAACTGCTGAAGCTTTCTTACCCCCTTCTTTTTGGACATTCCATCCCTCTTGCCCTTTCTTTTGTGTTACATGATAATTTGCCATATCTTATTTCAATTAATAAATTACAATGCAAATATATAAAATCTAAATATATCAAGCAAGTTATTTTTATATATTTAGATTCTGACAAGAATTTTGCTTGACATTTCAAGATTTTGTATATCTTTGCAAAAAGAAAATAATGATGAGTTCACTAGGCATAACATTAAAAGATGCAAGAAAAAATGTAGGGCTTACATTGAGACAAGTAGAAGAAATGACCGAGATTTCTAACGCTTATTTGAGTCAATTAGAAAACGATAAGATTAAAAACCCTTCTGTCAATATTTTGTCAAAGCTTTCATCTTTATATAAAGTTTCTTTAAAAACACTTCTTTCTAATGCTAAAATGATAGATAAAAAAGAAGCTGAACAAGAGGAAATTAATTTGAGCTTTGCTCAAAAAATTGCATTTAGAGCAGAAGACCTTTCTGAAAATGAACGTGAAGATGTATTAAGGTATTTAGAATTTATTAAATCACGTAAGAAAGAGTTATGATAGATGACTTTACTCGAAAGGATATTGAAAAAATTTCATACAATATTCTAAAAGACAGCAAATCCTTAAATGTTTTCCCAACACCTGTTGATAAGATATTGACTTATTCTAACTTTGCTTTGGATAACAGCATACAATTAAATAATGTTGACACATCTTTCTTTGGTGCAATAAAGGAAAAGTTGCTCAATCCTTCAAAGAAAGCTTTATCGAAGGCATTGTCAAAAGTAATGGGTATTTTTGACAGAGATGAAAAGACTATATATGTAGACATTGGTCTTGATAGTAATTTAGGTAAAAAAAATTTTGTCAAGTTACATGAAATTGGACATGGTGTTTTATCTTGGCAAGATGATATTATGTTAGCGTTAGATAATGACGAGACATTATGTGAAGAATATCAAGAACAATTTGAAGCAGAAGCTAATTATTTTGCTTCTATCACATTATTTCAACATGATATTTTTTTAGAAGAGTGTCAGAAATTGAATTTGGGATTAGGAGCAGTTATGGCTTTAAGAAAAAAATTTGGCTCATCGGTACATTCAGCCTTTAGAAATTATGTTCTTCAGTCAAAGAACAGATGTGCTCTACTTGTGTTAAACCATCCCGTTAATCAAAATGGGATTACCAATATTTTAACAACAAGAGATTTATTTTATTCAAAATCATTTCTTAAAGAATTTGGGGAATTATCTCTCCCTGACGAATTCGGCTTTAAGTGGGCGTTTGTTCAGGATTTCAAATTCAAAAAGAAATTTCATGAACAAGGAGCAATTTCATTAAATACACAGGAAGGTGAGGATTTAAAAGCAAGCTATCATTTTTTTAATAATACGTATAATACGTTCGTTTTTATTTTCCCGAAGGGAGAGAAAAACAGCGCTAGAACTAAAATTATTTTACAGTAAAGGGGGAGCTAAACAAACTCCCCAATATCAAAATCCTCTAAATCATTTTTCCGCAAAGTGGAAGAACCAGCTTCTGTTTCAGAAGTGAGTGTACTATCCAAAAGCTCGGCAATTTGTTGGGAAGCGCCCTCAATGGAATTTTCTAGTAGGCTGAATAATTTGGTTCCCTGCATTTTTTGAACTATGGCTATCGCTGTCTCCTTTTGAGCCTGTTCCAAATTTTCTTTTTGGAGCAAGTCCCCTACGGAGCTTAGTTCTTCAAAGGTAACCCCTTGAGCAAAACCATTATCGCCACCAGATGTTTCGTACCTGTTCCATTCTTCTTCCTCTTCTTCAAAATCAGGTATATTACAGAAAGCATCATCCAGTTCTTCCTGCGGAATTTGAACGTTGACGGTTTCATTGTCATCGTATTCAATGTCTAAATTATCAGGTACAGCTTCTTGTTCAGTTATTTGGCTTTCATTGGCTGTGTTTGGCACCGAATGGCTTTTTACTGGCTTGGGTTGTCCCATAATGTCGGCCAGGTTTGCATTGACTTTTTCTTGCACAGGTTTCTTTTGCTCAGGTCTTTTCTTAATGACAATCTTGTCCTGCAAAAGCAGGGCAATGACGATGAGCAGGCAAATCACAATTATTGTTTCCATAGCTATATAATAGGCTTAAAGCGTTCGTTAAAATATTCTGTAATATCGTCACCAAACTCCTTAAAATGATGTTCAAGAATATTGTCGATGTACGAGTACAGAGTGGTCTTTTCTTCTCTTGTCAGTTGCACAATACGTAGCAGTCTTTCGTGATATTCTGGACGGATATAAACTACCTTTCCGCTTCGACTGGATGGAAAACGATTGACCAAAAATGTCTCTTCATAATCCACTTTCTTTGTCGCATTGCTTCGTGTTTTTTCTCTTGGTTTTATTTCTTTTTGTATTTCCTGTTTTTGATGCGTTTCGGGTATGGTAGAAGTTTGATTTCCACTCATAATATTCATTATCATTTCTTCATCAACATCAGGTTTTTCAAAGTCTTTTCTTCTTTTATCTGAGGACATACTAAACGATTTTATAGGTTGATAATTTTTAAAAATTCTTCCACAAATTGATCCAATCGGGTTGTTTTCATTAGCAGGGGTTCAGCAGGCAGCAGACTGGAACGGAATACACTGTTTGGTGTGTCGTCTGTTTCTTTTCTAAAGCGTTTACTGTCCATTATCCGTGAACTCATTACAGATAAATCAAGCTCATTAATAACACTTTGGTACGCTTCGTATATTCCTGTCTTTTCCCGACCGTCCACTTGGTTCCAGAACAGCCACATTTTTTGTTCCTTATTCCGCTCATCGGTTTCAGGCAGTCCGATAAATGCTTTGGTAAAGCTCAACGTACTTTCCATAACCAAACGGTCGGCAGTGATTGGAGAAAAAATAAAATCCATTGTCCTTAATGTAGTAAGCACACCTTTTGTATTGGCTGTGCCCGGAAGATCGAAAAAGATGATATCAGGCTCTATTGAGGATTGTTCTATATATTCCAGTGCTTTTGATAATGCGATTTCCGCTTTGCAACTGATAATTGGATATGCTTTTTTATTAATGCTTTGGTACAGTTTCATTGCCGCCCTTTTATGGTAATCGTTTTGCATAATCGTCTTCAAATCCCGTTCTCTCATATTGGCTAAGCTGTGTTGCGGAAAGTCGCAGTCCATTACCAGCACATTAAATCCCAAGCGGTAATGTAAAGCACTGGCGAGAAGTGTTGTCATCGTTGATTTTCCAACACCACCTTTAGGTGTTGAAAAGCTAATTTTTAAAGTTTCTTTTCCTGTTTCCATGTCTTAAAATTTTATTGTTATACACTTTATTTACTTGTTTCAAATTTTTGAATACTCCCTCATTTCTGTATTTCTGCCTTGTTTGTCGGAAACTTTTCTGTACAGCTTTATGCTTTCTTTTCAGTAGGGTAAATTGTGTGTTTGGACAGCTTGTAAACTTTATAAGAGGTAAAATGCTTTACTGCTTTTATGCTTTTACATTTTTATACTTTTAAAACCTTATGCTTTTATTGCAAATTGTCTTTATGCAAACCCAATTTCTTTCATTCCCTGTTTCTTTTTTTTACTACCTGTATTAAAACTGTAGGGCAAATAAAGCGAATGATTTATCCGCTTTTTGTTGTGTGGCAGTGTTTGGCACCCAAAGGCATTGTTTGGCTGGGTGTTGTATTGCAACACTCTTAAAAGCAAGGCTTTACTTTGTGAAATAAATTTTAACAACAGATTTATGCAACGCCTTTTAGACAAATCGGAAGTAACAGTGAACAGCATCGGGCTGTTTTTCCCTGTTACAATTAATCCGTCCCGCAGGGCGGATTTTTGTGTTCGAAAGAACACGGCAAGTTGTGTTCTCAGCATCTCAAAAGTATTTTCCGATGCAGAACAACTTGCCCTTGCAGGGGCTGAAAAACACCTTCCGAAGTCAGGGTTTTGTATGGATTAAAAATGGATTAATTATGAACGAAAGCAACAAAAAACAAGTGAACAAACCTATTGGACGACCACCTAAAACAGATCCAGCGACCATACGGTACACCGTTTCCTTTAACGAGCAGGAGCACGCTCAATTTCTTGCTCTTTTTGACAAATCAGGTATGCAGGTAAAGGCACATTTTATTAAGTCTTGCATCTTTGACAAGACGATAAAAACCATTCAGATTGACAAAGGAACAGTCGATTTCTATATGCGATTGACCTCATTTCATAGCCAATTTCGCAATGTTGGTGTGAATTACAATCAGATTATTAAGCTGCTTTACAAGAATTTTTCAGAGAAAAAAGCATCAGCTTACCTCTTTAAACTGGAAAAGCAGACTGCTGAAATGGCACTATTGTGCCGACAAATAATTGAATTAACGGAAGAGTTTGAAACAAAACATCTGAAAAATCAACCTAAAAAATGATAGCAAAAATTGGTAGAAACGAAAATTTGTATGGTGCGTTGGCATATAATAATCTGAAAATCGAAAAGGAAAAAGGACAAATTCTGTTTGCTAATAAGATAATTGAAACAGCAAACGGACAATATACCGTAGCGCAATTAGCTCAGTCTTTTGCCCCTTACCTGATTGCAAATCGCAATACCGAGAAACATACGCTACATATTTCACTCAATCCCGACCCGAATGATAAGGTTTCTGATGATAAATTTCGGGAAATAGCAGAACAGTATATGCGGGAAATGGGTTACGGCGAACAACCTTTTATTGTATTCAAGCATACCGATATTGATCGTTCTCACATTCATATCGTTTCGGTTTGTGTCGATGAAAATGGAAGAAAAATTTCGGATAAGTTTGAAAAAATGCGTTCGATGAATGTTTGTAGAGAACTCGAAAAACACCACGGATTAATTCCTGCAACGGACAAAGAACGCAAAGAAAATGATAAGATTTTCCGCCCTGTAAATTACAAAGCAGGCGATGTTAAAAGTCAGATTGCATCCGTTGTTCGCCATCTCCAAAACTATTACCAATTCCAAACATTAGGCGAATACAATGCTTTGCTTTCTTTGTTCAATATTACAACAGAGAAAGTCGAGGGCGAATTACGAGGAATGCCACAACAAGGTTTGCTCTATATTCCATTAAACGAAAAAGGCGAAAGAGCTGGACATCCGTTCAAATCTTCTTTGTTTGGAAAAAGCGCGGGGCTTGAAGGCTTAGAACTGCATTTCGAAAAGAGCAAAACGAAACTAAAAAACCATCCAGCCAAGCAAGCTTTGAAATCTGTCATTACCATTGCACTGCAATCCACAGATAATGAACAGACATTTAAAAGGAAATTAGCGGAACAAGGTATCAATGTGGTGGTGCGAAGAAACGATACAGGTCGTATTTACGGTATGACTTTCATCAACCATAATTCAAGATCGGTATGGAATGGTTCTCGTTTAGCAAAGGAACTTTCTGCCAATACTTTTAATAAGCACTGGAAAAATAAAAAAATTTCAGATGTTGATGATTCAACTCAATCCTCTTCAAAAGAACAAATCAAAAATTTGAAAATTGGTAGTAAAGGGTCTCATTTTTTGTTAGATTTTTTAGATAATTATGAAAAACATGATGATAATTTTATTGAAACATTGGGAAGTTTGATCCCTGAAATTCAAGGAGAAGATTTCGAGGAAAATGATTTTGCATTTAGAATGAAAAAAAAGCGTAGGAAAAAATAATATTGAAAATTTAGTAGATAAATTATTTTCACAAAAAACACGTCAAGTTCTGTCGTATTGCATCCATAATATTGCAAAAAAAGAAATGGACAAAATAACATTACAAAGAATAGAATTACTACATCCAAAAGTTAGAGAAGAAGTAAAAACGATTATTGGCGAATGCAATCTAGCTTTAACTGGCAACGCAAAAATTAGAATTACCCAATCTTTAAGATCTTGGGAGGAGCAAGAAAAACTTTACGCCATTGGAAGAATTACAAAAGGTAAAAAAGTCACCAATGCTAAAGCTGGACAAAGTATTCATAATTATGGATTAGCGGTAGATATTTGCTTAATGATAGATGAAAAAGTGGCAAGCTGGAACACCGCAAAAGATTGGGATAATGATAGGGTTGCAGATTGGTATGAATGTGTGAAAATATTTGCTAAATACGGTTGGAATTGGGGCGGAAACTGGAAAACTTCCTCATTTTGAAAAGAAAGACGTTATAAATAATGGAAAAAAAATAATTGCTTCTTGGAGAAACCTTATAAAACTCCCAAGAGATAAAGAAGGTTACATTATTCTAAAATAAGAAATAACACGCCAACTTCTGTCGCTTCAGCCGAATATATTTGCCTTAGAAACGTTTTAAAAATAATTTTAAACAAAAAAAATGCAACATGAAAAACATTTATAACGGATTTACTTTTGTGAAAGCTTTATCGCTTAACAATCCAAACGGAACAAAAAAGATTGAAGATAATCTAGAAAACAACTTTGAAGAAAAGCCTTTTTCTCATGCTGTGGTAGAATTACGCCCAATTTATAAAACATATATTGGTGATTTTGGATTTGATTGGTACAGAAAAAAAGATAATGGTCATTTAGTAGGACAAAATTATCAGTCATGTATCCTCAGTGGTTATAAAAATGGAAATTCCGATTTAACAAAAGAGGAAGCCATCAACCGTTTTTTGGACATGTATGAAGAATACCCCATCAATTTAGTATCACGAAAAAACAAAAAAGAACGTGAGGAAAAAAATTATCATGTTCCCTATATCTCTATGTTTTCCCAAAAAACAGTAGAGGAAATGAAGCTACCAAAAGATATTGCACAACCACAACATACCATCATATTAAGTGCATTAGTAGAAACCGTGCGGAATGTCACCTTAAAATTCGATTATGATTCTGCTTTTTTTACCCTCAAACCAGAAATACTTGCTGATAAATCTGGTGGAAAAGCACTTGGACCTTCAAAAACTGCTGAAATTACCATTACTTGTAAGAAAGATTTGGATAGCAATAAGGAAATAAAAATTTATGCCTACCCTCAAGACAACAAATACAAAAAATCTCTAGCAGGTAAAATAATTGTTTTGCAAAACGACGAAAAATCCAGAAAAAGTCTAAACATCGCTTTAGTTAATCTGAAAACAAAAATTAATGATGAAGAAAAATTTGGAAAAATAGAGACTGAAGAAATCGACGCTTTAAGAAAAGCCCTTTACCAATGTTTGATAGTACCAAATATTTTTCAAGACAACATCATTTTTGATTTAACTATGAACGATAAATTCAAAATAATTACAGATAATACTGGAAATAAAAAATACGGGAAATATATTTTGAAAGATATAAACAATACTTCTGATTGGTTAGACGGGGGAATATTTCATTCTTCTGACTATACAGATTGTCAAGATTATGTGAAAAAAGAATACATCATAAAGAACAAGGAAATTCTAAAAAATACTTTTTTCAAAAATACAAAGTCAGATGCGGACGAAAATTATTTATCAAAAAACATTTTTACTGTTTTTGCTTTTGGAGAAGATTCTTATTCAACCAACAGAACTTCTCTTGATATTGTGAAAAGGCACGCATTGGAGGGTGAAGTAAAAAATATTAATGAAAATACAGCAATGCTTTTTAATGGATTGGATGAAAAAAGAAACGATGCATCAGTTCTTGCTCATGAAATTTTACATGGTTTAGGATTGTATCATACCCATCATGTTAATGATAAACCTATTACTGAACCTAAAATTTTATGTACATTTGATAAAAATAAAACAGATAATATTATGTCCTATAAAGACATTGTAAATAATAAAGATGAGAAAAAACAAACCTTGTGGAGATGGCAATGGAAAATAGCAAATCCCAATATCCCAAGTATAGAAAAAGACCCATAAATAATAGTGCAATGAAAAATTTTTTATTCATCCTTTTTTGTAGCATAATAATAGCATCCTGTACTGCAAAAAACAAAAAAACAATAAATAATTTCGAAAAACATTTAGTACAAGATAGTACTTGTTGTTTTGATATCAAAGAATTTACAAAAAAAGTTGGAACAAGTGGAGATGGACCCGCTGAATATGATTTCACATTAGCAAACGGAAAAGAAATAAGGCAAATTGTTTTCAAGCCAGAAAGAAATTCCCCCGAAACAGAATGGAGTTATAACGAAGAAATTTCCAAACAAGGAAGTCCTTTTGTTATTAGAAAAAAATATGATTATATGGGTAGGCTAATGAGGTGGTCAACAACATTTCGATCAGAATCAATCAATAAAAGTTACGAATACGACGAAAAAGGGAATGTAATAAAAATTATCAATTACGAGGAAATTTACAAGCACAGCTTTGCTGATATTAGAGAGTTTTTACTGAAAAAAAAAGGAATTGATATTTATGATACTAGACAAGCTATAGCAAGAAGAGTAAACCACAGAAACCAAATAAATCCTGAAGCATATTATGATATTGACGTACGGAATGCCGCAGACAATACTGTACTCGATTATCGTATTGTGATTTTTGATACCACATTAGAAATGAAAGAGCACAGATGAAAAATAAACGTTTGTACCATTTCTAAATATAAACCACTCTGAAATGGGTGGTTTTTGCTTTATTAATATTTGCAAAATAAAAAATAACGCGTCAAGTTCTGTCGCTTCTCACAAATATATTTGCTTTATCAAATCAACAGAACAAAAATGAAAAAGATTACAATACTTTCATTAGACGGAGGAGGAATAAGAGGTATTATTTCCTGCATTATCTTAAAATATATCGAAGAAGAACTTCAAAAATGGGACAATTCCAATGCAAGATTAGGAGATTATTTTGACTTGGTTGCAGGAAGCAGTACTGGAGGATTAATCACCTCTATAATTCTTTACCCAGAAGAAGCTAGAAAATCAAAATATTCCGTTCAGAAGGGATTAGAATTATATTCAGAAAAAGGAGGTGATATCTTCCAAGTTTCTTTTTGGGAAAGATTGGTCAATCCTTTTGGTCTTCTATCAGAAAAAATATCAGAAGAAGCCTTAGAAAAAAATCTAAATAATTTCTTTGGCAAATTAGAGTTAAAAGATTTAACAAAGCCATGTCTAATAACCAGCTATGATATTGAAAACAGAAGAGCTAAGCTATTTAATTCTGTTGATGCAAACATTAATACTAATAATTTTTTAGTTAAAGATATTTGTAGAGCAACATCTGCGGCTCCAACTTATTTTAGTCCTGCTAGAATAAAATCAATTTACGGACAATTCTTTAGTCTAATCGACGGGGGAGTGTTTGCTAACAATCCTGCCTTGTGCGCTTATGCAGAAGCTAGAAAAATACCCTTTGATGAAGTTTTTAAAAATAGTCAGAAACCCAATAATCCTTCTGTAAATGATATGCTCATTATTTCCATAGGAACAGGAGCAGAAGCGAAACCATACCACTACAAAAAATTAGCAAATGCAGGAAAATTAGCGTGGATTAATCCTATTATTGATATGCTGCTCTCCGCCAATGCCGAAACCGTTGACTATCAATTATCGCAAATGTTTGCAACATTAGGAAGCAGAAATCAGAAGAACTATTATCGTATAAACCCATCATTGAGAAATGCATCACCTTCAATGGATAATGTAAGGAAAGAAAATATAGAAAACCTTATACAAGCAGGTTTGAGTTATATTGATGAAAATAAAGAAACTCTTCAGCAAATTGTGCAAAAGCTTATCAAGAATAAAATATAAGCAAATAAGACATTATTTATAGTTTATAAGTTGAAAAGCTAATATTTGAAATATTTCTAAAAATAATTTTTAACACTTCAAGTTCTATCGCTTCTCACCAAGATATTTGCTTCTCCAAAATAATAAGAAAAATTAGCAAAATGGAAATCTATTTCACGCTATCAATCATGATGACACCTCCCAATCCGAGACCAAAGAAAAGACTCAACTTGGAAGCAATAATTGATTTCTTTAAACAGAAAATCAATCAGTTAAAAAGAAAATTAAAAAAAAAAACGAAAATAATTTTTAACACGTCAAGTTCTGTCACTTCTCACCAAGATATTTGCGTTAGAAATTAGTTAAAAAATCACACCTAAAAATAAACATTTATGGAAACCTTAAAAACTAAGGGTGGAAAGTCTTTGCCATGAACCACCTAAAAAAATAAGGCTAAAACGGAAGTCACTCTACTAAAAAGACACTTCACATCTTAACCTTTTTTAAAACTTAAAACAAATTTACAAAATGTCAACAGATAATACAAGCAATGCGTCACAAACATTATTTAGATTTGTGAGCTTAAGAAACCCCCAACTTACAGAGACTAAAGAAGATAATTTAGGTTTTATTCATCGTCCAGAAAATATTTTAGGGGTATTTGATACTGCCATTCTTCCAGTAGTAAATGCAACTGCTCTTATTAAATTCAGCTACATGGAAAGAGAAACAGAAAATTTCTCAGCAATTGCCTACACTAGCGAAAAGCAAATTAGTGAAAATGGATATGGAGAGCTTTTGAAACTAGGAAATAAAATTTCAAGAAAAGAAAAACTCAGTGATGCGGATAATGATTTCGCGGTTCAACAACATAACTATATCGATTTAGATAGTATTAGAATTTTTTGGGATAATCTTATTTATCAAGTGATTACACAAAAAGATTTTTATGTAAAAGAAGCCATCATTAACATTTTGAAAGCCCTCCATTATGGAAAAGTATTTCAATTAACCCCTAATGATGATTTGATAAAAATTAATGGAGAAAATTTAACTAAAAAAGCATTAGAAGCGAAAGTAGTTTTACCCATAAATCTTTTTGGCGATGGGAATACAGGGCACACATCTTCTACTGTTTCTAGAAGTGCATTTACAGTAGGAGAATCTATAATTAGAGAAACCCCAATAGATTCTGGAGAATTACCAATAATTGTCCAAGAACAATTAAAATTAGAGGGAGAAAAAATAACAGAATTGACATTGATTTCTCAAAACAAACAATCATTAGAAAATCTAAAAACAGAATTAGAAAAGATAGAAAAGTCTTATTATAAGGCTAAAACTAGAGCTTATGAAGTTGCATATAAAGAATATTCTGAAAGATACCAACCAGAAATTGATGCTTACAATGAAAAATTGGATGAAATTGAATCTCAGATTACGGAAAGCATGTCTGATGAAGAAATTAGAGCTTTATATGCAGAATTAGGAGAGTTAAACGTTCCTTCTTTTGAATTTAATTATAAAGATGAACTTAATTTTGAAGATTTTAATACAAAACTTTCTGCTGATTCATTAAAACTATTTGTCTCGGTTTTCACTGATGCTGGAACTGCAATTTTAGATTATTCTACCCTAGAAGTAATTTCAGATAGAGTATTACAAATTGGTGAGATATCTGTAAAAATAGATGATGATTTCACAACCTATTTTGAGGTTTTTGAAATGTTAAATGAAGATATTTCTTCCAAAACTCAAGCATTATTTGATAAATCACCATTACATGAGAAACTATATGCCAATCTTGGTGGAGTTCTTATTCCAATTAATGAATCTACAGAATATGCTTCTAAAACAATAAACAGATCATACTACTTAATTGCTAGCCAAAATATCAGTTTGTCGAGATTTATTCCGAATCTTACTTTTTATTATCAGGCAGAGAATAATTATTGGGGACTTGCGACAGCAAAAATGACAATAAGTTCAGATATTGGCATTTTTGAAGAAACTGTTTCTAATATCAATATTATTAATAATAAAGTAACTTTTCCTGCTACATTCTTAAACAAATTTGGAAGTACAATTCACTCTTTAAGTATTAAAATTTACTTTAACAATGGAGAAGAAGCTTCAGTTGAACTTTCTGGGGTACAATTAAATACTCCTTATACAGGAATTTTATACACCGAAAGAACAAAAGAAGAAACCGGAACGGGTACAACTGGCACAACGAATCCCAAGCCTGCTGTTTTTATGCGTAAAAACTTTGGTATTAAAAGATTAGGTATCGCAGACTACATGAAAGTGGTGCAAAGTACTCATGCCTATGTTCCTGGTGAAGTTTCTAATATTGAAAATGTAATGGCAAGTGAACTTCGTCACAAATCTTCTGTTGCCCGCGATTATTCCGAAATTACAGATACGACTTCTGAATCGGTTGAAACAGAAAAAATATCTGATACTACCAAAACGGAAAGAAATGAAATGCAGACAGAGGTAGCAAAAGAAATGGAGAAACAACAAAGTATCACCGCAAGCACAAATTTCAGTTATAATACTGGAGTATATAAATTTGATATTGGTGCAGGCTATGCCAATAATACTGCTCAACATGATAGTAATAGGCAAGCTGTTGCAAAATCTCAGGAAATTACTGAGCGAGCAATGGAAAGAGTCTTAACTAAAATAAACAAAGAGCGTGTTCAGAAAATTATTAAAGAATATACCGAAACCAATGTTCATGAGTTTGATAATAGAGGTAAAATTGGAAGTGATGTAAAACCTGAACACATTACTGGAGTTTATAGATGGGTTGATAAGAAAATGAAAAATCAAATCTACAACTATGGTAAACGCTCAATGTTTGAATTTATGATTCCTGAGCCTGCAAAATTACATCGTTTAGCATCTTTTGTTTCTAAAGAAACCTTAAAGGAACCTATCGACCCTAGAAAAGCACCTGCTCCTCAAACGATGGCTACTCCAAAAGATGCCACAAAAGATTTATTAACCTATTGGGCTGGAGTTTATGGTGTCACACTGACTCCTCTTCCTGATCAAAATAAAGTATATAATATTGGAAGACAAGATTTCAAACTAGATGGAGACGGAAGTACCAGAACTTTACCTATTACCATTCCCGATAACTATACAGCAAAATCAGCAAAGATTATGTATGGTCACAATAGAGAAAAACACGGTATATTTGGAAATAAAACCCAAGCTATATACTTCAGTAATTTTAATGGAGGTAACTTCTATAATTCTTCTACTAGTACCTATATGACGTATAAGGAAGTAGGCTACTTTGGGGTTAATATTACAGGACAGTACGGTTTTACTTTTAGAGGTGATAATTTGGATGGATGTCATTTTGCGTTTAGTTTCAATTGTGAACTTTCTACAGCATTTATTGAAGCATGGAAGAAAGAAAATTTTGATACCATTATCAAAGCTTATGAAGCTGCTTATGCAGATTTTCTTGTCAGACAAAAAGAATTGGATGAAAAAGCAAAAGAACAAGAAAGAGAAAATAAAGAAAAAGCTTCAGTATTCCATAGAGATATGGAAAGTGTAATCTTAAAGCATAATTGCATAGCCTATTTACTACAAGACTATTTAACGGTTTTAGGTCAAAATTTCACTCAAGGGGATCAAATGAAAAACTTCCAAGTAATTCTCGGTGAAGATTTAGATCAATATACAGCTTTAGTAAAATTCTTAGAGCAGGCTTTTGAATGGAGTATTATGGATTATACGTTCTATCCGTATTACTGGGCACATAGAGAAGAATGGCAGAAAATGTATTTAACAGAAGATACAGATCCATTGTTTAGAAACTTCCTTCAAGCGGGTATGGCAAGAGTAATTGTTACAGTAAAACCTGGTTTTGAAGATGCTGTACAATTCTTTATGAGTACTGGAAGAATTTGGAATGGTGGAGAAGTACCTGTCATTGGAGACCCAATGTATATGTCTATTGCAGATGAAATGAAACAGCCGACAGGCGAGCCACAAGGTAAATTCTGGATTACTAGAATTCCTACTACTTTAACCATTCTGCAAGCAAAATCTGTAGGATTAGAAGTAGATGAAGCTTTACCAACTTTCCCAGAGGATAATCCTGATAATTGTGAGAATCCTAGAGAATTGGAAACAGAGTCTCCTTTTAAACCAATGGATATTCAATTGCAACATGGTGAAAAAGAAACCAGTACTTTAGATTAAATTATTAATAAAATGGTGGTGTAACTACCACCATTTCTATTTTTTAACAATTAAAATTAAAAAAATGAAACAGATAACAAAATTGGGTATTCCCAAAATAAAACCGTTGGGATTAGGTGATAAGAATGGAATTCATAATAAAGGAGAAAAGCATTTGGAAGATTTTATAAAAGAGGTCTACTGGGTAAGTACAAGACAGAATGGAAGTATTCCAGTAAGCAAAGCATTGCTTGGCGAGAAGGTTACTCTAATTATAAAAACTAAAGATGTACCAAATAATACTGCAATGTTGGTTAGAATTTATGAATATAATAAAATTACAAAAAACAAGAAATTATTTGATAAAGACATTATAATTTACAACAATGTAGGAAAAACAGAGGAATTATATTTGGAAAAAAATCAAAAATGGTTAGATTTGTTAAAAGAAACAGGAGAAGAAAATGAGCTGGAATTATATGCAGAAATTTCTTGTTGGGGAGAAAGTATTGATAAAGGAAAATACCTTAATGTAAAAAACTCTGACAAAACAGTAGTGTTTTTTATTGGTGGGGCTGCGGATAAATCAAGTTATGGAATTGTTTTTAAACCAAATCAAAATATTTTACCAGTAAAAAAACATTTAGATCGTAAAATTTTGAATAAAATAGATTATAATTCTTACTATTTGGGATTTGATGAAGTTTATGATGTTCCTTCACAAACAAATAGATTAGAAGAAAATGTTTTACAGTACTTGGACAAAAATTCATCCATATATATAGTTGGTCATAGCTTAGGTGGCTGGAATGGAGCACATTTATCACAAATTTTGACAGATAAGGGATATAACGTAGAAATGCTAATTACATTAGATCCAGTAGGTGAAGGATTTTTAGTTTATATGGCATCATCTATATATAAAAATAAACCAAAGCCAAAAGCAAAATTTTGGATTAATATTTTAGCTGACCCATTAAAACCAGATGAATCCGATGATGTTGCGGAATTAGGAGAAAGATGGAAAATAGTCTCAGGAACAAACATTAATGTAAAGCTGGATAAACATCATGAAGAGGCTGATGGTATGTTCAGAAGTATAATAAAAGACAAAAAATCAAGTTGTGATTTTATTGAGCAAAGTATTATTAGTAAAATTGGAAAATAATTAAACCTATGGATAATGTAAATTTTAATCTATATATAATTGCTACAGGATTATATTTTATAAGAATTATAATATTTTTAACTTATTATTTTTTCTTAAGAAATAGAGTCAGTTCATCTTTATATGTTAATATTTTTTTATTTGTTGTATTTATGATATTTCCATATTTCATTATAGGTTGTATAACCAAAGATGATGGAAATCAATACCGAGAACTTTATTATTCTTTTTATATGTATGCCGCTGATTTTTGGTTTTTGATCTCTTTAATAACTTTTTTCTTATATAAGAAACTCATAAAAAAAATATTTAGTTAAAAACTATCTCAATTTTAGAATTGAAAAGTTGGAGAGAATGGGGTTCGACAGATTATTATTTATTTTCGTTACGGTTTTTGGAGAAGATTACAATTTGACGAAACTTATGTTACAGATAAAAGATATACTTACATTTGATATTAACAAGGGAAAAGATTGTTATAGATATTCTAATCTTTATTTGTATGATGTAGATTATAATTTTGAATTGTAAAGTAAAAATCTATACATTTAAGAAAAAAAATGAAAAAATTATTTGTTGGATTTTTATTTTTTACACTACTTTTTTTAGGTATTTATTTTCTTTTAAATCAAAAGGAATTTATGTATTCAAAAATGAGTTCAGATGGTAAATATACTATTGAAGTCTACACATACAAAAGATTTTTTGCTACCCCTGGAGATGGAGGAATAAGCAGTAGAAATGCATACATTAAACTTTTTGATAAAAATGGTAATGTAATAGGTGATACTAAGGGGTGTGATGTTTTTTTCGGCGATTTAGAAATCAATTTTGAAATTACTGATAATATTTTATTCTATTCTAGAGGAAATGGAATAAATTTAGCAACAGGTAGTTGTCATTAACGTAAATTTAAGGTTCCTTTTATAAGGAATATTCTATATACTTAACTTAATCATTTTCTTAAATCGCAATTTAACCGTTGCGATTTTTTTAAATTCTAAACCTCAAGGTAAATACTGGATTACAAGAATTCCTACTACATCATGACCATAGGAAAATATGGTATATGGGAACAGTTTTTGTGCAGGAAATCGGGTACTTTACTGCTTAATATTAGTAAAGTAATACTTAAATTTTTTAGTTAGAGAATTCAAAAAAACTTATCCACAATAATAAAACGCGACAAGTTTTGTCGCATTAAGCTAATATCTTTGGGTTAATAAAAAAACGATAGAAAACCATCAAATGAGAAAAGATTTTTACTTAACCAGATATGCTTTAATTATTAAAAAGCTTGAAGTAGCACCTGCAACATATAAACAAATTGAAGAATATTTATTGTCTTCTTTTGAGTTTCAAGATGCAGGAATTACAAGCTATTCTATGAGAACTTTGCAAAGAGATATTAAAGAAATTTCTGGCTTGTTTAATCTTAGCATTCATAACAAAAAGAAAGGCGACAATAGGTACTATATTGAAAGTCGTCCTGTAATGGAAGTGGATGAATACAATCAAAAGCTTTTAGAATCATTTCAAGTAAGTAATGCCCTGAATATCCATCCGGATTTTGCAGAATTTATTTTTTTTGAGACTAGAAAGCCGACAGGATTAGAGCATTTCTATGATCTATTTTTTGCTATCAGAAACAAGAGAATTACCACTTTTGAGCATTTTAATTTCAAAACAAGATTAATGTCTGAGAGAAAAGTACATCCTTTAGCTCTAAAAGAATCTAAAAACCGATGGTATTTAATTGCTGTTGATACCAAAGACCAAATTTTAAAGTCATTTGGCTTAGATAGAATTCAATACTTGGATGTTACGGATAAAAACTTCAGAGAAAAATATGATTACGATTTTAAGGAACATTTCAGATTTGCTTTTGGCGTTATGAATCTTTTAGCTCAAGAACCTCAAAAAGTTGTTTTAAAATGCAGTAAAGAGCAGGGTGAATATATTAAGAGTTTTCCACTTCACTATTCTCAAACAATCACAAAAACAACAGACAAAGAATATTTTTTTGAACTGCAAATTCACCCTACCTATGATTTTGTGCAAGAAATTATGAGTTATGGGAAAGAGGTTACTATTGAAGAACCATCTGAATTGGTTGAATGTATAAA
Organism: Bacteroidota bacterium; assembly: GCA_023399595.1. GTDB lineage: Bacteria > Bacteroidota > Bacteroidia > Flavobacteriales > Weeksellaceae > Chryseobacterium. Next base: position 32,782 of record JAEWOR010000001.1, on the reverse strand, counting down.
AAACATTTATAAAGAATGTCTGGGGAATTATCAACTGTAACGTTTCTAATTGTGTAACACAATATCGAACTACCCTACTCTAATAACACATTTAGAAAGTTTAAATTAAACTTTTCCATACAATTTTGACAAACTAAGACAAGCAAAGCCAAAATCTGATTATAATTAGTAAATATTAATATTCTACCTAAATTATTTCTGAACATTTAATTTGTATAAAATGCAGGGAGAAGACGATTTAAGAGGACTTGCCAAGATTATGGCATTTATTATCCTTTTGATACTGATGCACCTATATTGGTTTTGCTACGGTTTCTTTTTAGAACGTGGTTGGACATTGGAAGTAATCAACAAGATATTAGGCAATTTCGACCGAACGGCAAGCTTATTTTCACATACCCTTTACACCAAAGTATTTGCTTTGGTCTTACTCGCTTTAAGCTGTTTAGGTACAAAGGGTGTAAAGAACGAAAAGATAACGTGGTCTAAAATTCACATTGCGTTGGGGGTTGGCTTTGTATTGTTCTTTTTAAACACACCATTATTAAAGTTACCTCCGTTAATTGGTACATTTCTCTATATACTAACCATTTCGTTGGGCTATATCGCTTTGCTAATGGCAGGTGTTTGGATGAGTCGATTGCTGAAAATTAATTTAATGGACGATGTTTTCAATAATGAAAATGAGAGCTTTCAACAGGAAACCAAGCTGATGGAAAACGAATATTCCGTTAACTTACCCACTAAGTTTTACTACAAAGGAAAGTGGAACAACGGTTGGATAAACATTGTAAACCCGTTCAGGGCAACGATTGTGTTAGGAACACCTGGTTCTGGTAAATCCTATGCTATTGTAAACAATTACATCAAGCAACAGATAGAGAAAGGCTTTTCAATGTACATCTACGATTTTAAGTTTGATGATCTATCCACCATTGCCTATAATCATTTGCTGAAACATCGGGATAAGTACAAGGTACAGCCGAAATTTTATGTGATAAATTTCGATGATCCACGCAAAAGCCATCGTTGCAATCCACTCAATCCCGACTTTATGACGGACATTTCTGATGCTTACGAAGCTGCTTATACCATAATGCTCAACCTCAACAGATCGTGGATACAAAAGCAAGGAGATTTCTTTGTAGAAAGTCCAATCATTCTATTGGCTGCTATTATTTGGTATCTAAAAATCTACGATAACGGTAAGTATTGCACCTTTCCTCACGCTATTGAATTACTAAATAAAAAGTATTCGGATGTATTTACTATTCTTACCTCTTACCCTGAATTAGAGAACTACCTCTCCCCTTTTATGGATGCTTGGCAAGGCGGTGCACAAGACCAGTTGCAAGGTCAAATCGCTTCTGCTAAAATTCCATTATCAAGAATGATTTCTCCTCAATTATATTGGGTGATGACCGGCGATGATTTTACGCTTGATATCAACAATCCAAAAGAACCTAAAATTTTATGTGTAGGTAATAATCCTGATCGTCAAAACATTTACTCCGCAGCATTGGGTTTATATAATTCAAGAATTGTAAAACTGATTAATAAAAAAGGACAATTAAAAAGCTCTGTTATTATTGACGAGTTGCCAACCATTTACTTTAGAGGATTGGATAATCTTATCGCAACAGCGAGAAGTAATAAGGTAGCAGTATGCCTAGGGTTTCAGGATTTTTCGCAATTAATACGTGATTATGGCGATAAGGAAGCGAAGGTTATTCAAAATACGGTAGGTAATATTTTCAGTGGTCAGGTGGTTGGAGAAACAGCAAAAAGTCTTTCGGAACGTTTCGGGAAAGTATTGCAGAAACGCCAAAGTATGACCATTAACCGTAACGATAAATCTACCTCAATTTCTACACAACTAGACAGCCTGATACCAGCTTCTAAAATTTCAACTTTGACACAAGGTATGTTTGTAGGTGCTGTTTCAGATAACTTTGATGAACGTATCGATCAAAAGATATTTCATGCAGAAATTGTCGTAGATAATGACAAGGTAACTGCTGAAACCAAAGCCTATCAACAAATACCGCAAATCTTATCCCTTGTCAATGAACAAGGCGAGGATAATATGAAACAGGAAATTGAAAGCAATTATAAACGGATTAAATCCGATATTCTGCATATTGTTGAGAATGAAATGGAGCGAATAAAAAACGATCCTGATTTACAACATTTGGTTATAAAAGAATGATAATAGATTTGTTGTAAACTTACAATGTACCACGAGTCTGAATACTCTTTGATATATTAATATTTGTTGAAGTCTTGGATGCCTCTTGCTCTTTTCCAACCTGTTTTACTGGTTTCTCCCCTTGGTTCACAGGTTCAATAGACAACATAATCTTTCTTTCTACGGCTGCCAATTCTGTTTTGAGTTCTCCTAATTTATTTTCCTTTGTCCAGCTGCCATTAACCACTTGTTGAAGAACAGGTAGGTCTTTTTTAAACTCATCTATATTTTCCTGTTCTTTCTTGATATAAGAAGGTAATTTTTCTAAAGCTCTCAGAAAATTGAGTGCTGCGGTTTCGGGATCTTTAGCCATTGCACCGTTGTTGTGCGTGTATTTAATGTTTCCCTCGCCCTGTACAAAAAAGCGGTTTACCCGAATATCAATTCCTTCTTTTTGAGAAACTTCGGTTTTTACCAAGAGCTGAAAACCATATAAACTACCGATTTCTTCATAATCGCCACCTGTGCGGGCTTTGTCAGCCAGTTGGTTTAGCTTTGCGCCTATCTGTTTTACATCTGCATTAAGGGGCAAACCCTCTAACTGAATAGAATTGACAATAGAACCGTCTGAATGTTTTTTGATACGACTTTGCAAATTATTCCAGTCTAAGCTCATGCGATCATAACGGGATTGAGCTTTTTCTAGTTCTGCTGTATAATCTTCCAATTTATTTTTAGCACTGTATTTAGAACGGTTGAAAGCCTGCTTCTCGCTTTCCAGTCCGGCTATCTGTTTTTCCAATTTGGCTTTATCCAACAGATCGGTATTACCCGAAAGGATCGCCACATATTCTGAAAAGTTCATACCCGATTTTTCATCCATACTGCCCTCATCAATAGTTCGCTTACCGAGATTATTGTTCTTTAATTGGTCAATAAAAAGTTGTTTGTTGTACAGTAAATTAAATTTATAACTATCCAACGATTTTTCAACAGCATAGATGACAACATCCACTTTGTTATCAGCAAAGAATTTAGCAATTTCATTTCCTTTTCGGATTGCCCGACCATCACGTTGAGCCAAATCACTTGGTCGCCATGGTGTATCTAAATGATGAATTGCAACGGCTCTTTTCTGTGCATTTACGCCCGTACCCAACATACTGGTAGAACCAAACAGTACTCGGATTTTGCCTTCGTTCATTCCTTTAATCAATTCCTTACGTTGTTTGTCACTTTTGGCTTCTTGAATAAAACGGACTTCATGTGCAGGAATTTGATGATCTTCTACCAGCTTGCGTTTGATTTCAGAATAGACATTCCATTCGTTTGGCTTGTAAGTTCCCAAATCTGAGAAAACAAATTGCGTTCCTTTCTGTGCATTGTATTGGTTGTAATACTTGGCGATGTTTGCTGCACAATGTGAAGCCTTGTTATCGGGATTATCGTCATACGCACCGCTTACCATTCGCATATCCAAAGACATTTTTCGGGCGTAATCGGTAGCAATGAGCATTTTTGCTTTTTCTTCGGTTGGAGATAACGGTAATCTCCCCAACAACGTAGCATCGCCCGACTTGGCAAACTGCATCAGGCTTTGGATAAATGCCTCTTGATCGGGTGTTGGTGGAATGTTATACAGAATTTCGTTCTTATTTGGTCGATCAATCCCAATATCTTTTGCCGTTCTGTAATCCGTAATTTCGGAATAGAATTGCGCTAATTCCGGGACTTTGATAAAGTAGCGAAAACGTTCTTTGACGACGATATTATTAGCTACCGAAAATTCATAGTCTGTAGTTTTTTTTGCATAGATCGCGGCCCACGCATCAAAAGAATGAATACCTTGTTTTTCCATTGCTCGTGGTCGCAGGTATTTGAATAATAAGTAAAGTTCCGTTAAGGAATTACTGATGGTTGTTCCCGAAAGAAAGGTTGCGCCCATATCGGCATTGGTACGATCTTGTATCGTTCTGATAGCAAAAAGCAGGTTCATTGCTTTTTGACTACCGTCAACATTTCCTAGTCCAGCAACCCGATTATGCCTTGTGTTAAACATTAAGTTTTTGAACTGGTGACTTTCGTCCACAAACAAATGATCTACACCCATCATTTTAAAATCTACTACATCATCTTTGCGGTTTTCTATATCGTATTGCAGGGTTTTGAGCTTTACTTCCAGATTTTCTTTTCGTTTGATAACACCAGCAAGCATTCCTCGGGTAACTTCTTTGCCCTGTGCTTGTAGTGCATCAAGATTACGTTCTACACTGTCTAGCTCTATTTGTAGTATTTCTTTTTGTATTTCGGGCGATTGCGGTATCATTCCAAATTGATCGTGTGTTAATATCACGCAATCCCAATCATTGTTTTTAATATCACCAAAAATGCGCAAGCGCTTTTGAGGCGTAAAATCTTCTTTGCCTGGAAACAGGATTTTAGCATGAGGATAAGCGGTGCGATAAGCTTCAGCAATTTCGTGTACGTTACTTTTCAATCCAATAATCATCGGTTTATGAGCTAATCCCAAACGTTTCATTTCCTGTGCAGCCGTACACATCACCAAAGTTTTCCCTGCACCTACTTCGTGGTCGCAGATGGCACCATTGTTTAATTTTATCATCCATACCGTATCTTTTTGGCTGTCGTATAAATCTTCAATACCTAATGCTTTACGGTCTAAACCTGGAAAGTTTTGGTGGGTTCCATCATAATTCGGACGGACAAAACAATTGAACGTATCGTTGTATTGGTCGGTCAGCCTGTTTTTAAACTCATCGCTTTGAGCATGTAACCAATCGGTAAAAGCAGTACGGATTTCATCAATCTTGGTATTTGCCATTTGAATGGCTTCCATATCCCGAACTTTTACCTCTTGGTCGCCGACCATAATTTTTTTGGTGATGTCCGGTGTGGTATTTACTAAGGCATGTTTGAGTAGCGCAATGCCGTCAAATGTTCTGCTTTCTGCTTTTACGGCATATTTATCCCATATATGTACATTCTTACGGTCGCACTTTACAGAAAAGTCATCGGAGCTATCAGAATAATGAACCAGTACATCGGTATCAAATAAATGCGAAGCAAAACGGGCATAAATTCCCGTCGGTATCCAACGTTCACCTAAATTGAAATCCAGTTCTTCGAACTCAATTCGTCTTGGTCTGGCTTCTTCTAAAACGCTAAAACTTGTTTTAACCTCAGTATTATCGGGATTGTTTTCAACGTAATTTCTAATATCCTGTGCTTTCTCCACGACATTACCTGAAATCCAGCGTTCGGCTATTTCGTATTCGCGCTCTAAAGGATTGTAGAAAATACGACCATGTAGGGCTTCTTTCAAAGCTTCATCAGTCATACCGCTGATTTCAGACATATATTCCAAATCCACGCTTCCATATTTGTTCAATGACGCTGCCAAAGCTTCATCGGGATTATCTGTTGCTATGGTTACGGTTGAAAAACTTACAGGACGGCTAAATATATCAGCTTTGTGTACCACTCCACCAATTACACGTTCCAAGTAAGGAATTTCCTTTCCTGCGCTATCGGTTTTGATAAGCTTGATATTATCGGCACTGTTGAGATTTCCGTACTTTTTTACAAAAGCATCATATAAACGGTTTAGTATTTCCCTTTCTTCTTTATGTTCGGTTTGTTTTTCGGCTTCTTTGGTATAGAGTTGCTGGTAAACATCGCGTAGCTCGATATAAGCTTCAGCTCTTACTTTCTGTAAAGGTGGTAATTGCAGAGGATGGAAAATAGCCACATCATTACGTAAATCCACTTCTTGTAAATGACCAGCCCAACCCTTATCCATAACAAGACTATCGTTATGGTAGAACGATTGTAGTTTGCTACTGTATGGAGAAGGTTCTGGAATGCTGGTAATTATAGGCGGTATCTCAACTTGATCTTTACTATTTACATCCGAGAATAAATCACCAATAATTTCCCGTTTTTGATTGGATGAAGAAGCAGTTTCATTGCTGATTTTGTTGCTAACAAGAGCTGTATAGGGTTGTTGCATTGAACTGCTGAACAGGTTTGTTTGACGACCTGTGCTTCGTTTAGGTTTACGAGAACTTGGACGCTTGACGGCTTGAACAGCCACTTTAGGTTTTGCAACTAAAACAGTTTCATCTGTATTTTCAAAAAAGTCGAAAATACTTAACTGTTTTAATTCCTGTGGTCTTTCTTCTCTTGTTACCGATGCCGTTGAATGTTGTTGTTTATCAGTAACTGCTGGCTTGAAAGTTGGCGTAACAGGAATTTGTGCTATAGTTTCATTGTTGAGTTCCCCTTTATATAAGTTCAAATTCAGATTTTTATCAAAATCTTTGGAAAGCATTTGTTTTAAATCTTTGGCAATGCCATCTACTCCGTCTTTATGTATGTAAATAATGGCTGGTTTTCCATAAGGATCCGTATCTATTTTACGCTCGGTATGGATAACCCTTGAACCGTTTTTGAAAAAAGCGTTGCTTGGCGTGTTGTATTTGGTTTGTTTACTTTGACAAAACAATTCTTCGGTCTCGCTTAATTCTTGTTTTGCTGTATTCTTTTGCAGGATTATCAAATCACTTCCAACTTCTGTTCCTGCATATTCGGTAAACAGATTATTCGGCAATCGTATAACGGAAACCAAATTATTATTTACCATCAAAGCTCGACGTATAGGCTCATTTTTCGGACTGTTCAAAATACCCTGAGATGTAATATAAACCTGCAAACCTCCTTCACGGAGCATATCATTTCCTTTCAAAAAGAAGTAATTATGTATGCTTCGGGCTGCCTGTACTTTTGCGGTGTCTTTGCTTCGGGAATAAGAAAGGTCAAAAATAGCTGTATCGCCAAACGGTATATTGCTAGCAATTACATCATAGCTGTTTTGTTCTTTTTTTTGAATTTCTTCAAAACCACTTATGTGGATGTTGCTTTCGGGATAAAGCTGTTTTAAAATCTTACCAGTCAACAAATCCTTTTCATAAGCTGTAACATTTTGGTTCTGATTTTCAGAAAAAGACTGTATAAATGAGCCGATACCTGCTGATGGTTCAAGGAATTTATCAATACGTAAACCACTTTCTTGTAAGCTTTCGGAAATGGCATCTATAACCTGTGGCGGTGTATAAAAAGCCGTCAATACAGAATTTCGCATACTATCTACGTAATGCTTGTATTGCTTGTCGTTTTCGGAATTTTCTTTTAGAAGTTGATGAAGCTCCTGTGTAAGTGGGAAAAGGTCGTGTTCGGTTTTTCTCCAATTATTGATGTCTATTACATTTTCTACGGGGTTCAACACGAATTTAAGACCACCAAATCCGCTGTATTGCATCATGAGCAGTCTTTCACCTACTGTAGCTTGTCGTTTCTCCTTTTCCAGTGTAAAGGCAATTCGTAAGGCATCAATGTTCTGTTGGAGATGTAGCTTTTTACTAAAGCCCATTTTCCTCAATCCATATAGCGATGGTTCCTGTTATTTCGTTATAAAGCAGGTCAAACTCATAACCGTAGGCGAAATCATCCGTTAGTTCATATCCCGCGAAAACAGGTTCACAAATAGAGAACATTTTCAGAGAGAATGGTCGTAGTTCTTCATCTGCCATGATGGTGTCAAACTCATTGCACACTACCTGAAAAACGGTGTCAAATTTGGAGAAGTGCAAACCTTCAAACAGAATGTAATTGGCTATTTCATCGCATTGCTCAATAACGTTTCCCGAACGAAAAGCCGCATCATAAGCATTGGCAGCCCAGGAAGAACGTTGCTGTATAAATTTCTCATCGTTTGCTTTCTCTGGAAAGCTTGTATTTAATAATTCTTGTAGTCGTAATCTGAAATACGAAAGGTCTTTTTGTTGTGTATCCATGCTATATTTTGTTTAGAATTTTGATGAAAACCTAAAATTATAGCAGTAGATAGAAGTCTTTAAAAATGTGGCAGAGTTTGGCTTAGAATGGTAGGATTTGGCTTAATTAATTCACACAGAAAATTAAATAGGTATTTTTGTTATTATGAATTACAGAAACTAACCCTATGGCTAAAAGCAAAAAAAAATTAAACGAGGTTACTGCTGGCGACGTATCTGCCATTTTTGGAAAGTTAAAAAACAATGGCTCTCTTTTTCGTTACGATTTTTCTCAGATTTCAAAATACCTACTCAAAGAGTTTCTTCCATTAAATCCATTTACAGTAGACTTTGATATACTTGTTCAAAGTTTCCTTGAACACATAGAATTTGATAAAGAAGAAGATCAACATGAGGAAGAATTATTTAAGGATTTCCGCCGTAAGGAAAGAGAGGAATTACTGAATGCAACCATAGTTGAAAATGATTTTCATCGTTATGTCTGTAAAAAGTATTTTGATTTGACTAAGCTACCCAAAGATGAGCTACTTGAAGCTTATGAAAAAGCAGTATCTGACCTAAAGGAAATTGACGAAACCTTGAACGACATCAAGATTAAACTTGATACAATTACTTTAAAAAACGATACTACTGAGATACAGGAAAAAAAGCCGATTTTGTATTATTATCAAGCCCATAACGAAAAAGCAAAAACGTCTATACTGTCATTTATTAAAGATGATATAAAAAATTATGCGCTGACAAATTGTTATGGAAATTCCATTTGGGGAGCAATGATGATGCATATCCCATACAATTACAGCTGGAATCCAGACTCTTATAAGCCACGATATCCTAATGATCTTGCAAATAAATTTGGCGAACTACCTTATCCAAAATTTGTAGAAGTATACAAGCAATATAATGAGGATAAACCGGAATTTTACAAATTCCTTAGCAAATACATAGAGGAAGAAGAGATAGTTCTTTCCATAATTAATCTTATTGATTATCACCACCTTCTTCATACAAGAAAAGAAATTCTTTTGGAAACATTGAAAATTTATCAATCTGGTTCTAAGATTATGTTTGCTACTGCTGTACCAACTATCATAGAAGGTGTATTTCATGATCTTTGTGTCCTTATTGGCGAGAAGGAAAATGATTTACTAAGTCAGGGCTTTCAGCACAAATTAGATAGGCTTCAAGAATGTCTGGGTTTAGAGCTTCATTTTGAATATTATTCGTTTCGCTTCCGTCTATTTAGGAATAAGGTCTCGCATGGCAGACTAACCAAGAAAGATGTAGATGAACTTGCTGATTTATTGTTATTGGATCTCAATCAGGTATGCAAGTTAGTTTCAACTGATAAATTGGACCTTAATCATAAAAGATTTGTAGTTGATGAATTAAACAAAAACCTTTTGAAACCTGACTACAAATACCTTATGCAGTATATCCTTTTGGACAAAACTGAAATACCAGCATTCTACGGTCTTGAAAAACAAGTCGAAGAAGTAGAGAAGTTAATCATTGGAGATGAATTCTGGAGTTTTCTTGACGAGGAAGTGAAACACGGAGGAGATCCGGTTAAACACGGTATACATATAGTGGTTAAGGCTATAAGCAATAGAAAAAAGGGAGATAAAAGATGTGTTGATATGTTTAGGAAACTAGGTTTAAAACAATCAGATAAAAATATAGCAAACAATTACCTGAAATACCTTACAAGAGATTTTTAATATTATTTTTGTTTTTATAATTTCATTATAAAAACTATGAACGAATTAATCCAAAAACTCAGTACGAGCTTTGAAGCATTGAAGGCTGACGCAGAATTACAGGCAGATAAAGGAAACAAAGCCGCAGGTACAAGAGCTCGTAAAACTTCTTTAGAGTTAGAAAAACTGTTGAAGGAGTTTAGAAAAGCATCTTTAGAAGCATCTAAAGCATAATAATAAAAACCCTCCAAATTCGGAGGGTTTATTGTTTATTTAAAATCTGTAACATCCTACCCACCTCAATATCCATTCTCGAAAAGGCAAACCATTTTTTACCCAAATCTTTGAGTGATGCCCCGATATGGTAAAGTTCCGTGTTGTCAATGATTATAAAGCGGTCGTGAGCATCGGAGAATAGTTTAATCTCAATTGGAGAATATTGGTTGTTATATCGTTGCAAATCCAACCGTAGCTGATTGCTAATGGTTTTGGTGTAGATCGTGGCGGTTACATCAGTATTTCGTTTTCCCAATAAAGTAAGTACCGTATCATCCACATAATTGTCAAATAAGATAATGGATTGGTTGGCACTACGGATAATATCCGATACAAAAGTGTAGGCATCGAAAATCTGTCCGTTGTAGAAAATACCTTTTTCGCTATGCAGTTTGTCACTTTCCAAAGCCTTAAAGATTTCTTCAAATTTTTGATCTGATTGTAGCTGTTTCAGTTCGATATTGTCCAAACGCTGAAACAGTGAAGCATTGCTTACAAGTATATGTCGCATTTCAACAAAGGCATCCATTATTTCAATACTAATTTTCACAGCAATTTCAGAACGAAGCACGGCAGATAGCATCGCAATTCCAGCTTCTGTAAAAACGTAGGGCTGATAACGTCTTCCGCCTCGCCCTACGCTTGAGGTTCCAATTTGGAACCTCAAAAAATCACTTTCCTCATCGGTTAGTTGGAAATAGAATTTTTCAGGAAACCTATCTAAATTTCGTTTTACAGCTTTGTTAAGGTTCTTTGTTTCCACTTGGTACAATGCCGCCAACTCACTATCTAACATCACTTGTTTGCCACGTATAGTATAAATCAGTTTTTTGATCTCCATTGCACTAATGACTGGTATATTTTCCATTACTTTTTAAAGCTTTTATTTTTAGCAAATTCAAATGAGGTGCTGCAATCTTCATTCAATACTATATAAGTATCGAATTTCTTACCAGCCTTGCTTTTCATTCCTTTGATAAGTGAAGTTTTTCCTTTATTGATGAGGCTTTCAATGTCAGCGAGACTGATTTGAACGCTGCATACATTTCGGAACTGTACCCAATTACAATCTGTTTCAGGACATTTGACAATCTTATCACGGATAATGAGTTGCTGGATTTTGCATTTTGGACAAATCAATTTGGGTAAGTTACTTTGGACAATAGAAGTTTGTAACAATTCATTGGTAATAGATGAAGCGTAAGTTTCCATTTCACTTTGAAATACTCTTGCATCGGCTTCGTTGTTTTCGATTTTCTGCAAGGCTAATTCCCATTCGGCAGTCATTGTTACATCAGCAATTTTTTGGTCTTTAACCAATTCATATACTTGCAATCCTTTTTCGGTAGGGATTAAGGATTTCTTTTCTCTTTGGATATAGTTACGAGTAAACAGGGTTTCGATTATCGCGGCTCTTGTAGCAGGCGTACCAATACCGATGTTTTGTAGTGCTTTCCGTTCTTCCTCGTTTTCAATTTCCTTTCCTGCGGTTTCCATTGCTGACAAAAGCCCTGCTTCGGTATAAAGCACAGGCGGTTTGGTTTTCTTTTCCAAAACGTTCATTTCCGCAATTTTGAGTTCGTCATCTTTTCTCAATTCAGGCAAATCCTGTATTGGTTCTGTATCATCTTCCGCAAAACTTCCCTTAATGGCACGCCAACCTGCGTCTAAAATTTTACAGCCCTTTGCCGTAAAATCGTAATGTACCGCTTGCAATGAAACATCAGTTATTTCTTTGATGCAAGCCCCGGAAATGGCTTCGAGCAAACGAAAAGCAATCATATCGTACACTGCATTTTCTTCTGCATTCAAAACAGATGGTATTTTTTCCGTAATTAATAATCCGTGATGATCGGTAACCCTTAAATCATTTACAATACGTTTATTGAAACGCCCCCATTTAATTTTGGATAGAGCAGTTTTACAAACGTCTCTGTTTTGTAATGCTCTTACAAGGTTTGGGATTTCTACCCATAAATCTTCTGGAATGTATTTGCTTCCGGTACGTGGATAGGTAATGAATTTCCTTTCGTACAAGTTTTGGGCAATAGTCAGTGTTTTTTCAGCAGAAAGGTTCAGCTTTTTATTAGCTTCTTTCTGTAAGCCTGTTAAATCAAAAAGCAAAGGAGGTTGTTCCGTTATATTTTTACTTTCTACAGCAGTAACTGTCGCCGTATAGCCATTCCTTTCAATAGATTTTAATGCATCGTCTGCCTGTTTTTTATCTTGCCATTTGGTAGTTGAAATACTTTTAAAATTTATCTGTTCCTTTTGGTGGAACAATTGTAATTGCCAGTATTTCTGAACGGAGAAATTCTTGTTGTCCAGATAACGTTTACAGATTAAAGCAAGAGTTGGTGTTTGCACTCTTCCGAGTGAATAAATACCAGTACCTGCTGCAATACTCAAAGCCTGTGTAGCATTAATGCCAACCAACCAGTCGGCACGACTTCTGCCTTGTGCTGCCTGATACAATCCGTCAAATTCCTTTCCTTCTTTCAGATTATCAAACCCCTGCTTGATGGCTTTTTCAGTGAGTGAGCTTATCCAAAGGCGTTCAAAAGGTTTTCGACATTTCAAATATTCGTAAATGTATCGAAATATTAATTCTCCTTCACGACCTGCATCGGTAGCAACGATAAGGCTTTCACTTTGATTAAATAGTTTCTCTATGATTTTCAACTGCTTTAACGCACCAGTGTCGGTTGCATAACCTTTGTCTTTTTTGACTTTACGAACGGTCAGTAAAAATGGATTAGGCAATATTGGTAAAGTTTCTTTTTGAAATCCTGAGATTCCATAATCTTCGGGCATTCCCAATCCTATCAGATGCCCGAATGCCCAGGTAACAAAATAGCCATTTCCCGTAAGGTAGCCGTCTTTCTTTTCAGTGGCTCCAACGAGTCCAGCTATTTCTCTTGCTACGCTTGGTTTTTCTGCAATAATTGTTTTCATATTTTACACTTTTCTACCTTTAGATTTTGCAGATTCTTTTGGCTTTTCTTGTTGTTCCTGCTGTTTTTCATTTTTCGGTCTTTGCTGTCCCGATTTCAAAGGCTCGTTGATATTTTTAGTCGCCTCATTGGTTTTCCCCTCCGAATTAACGGCAGTTTGCGTTTTATGAGCCTCGGTAGGTTTAGCTTGTGTTTTAAGCTTATCAGGGTTTTGGAAAGAGAAATCAGTTTTGCCAGTTTCTTTATTAAGGGTGATATACCCCTGATATTTCTGTCCTTTTTTGTCTAGCAATCCATCTAAATAAACTGTTTGCCCAGCTTTAAATTTGTTGTATTGCTCATCGTCGAGTTCCTTGCCTCTAAAAGTTTTCGAGATTTCTTGTGGCAGATTCTGTTGTTTAGCCTGTCCGCTATTTTGAGCTTGTTGATTGGTGTTGCTTCTGTCAAATAAAAATTCTACATAACGTTTGTCCGCATTGAATTGTACTGTTGCAGAAAACTCTGTTCCTTTTTTAGAAATCATTCCGTCCAATTTCAATGGTTTTCCCTCTAATAAAGTTTGCTTTTGCTCATCGTTCAATTTCACACCTTTAATCTCATTGGGAATTTTGATGTACTCAGTCTTTAGTGCTGTCAATTCATTTGTAAGCCTGTCCACACTGATAATGGAGGGCATTTGTTCATTTGTTTTGGAATTGGTTAGATTAACTACACGTCCCATATTGCCTGTTTCGAGTAAGTTTTTCTTGTCTTCGTCTGTAAATTTGTGTCCGAAAAACTCAAAATTAAGATTAGGCTCTTTTCTGATACCGTGTATCGCTGCTACTACAGTTCCGTCAGGTGTGGTTTGTAAAGATAAGCGAGCGTCCGTGCGGACAATTGCGCCGCCAAGATTTACACTTACAGGTACAAGTTCATTGGTTTTATACCCCCTTAACAAAGGATCTAAAATCTTCATCTTTTCAAGACGTTCCTTACCTAATCCAAGATTGTTCATTGTTTCCCAATCAATCTGTTCTGGTTTGAAGCGGTATTCGCTTACTTCCGGTGTTGTTTGTGTTGTTTCCATATTATTTTGATTTACTTTTTCGGAATCAGGTTTTACCTCATTTTTGTTCATTTCCTTTTCGCTTTCAGGTGTTGGATTATCGACCTGCTTTTGCATTTCTTTTGCTTTATCTATAGCTTCATTGGCAGGAACTTTGAAAAATGAAAAGTTGGTGGGATCTTTTAGTTGCCTCCAAAAATTGGAGAAGAAATTGGAGAATAGATCTCCGTGTTTATCTACACGCATAAACTGACTTTGATTTTCCTTTGTAGGATCGGCAGTCTTTAATTTTCCATTATCGTCTATACCCGTAACCGCTTGGATTTTGTTTTTTTGCTTATCCAATACCAATAGAATATCTGATAATTGTTCGGGAGTAGGTTGTTTGTTTTCTATTTCTTCGTTCATAATTTGAATATTTAAAGTTCAAATGACGAAGTTATAGCAACTATATTCTAAAGTATTCTAAGTGCATTCAAAGGTATTATTTGGCAGTTGGAGGCATTCTGTTTAAATAAGGAAGGACGAAGTAAAGGGATTTGATAAGTGTATTTATACGAAAGTTCTTAATGAAGATTTTATCCTATAAATTAATGAAAAAGCCTCCGACTATTTCTAACTATTCATGAGGCTTTTCAAAATACGAAACGACTACTCGCTTTCAGAGTTAATAAAGTGCTGATTTAGATTATCACTAATCAATTGCAAAAACTTTGTAGGCCCTTGTTTCCGGTTTCTAATTTCGAAAATTGTTTTATGAAAATTTCCCAAATTAGTATCTAAAGATCTTTCTACAAATTTGACCACCTCACTCAATTCAATATTTCCTCCATTGAAACAACGCATATGATATAATGCATACACCAATTCAATTAATCCTACTTTAGATGCCGACCAGGCTAATGGAGATATAGCTTTTCCATTCACATTGTCTATTAAATTTTCAATTTGCTTTTTTAAATACTGGTCAAATTGCTGATTGGCAATAAAACGGGCAATCAAATGATCATGCGAAGTGGTAAAAGTAGCATCAAAATTATAAAAGCCAAATGATAGTTTCATTTTCAAATCATAAGAATTACGAACAAATATCTTATGATCTAAATAAGATGCATCACGTTTGTAATAGCTATAAAATTCAGATTGTGATAGGTAGAAATTTTTGAGTTTCTCTTGTTCTGCTTCATAATACTTCTTTAGAACCTTTTTACCAGCTGCTGGTTTATGAGATTCAAGATTTAAAATAGCTGAAAAATATATAAATTTGGAAATAAACTCAGGTTTCAACTTTTTAAAGAAATAAACTTCTTCAGACAAACTTTCAAAATGATATTTTGAAATCATCTCTTTTAATATTCTGATAGAATCATCGATGAGAATCAAAGACTTTTCTGAGACTTTCACCATATCATCATCATTGATTTCATTGATTTTTAACTCTAAATCATCGTGTAATTTTTTAATTTTTCTAAAAATAGTTTTTGTTACCATGTCCTTTTTTTAGAAATTTACAAAAAATCGTTATGTAAATCATCAATAAAGAGTAGACACTATTCTATAGGTACTATCGGAATACGATTCTGGACGATTACAGCCTATAGCGATCAAATCCGAAGACGTGAAGAGAATTTTAAATACAGCATTGAAAAAGCAAATTTGAAATCGAAAATCAAACCAAAACTACTCCCTAACAGTGACTCTTGTTACATATCAAAAGTGCTAAAAACCTACCTTAAAAACGATTCAAAAATAAATTAAGCCCACTGAAAACCAATGCATACACAAATTCAATAGAAAATTAAACGCTACCATAGAACGATGAAAAACGTAGTGGAACTCAATTCTTTTCACCATTCAGAAGAACTCATTGAAAACTTGAAAAAGTTCGTGGATAACTACAATAATCGCCGTTATCATGAATCCCTAAACAACTTGATTCTGGCTGATGTATATTTTGTAAGATCTGAACAAACTTTAGAAAAAAGAAGATAAATAAAAACTATTCTATCCAAAAAAGAAGACAAGTATATAATCAAGAAAAATTAGTAAGCTTATAACCCAAAATCCTCCTTAAGGATTTAATACAATTTGTCCAAATTAGTTTCGGGGCTTACACATCATTGAATTGTATCTTAATTTTATCTATTGATACTAGAGATGTAAAACGACAATATTGGTACAAAGATTATAAAAATGCAATAAAACTAAAATGCTTTGAGCCTATAGTGAATATGCTATTATCTGCCAACGCTGAAATGGTAAACTATCAATTATCACAAATGTATAAAACCCTGAGCAAAAAAATATAAGAAAAACTATTATCGAATAGATTCCCTCTTTAAATAAAACATCTTCTAAAATGGATGATATTAGTGCTAAAAATATTGAAAATTTAATTCAGACAGAGTTTTACATTGTGATGAAAACAATGATTTACTGAATTTATATTGCGAATAAATTGATATAAAATAGGATTTAAATTAAATTTCAGATTTTTTTATTACAAGTTTGATATTTTTTCAGATTTTGCGAAGTTTCTTACATTTAGTTAAATTAAAAAATCACTCAAAATTAGACAGTAAATTATAGTTATTTGATTGGTGTTACTGTATATACTTGAATTAGTCAATATTTTATTTCATTAGTAGATTTGGTTATTTTTTTATCCCCATTTGTGGAATGTATCAAAATTAGGGCATATTAAATTGTCATTTTTCAAATAAAAGAAGTATCTTTGAAATGCAGGACCTAAGTTACCCTCGATTCTCTAGACCAAAAATAGTTGTTTCTTAGTTGAGTATTAAGCTGCTTTGCAGTATCTATTTTGGGGTTTGTTGTTTATTCCTTGGTGTTTACGATAATGGTATTTTTCTAGCCATTGTTTAATTCCTAAATAAAGGTCTAAACCATTGTCTTTGGGATTGAGGTAAATGTATTGATATTTTAAAGTTCTCCAAAATCTTTCAATAAAAATATTGTCCAAAGCTCTTCCTTTACCATCCATTGAGATTTTTATACGCTCGTTTTTAAGGTAGTTTACATACTCATAACAGGTAAACTGCGAGCCTTGGTCGGAATTGATTATTTCAGGTTTTCCATAAGTTGCTACCGCTTGTTGTACTACTTTTAAAGATTCCAAGGCCTCCAAACTATTACTCAATCCCCAACCAACGATGTATCGGCTATACACATCAATAATGGCTGTGAGATACATAAATCCGTTTTTCATGGGTAGGTAGGTGATGTCTATTTGCCAAACTTCATTGGGCTTGGTAATGTTCATCCCTCTCAATAAATAGGGATAAATATATTTATTTTCCCCTTTTTGAGTAAGCATACGACGAGGATAAATAGGCATTATCTCTGCTTTACGCATCAACCTACGGACTCTTTCATAACTCATTTTCATACCACATTCCTCCAGCATACTCTGCATCGTGATAACTCCTGCGGTGGGTTCTTCGAGAATATGTTTATCCATAAGTTGCATGGCTTCTAAGTTCTCTTTACGCTCTGCTTTAGCTCGATAATAGAATCCTGAACGATTAATCTCCAAAAGGTCACACTGCTCTCGAATACTAAATTGATCGTTTTTATCGACCAATAATCGCATATCTATCATAGTCCGAAGCGTTTCAAGTTTTTTTTTAGAAATTCTTTCTCCATCTCTAGCTTGCCAATTTTTTGATAAAGCTCCGAAACACTCTCATCACTACTTTCTTTAAGAACTTTACTTTCAAAAACCTGAGCAGATTTTTCTATAAACTCCTGCTTCCACTGTGAGATTTGATTGGGATGTAACTCATATTTTAGAGCTAATTGTTGTAGAGTTTCTCTCTCTTTTAATGCTTCAAGGGCTACTTTTGCCTTAAATGCAGAATCGAATTTGCGTCTCCCTGTTTTCATAATTCTAGACTTGTTTAAAGTTAATCTTTTTCAACTTAAATATTGGTCCAGTTTTGTGAGGGTATTATAACCATCCTACTGAGGTCTTTTTTCTTTCTAAGAAAATAAAAAATCATCACAGTTGTGATGATTCTTTATTTATACTAACTGACAATTCGTATTAGAGATCTAATATTTGTTGAATAGTGTAATGAGATATTAGACCATTACGAATTAAACTAATTGTATCTATACCTTTATCATTTCCTGATAAAATAGCTTGTTTTAAAAGAATTATATTTTTTTCAATAAAAACGCTATCATTTCCTAAATCAATTATGCACTCTCTAGCACCAGCTCTTCTAGTCTTTTTTACTGAGTTTTTTAAAAAATAACCAGTACTCCATGCATAAACTCTTTTAAAAGAAAAATAGCATCCAAATTTTTTTGTTCTTATATTATAAACATTAGGATTCTGCATTTGATCATATAAAATTTCAGGTAGAATAATATAATGATCTTGCATCAGTTTCCAAACTTCTAATGGATCACCACCAAACCGATCATTATTAGTGGTATTTTTAATTGGCCCATAAATAGAATACGGTGGTAGATATAAATTATCTTGTTTGACTAGTTGAGAAGTTGAGAAGAACGGAGCATACCTACCAAGAATAGGATTAGTTTCAAGTGAAAATGCATTGGAATTTCCAATAGTCAATATGTTTTCTTCAGAACTTATTAGCCCAGCAGTATTCTCTGTCAATACTTTAAAGTGATGATAAATAGAATCTCCATTAGCATCAACAAGTGGCAATGTACCAGATCCCCAATCAGTACTTGCTAATTGTAATGCAAGATTGGTATCATTGCTTTGCACAGTTGCAAGTTTTGTCCAATTTCCCTGCCCACTCATTTTGTAGAGATGATACTTAGCTTTATATGCTTGTTTACTCCACTTGAAAATTACATTGGTAATTTCAGCTGGTGTTTCACTTCCTACAAAATCCAATGTAGGTGATTTTGGACTAACATTTTCAGTAATCGTGGTAATCATAAGCTTGGAGGCTTCTGATGGTGCATAGTCTGTTTTAATCACATCCTGCTGTCCAGAAAAATTTGCTTCTGCATATTGAATTTCTCTTTCTACTGTTATTCTGTAATAGAGTGGGTCGCCATATGGGACTTGACTAAGATTTGCAAAATTATCTTCGATACTCCATATTTCGTCAAGATTAATATTGTCATCACTTAAAATTAAAGTCTTTACTAATGACATTGACCTTGTAGTTGAAGCATCAGCCATATTTAGAGCTCTATACAACTTTAATCTTTTAATATTATGTATCTTATCATAAGCATTAATGTTAACTTGCATTTTTGCAGTAACATTATTAATAGGATCTTCTAAAATTGGTAATACATTTTTTATTTCAGGGGTTCTTATTGCAAAAGAATTCACCATTCTTACTGGACCAACAGCGGGACTTAATTCACTTTGCATCATCTGAACATTAGTTTCCTTTACAGCATAGAAATAAACACTTTTTGACGCTCCATCTAAAGTGTAATCTACAAATAAAGTCTTATGAGGGTTGGTACCTAATATTTTCATCATAGGTGCCATATCAAAATCAGAAGATGTTGGGTTCAATAAAACGCCATTTCTATCTCTTATCACTTGAGATTTTGGAATAGGCTGATAAGTACCACCTTTTATATGCTGATAAATAATGGGTATTTCAGTAAGAGGTACATAAGTGTTTTGTATAGTTTGTTTTACAAAATCGTAAAACTTAACTTCGCCATAACTTCCATTTGAATGTGCTGGTATAATAACATCATTCATAGATGTAATATCAGAAGGTTGCTTATGTTGTATATTTTCCTGATAAAAAGTATTATGCTCATCAATGAAATTATTTATACTTTTAAAGAAGTCTTCATTATTAGGAATTGGCAGTCCATAATTATTATAAATTTTAAACTGATTAGTATTATTATCGATTACTGCATTAGATAAGTCTAGTAATCGATCATTAAAAAATTCATCATTATTTTTATTTTTAATGTCTTGAACTGAATTTGGTTCGGGGTTTAATTCAGGATGAAACTGAGAATCTGTTCCATACGCTGTATGTTTATACAAAGCTCTCAATAATATATCATCGTTGCTTCTCAAGAAAGTAACACTAAATGGTTTGTGCTGATAGACTGTTGTAAAAGCATATGAAGATCTTCCAAAATAATCAGGTCTAGTAGCATATTTAGCTCCCAGAGGTTTTTGAGGTACTTGCGGTGCTTCTAGCTTTTTAGCAAACATTATTGAAGGTATAGATATTTTTGATTTATAATTATTAAACTGTAAATCAGAACTTCTTAATCCAAAAACTGAATATTTCTCCAGAATGCCATCGATTTGAGGAAGAATATCAGATTCGGTTAAACGACAAGGAATATTTTCATAAAGATAAACTCGATAACCAGGATAAAAATTTACCGATGAATTTCTAGTAACACCTGATTGCAATGGATCGGAATCATAAGACTCATCCAAAGCATAAATTACTAAGTCTCCTGATCCAATATTATCTATTCGAATAACTTTTAAAGTTTTCCTTTCACCATTTGGATCGCTTTCTTTAGCTATTCTCACACTACCCCTATACCATTGAACAGAAGGTGAACCAGTTGTATTGGAATACTGAGGATGGTTATTTAATGTAAAACCAGCAAATGTAATTTCATACAAACCTTCAAATTGCGGCGTGTATTGATCTGTATATTTTTTAATTGTAACATTATTATTTACAATCCCTCTGTATTTTCTAAAATAAGTATATTCAGTTATATCCGGAGCTTGTCCAGACATTATATTAACTTCTTCATTGTGAATTGTCCAGGCATTTCCTATTTGTACTTTCAAAGGATGTGGGTTGGAATTTCCCCATGTGCTTGGATTTTGCATATTTTCTACCACCATAAAAGATTCATTAGCTGGTGGTACTGTATAATTGGCAGGATCAAATGGAATTGTTAGATTCTGTCCAAATGCTGTGCTAATCTGTTTTTTTAAGAGATGAAAAGTTGGGTGATTAGGATTTGAGCTTGCAACAATATTGTGTATAATATAATCATCATACCCTATTCTAAAAATTCCTCCAATGTAATTTTGAAATTCATTTGCTGGAATATTAGGAGACGAAACCTGACCTGCGCTTGATAATGGTAAATCTTTTGTTGTAACAACAGATACTAATGGATTTCCTGACAAATCAGATACAATGTTTGTCATTCCAAATACTTGTTTAGGCATTGAAGGCCTAAAGAAAATTTCTACTTCGTCTGCAAATAGTTCTTCATTATCAGCTAACGGACTGAAATCGGTTGATACTACTCCATTAATAGCTTTCTGATATGTTTTCATATCTTGAGCGGTATCATATTCAAAAGTTAGTCTAACTAATGTTTTATCATTTGACGTTATTTGGTTAAGTAAATCCTGTTCATTTTGAGAAGTCAAAAGCAATGGAAGCTCTTGCTGAATAAGAAAAGCATTTACACTTGAAGGAGGTAGAAGGGTATTATTGGGCTTAATAACAGATTCTATCATCCATGTTCTATCTGAAGAAATTGCTCGCGAAAACCAATTCACACCATAAGAGCCATAAATGTGTTTTCCTGTTCTTTTTTCTTTATGAACATATGCAGGATGCCCAAAATCAGGCAATGGAATTGGAACTGTCTCATTCTGAGATAAGCTACCATCTGATAATACATTATAATAGGAAGGATCGTTAGGAAGTTCAGGTATTCGCCACTCATTTGCTCCATCATCTTTATATTCTATTCCAACATACACCGGATATGTAAAATCAGCCATTGAAAATTCTTGTTGAGAATAATAAAAGGGACTATCCGCAGGTTCATCTGGTACAACTTCTTCCATCATTAAACTTAAATACCTAGCCGTACCATCATGAGTATAACCATCAACATCGGTTATACTAGGAGAAGTATTTGCAGTCGGATCAGCAGAAATGATACCTGGTAAAGGTTGTTTTAAATTAATAGGAAGGCAGTTTCTATTATCATAAATTGAAGTTGGTAACGTAATAGCCAAATGATTTACTTCATTAACTCCTTGTCCATCTTCCAAATCTGCAATAGTAACATAATTTGCAGCATAAACATATTTCTCGCCACTTTGCACTTCATCACTAAAATCCAGCATCCCTAAGCCTAACATTCTTGCAACATGGAAATCTAATGCAGCCATCTGCAAAACAGAAAAATTAGATATTTCTAAAGGATTGGGATCACTTGGATCGTCATTTAAATAATAATACTCATTTGCTAGTGGATTAGAGATATCATTACTTAGTTTAAGATATTGCTCAACAGAGTCTTTTATGCAGTTTCTTTTATCATTAAGGTCTCCATTCCATTTTTGGATATAATTTTCAACATTTACATATTCGCCATCATTGTACCTTGCCCACCTTGCATGTATTAAATCTGGGTGCAGTCGATTGTGAATAACTTCATCATCATCTGTTGACAATGAATATTTCCCAATTTCATCCCAACCACTACTATTAATAAAGTCATCATAAAATTCAAAATCAATTGCTAGTAGCAAACAATTAAAAGCAGCAAATCTGATACTCCTTCCATTTTCTGCATAAATTTTTTCTGTAAAATCACTTATCTTTTTCCTAAAAGTTACATTTTTAGGTAAATTGAGGTTATTTGATTCGACAGATAGAATTTCAGTTTTAATATATCCTGATCCACTTCGATCTGAACTATGAAGTTGTGTCGCAAAAAATAACATATCTCTACACTCAACTTCAATAATATTATTACCATACTGGTATAAAAATGTAAAAGGATCGTTCTGAGGATTAATACTTGATCTTACTTGTTGATATTTTGTAGTATTTTTAAAGTAAACATAAAAAATTCTTCCATTAATATCAAATACCCATAGAGCCTGATTATCTACAATTAGATTCGGAATTGATTTGCCAAATTCTAGAGTGGTTATTATAGGTGAATATTTTGTTCTACTAATTAAGATGTAATCCTCAGGTTTATTAAATCCTTCTGGGGCATCTTGAAAAAAGTCACCTTTGGGTAAATGTTTGTCTAAAATTCCTTTCAAAATCCATCTAATATGAATTCCAGGAGTACTTTCTACCCCTTCCGAACCAGCAGACTGTATGTATAGACAATTAGACTGTACTCGGGAACCTTCGGTACTTGATGATTTAGTATATTTTGATTGTGTATTATTTGTATTTAATGTCATAACTGTCTATTTTAATGAAATATCTTTCAAAACAACTTCAGATGATTTTATATAGGATGTACCATCCCATATTTTATATTGAAAAGAAAAAATAAAAGGTTGATCAACATTCCATTTGTCGTTCCTCATTATTATTGCCTGCGCATAATCTTTTGAATATAGCATCTGATAACTTGTATCAAATCCTTTGCTCCCCATTATTTCAATCATACCAGCATTAATTCCATTTCGATTAATCACATTAAGTGGAATCTTAGGATGATTAAATGGTTCGGGATTTCTAATTAATAAAGCAACAATAGATCCTGTTTTTTTATCAACAATTTTATTGATTTCTGTGCTAATAGCATCTTCTAATGGAGATATTCCAAAAAGACCTTGCATTATTCTATCGAATGGATGTTGATATTGAAGAGAAATTGCTTCACTCATAGCATTTGAAGTTCCCAAAATAGTATCAAAAGCTGCTTTTACTCTTTCTGAATCAATTACATTCGCAATAGTAAAAATTGCTTGCTTGGTTTTATTTTCACCGTTTTCATTTACATATGGAATGTAGAAACTAAATATTTGATCTCGAAAGTCCTTATATCTAGATGTTTGGAACACAAATTTATGTACTTCTTTTGCATATTTCTCCTTAATATCTGTCGTAATTTGTGATACATCAACTTGGTTTTTCCCCCAATAGAAATTTAAAACCTGTGCCGTATATAATTTTTGTGGTTTCAACCTTTTTGGAGTAATAATTCTATAGAAAGATTTTGGTTTTACCAAAGTTATAATCCCTGTACAATTGGCTCCACTGTTTAACATATTAAAATACTGATTAAGAACACTTGGGATAGCAGGATTATTATCTTGAGCCCAATCCTCTATAGTTTGAGGAATATCAACAGCAGAGGTTTCAATAGTTTGCTGAGTAGCATCCAATCTTGGAGGATTTATTATTTCAATTCCCTCTACTGGGTCTTTAATAATTATTTTCATTGTACCACCCAATTTATCCATTCCATTATATGGATCCCATCCATCTAAAAGTTTGGAAACATAGCTTGAAGTGAAATATAAAGATATTTTGGTAGTAATATCGTCATAAAACAATGGCTTAGCGTTTACAATATTACCATCCGCATTTGGATAAGATCTTTGATAATCGATATATGCCCTCAATGAAGTATGTGGATACAAATCTGGATGTGGAGTAAGTTCATCATCTATAATATTCCAGTTTGCATCCCTAATAACACCTATTGTATCTTCCAATACATTTGATGAATTTTCAACAGGAATTTCTCCATATGTAGCATCCTTATCCAAGTGAAAGAATCCTAATGGTCCTCCTGTACGGAATGCGTATGCATACTCATAAAATTTATGATTTTGACCATTATCAACATTATCTTTTAATTTGAATTTAATAAAATATGCTGTATCTGGTCTCCAAATAGGTTGAATAGATTTTGTTAAAGCATCAACTGCAGCTTGAGTATCTGAAGTTATTGCTGCTTGACCAGGAATATTAATATTGTATTCATAATCTTCAACACTTATCCATTTAACTTCATGGAACATTGTAAAGCATTTCTTTTCACTACTACAGTTTCCTAAGTTTAAGATAATTTCAACAATTTCTTGGCATGCTTTAGTATAGCTTAGTGTATTTTCAAAATAAGTACTGCTATTAATAATTAATGTAATTGTATTAATTTGTCTTACCAAATAATCCGTTAAGTAATAATATTGAGAATTATTACTTATATATTGATTTAGTTCATTTAATAAAGGTGAAAAATTATTATTTTGATCATAGAATTCTTGGAATTTTAGGTAGTCACTAAGGTTGCATAGATTTTGATCACTACACATATTCCAATCCTTTAGTTGATTTAAAATTTGTTGAAGCTTAATTTTCAAATTTTCAAATTCAATTACTATTTGATTCGGATTCCCAGCAGAAATTGATTCATTTAATCTCTCTAATAACCTCGTATAATGCTCCCTATTATATTCATAAATTGATTCTGGAATGTTTGACGAATTTAAAATATTTAGTGCATTTTCGTATTCACTAAAATTATTTTGAATAAATTCAACATAGAACTCTAACTCTTCATCTGTCGAATAAATACCTAGCCTAAAAGGCTTATTAAAATTATTATTATAAATAGATAGTAACTGTGGATATAAATAACATGCTTCTTCATATTTGTTTTTACTGACACCCTCACATCCAATTAATTGTAATTTGTTTAGTTCTTGCTCTAATTCATGATATAAACTTGGATTACTTGGTTGAACGTCGCTTACTATACCTCCTCCTTGTTGTAGAGCAATTTGATACCCCTCATTCATTAATACAGCCATTTGTGTCAATATTAAATTGATACTAGCAACACCAGTAAAATCAGGTTTTAAAATGATCTTTGTTATACCTTTTTGCACGGGTATTCCATCTAAAATGAATGGTGCATTCAAATTATCCTTGCCAACATATTCCTGATAATAAAGTTCATAAACTATTGAAGATGAATTATCATCAATGATAGGGTTATAAAAACTAATAGTTACTCCTGTACTAAATGTACTTAGTTTTAATTCAATATTAACTGATGGAGCAGGTAACATAATGGTTAACGTAGAATGATTTGGAAACTGTAGAGATTTTAGGAAACCATGAATATTTGATTCATTTGTTACTTCAGCTGAGTCTCCAGTCATCGAAATGCTTCCATCCGCATTTACCGTGTATTGTACATCTCCTGAAATTTGATAAGAAGCACCTTTACTATGGAAAAAGTTTGAACTTGATGCATAATACAATGTATGTAATGGTTTTTCTAAGAAATCTGAAACAGAATTTTCTATTGTTTGACTCACACAAAATAATGTAGATGGCAAAATTCCATATTGTTCAGGGATAAACCATCCTGGATTACCTTGTTCTGTGTAAGAAAAAGGAGTCATTCCCAAAATACGAATGGCATTATACTGATTATCTTTTTTCTGCCATTGCCCTACTTTAAGATTGTTCAGTAATAAATTACTAGGTTCAATTGCTTTAAACGGATCATAATCTGTCCATCCACTACCATTATGAGCTTTTAATTCAATAGTCTCTAATGTATATTGATGTTTAACCTGTCTAAACTCCAATCCTTTCATTACTTTATCAGGTGGAATTAAATCAGTACTATTAGCAGCTGGATTATTAAATCCACCAATTACACTATTGGTTGCTATAGTTGGTAATAAACCTTTTGTTGATTTAATATCTATATAAGTATCCAATGGAAGAACGTGATGTATAGTTGCTGGATCCAAAGAACTTGCAGCACTAGGAGAAATTCTCATTAAATCAAAAGTTTCATTAGTGAGCATACTCACTCCTTTTACAAGACCGTCAGCCTCGTCTGAAATGGTTTTTGCCATTAATGAATTTCCACCTAATGAATCTGCAAATGGATTGATTGGTGTTCTATCTACATCTTTATTAAACTCCCATTTCAATTCAAGTTTTGCTTTGAATTTTATTTTGAAGAATAAAATCTTCAATTTAAATTCAATTATGAAGGCGCCATAAATTAAGAAAGGGCGTGGAGATTCAACTGCTAAAAGAATAGTCACCGCAATATAGATTCTGATGATTTTAACATCCACATCTATTGCTAAGCCTGCTTCTAAATAAGCACCCATTTGAGGTTTTTTAAAGCTTATTTTACCTCCAAGTTCAAGATATGCTAGTACAAATACTCCAATAGGTCCAAATTTTCTATCAAACCTAAACTCACCTCTTGCACCCGCTTGTATTCCTTTCCCTGAAATCATTAAGTATGCTTTCAAAGTAAAAAGATCTTTTAAAACTTTTGCAGTTATTGGGTTTTGTTGTGTACCAAAATTAATATACCATGCAGACTGATTATTGAAAAAGAATCCTGCCTGAATTTCCGCATAAAGTTTAACAATATCTCCAGTATCTTCTGGGAATTTGTAATCTGCACCAAACCCAAATTCTAAAGAATTGTCACCAAAAATAATAAATGCAAAGAATGGTGGATCATCAGTAAATTTTACTCTTGAAGAAAGTAACTTCATTCTAGCATCAATCATCACCATGGAAGGTAATGATAATAGTAACATTGCATTTGCTGAAATGATTGTACCAGCAGCCATTGTATCACCAATAATAGCACCAACCCCCAATGAGAATGGAAAACTATAGTGAGAGGTTTTATCTGGTCTATTGAATTTTCTTACATTAACTCCTCTTTGTGGTGCTGTATAATATTGATACCAAGTATTTTGAGAAGTCATTCCAATTGCTTCTTTTTCTGCAACATATCTATAACCAAGTAACCCCCTGAACCCATAAAGAGAAACTGGACCTAGAGCAATTGGATTTGGAAGTTCAATATTGGCATCAAGTAAGAATGCTGGATATTTAGGAGCTAAACGCATGTCTACTCCTCCTGCAATACGAGGATTTTTGACTTTTAGACTGACTCCTCCCATATATTCTTGGAATTCGCCAGGTTCAGGAATGGATAACCATCCTTTAATGGCAACACTTGGATCACTTGAATTTGCAGGAATTACCATATCTACATGTATGGTTTGAATATGAAGATATGCATCGTGGTCTTTGCCTGCATTTTCATCATCATCTACAGTATAATAGTAATTAATTCCATCTCCACGAGCATCAACACCTGCGATTCCTATACTTACTCCTCCGTCAAACCCAAAATAATTGTATTTTCTTAAAACTCCTTTTCTTACTCTTTCGTGCGAACCAAAATGAATTGCTGTAACAGAAACTTCTACTGGTCCTAACGGTATTTTTATTGGCTGTGGCAAAATCAAATTACCTCCGTTCACACGGAAATCTATATGTCCATCACTATATATTCGTAAAGTCGAGATACTTAATGTTTGTCCTTTCAATACTGTCCCTAAATATCCCAGAAATTCAACGTCTGCGGAAGCACCAATGAAAAATTTATCTCCTTCTTTTCCTAACTCTACAGATTTTAGGTGTAAGGTGAATACATTTGGCCATGTGATTTTAGGATCAAATGGAGGAACTGCAGATGCTGTAAGTAGAAAATCACCATTGGCATCAATATGTCCCAGTACATCAATTTGTGCTGGGTTGCCACTAGAATCTGTAAACTTTGGAATAAAAAGACTTCCAGCAATATTGGAAGAAACAACAGTATTTTGCTTAAAGGTAATGTCAAATGATTTAAAACCAACTTTAAATCCACTTTGAGAACCAATTCTTTTCCATAAAATATTATTATTTAAACTTCCTAAATATGCTTGATAGGCTGCGGCATTAGTAAAAACAATAGGATTGGCTTGTCCAATTGGAGTTAATGAAATTGGAAATTTAAAAGGATAAGGTGTATTTGAACCATTGTTAAGCTGCTGAAGAATATCTTTTAGCTCCTGATAATTATTAATAACTTGTTCTTTTACCTCTTCTGAACCTGCATCTTTTACATAGATACTAATTGGATAATTAAAGTTGAATTTATCATTAAAGTATTCAAAGGAAGTTCCTGGAGTTGCTATAGGAACTGATTCTAACATAATAGTCCCGGATACCCCTCCAGTTCCAACTAATAAATCATATCCCCCTAATCTTAATGTTGTGGAAGTATTTCCAGGTTGTGTGTTATCATCTTGAAACCATTTTGGAGGAAATGTTACTGAAATTGCTCTGGCATAAACGCCCATGAAATCACTTGCCCTTCCATCCAAATCTGCCTCTAAAATGTTAGAGGTTTTACTTAGATCAACTTTTAAACTTACAATTTGAAGAATCAACCCTGAGTTTCCTATACTTGCGTAAGTTGGAACTAAAGATCCAGCTAATTCCATTTGATATCCTACACCTGTTTCTGTATCAGCATAAAAATCCGCAGTTGCGAATAAAAATTTAGTTTTTGTATTTTGTATTTCAACCCCGTTTGCATCAACTGGCTTAAGAATATTTGCTGGAAATTCAATAGCCGCTGTTAAGGTTAATGTAGCACGAATTTTTGGTATTATTAAATCTCTAACAAAACTTTCAAAATCATCTGGTACAAAAGCCGAATAGAATAAGTTTAATTTTTGTTTTGCCTGACTGATATTACTCGAAGATAAAATATAAAGACCAAAAATTGTTGGAAAAACACCTTGATTAAGATTATTTACTTGTGTGATTAATAATTGATATTTATTACTTGAATAATCATCAATGATAATATTACTTCCATATAAAACATTAATATCTTCCACTAATTGCTGAAAATTAGATTGAGATGTATTTGGTACTATGAGCAAATCAGTCGCTATTCTTAATGCACTAGACTCTGAAACATCAAAAATCATAAGCCCTAAATCGAATAAATCTTGAACTGAAAATGAAAATTGATTTGCTTTAAAATATTTTACAAATCTTAATACTTCCCAAT
The DNA here is from genome assembly GCA_023399595.1 of Bacteroidota bacterium. Taxonomy (GTDB): domain Bacteria; phylum Bacteroidota; class Bacteroidia; order Flavobacteriales; family Weeksellaceae; genus Chryseobacterium. Next base: position 3,080 of record JAEWOR010000001.1, on the reverse strand, counting down.
GCCAAAATAATGTAATAGGAAATGATGATACATCTCCGTCTTGAAAATCTGGATTTAGCACTAAAGATATTCCAGTACCAGGAACTTCCAATGCAAGTTTTGTTTTACTTACGATACTTAAACTATAAAATGCTTCACTTCCTGAAATATTTTTTGAAAAATAATAGTCCTTGTAGTAAACTTTGCTCAATACAGCTTCCAAACCAGTTTTTATATAAGATAAAAAATCTGGTAAATCATCTGGTTTTATTATATCTGTTATAGAGGGATAATATATTAAATTTTGTGGAGGCATATTTAGATTTGGTATTATGTAAAACGTAAGTTATATATTTTCATCAATAATTTTTATAAAAAAATTATTGATTAGAAATGGTGAATTCTTTTTTTACAGAATGAATTTTTAATTTTTATTCTTCAAATTCTTATTTCATTTTTTTTATTTTAGTAGAATTGAGGAGGTCTGTGAAATTTTATGATAATAATTTGTAAGATAAACTCAAAAAAAAAAACGATAAATATTCTCATATTATTTTCGATAATTAATTTTCTGATCATATAAAATATTTCCATTATCAACATCTATACAAATACTTCGATGTAATCCATTTCCATAATAATTTTTAGCCACAACTGCATAGCAACTATTTCCATTTGGAGTTCTAGTGATAGAAACGCCTTTATTTTCAATATTTTTTAACAAATCTATTTGAAATTCATTTTTCATTTTAATACTGAGATCATCAATTGAAAAACTCCTTTCTAAATTGAAATCAATTTCTTTTATTAAATGACCATTATTATCATATTCTTTATATAAAGTTGGTACATCATAAAAGTATTTTCCTTCACTTTTAATATTCAAATTTTTGAAGTAATAAATTTTATCATTAAATGGGTCAAGTCTATTTGTTTTTAACTTATAGAACATTTCGTCATCTTTTCCTAATTTTTCAATAATATTATCTTTAATAATAATTTTTTCTTTCAATAAATCATTTTTTTGTGCAAACTCATTTAAATCAAAAATTTCCATTTTTTTATTTTTTTGTGATGAACATTTAGTAAATAATAATAACAACACTGTAAGAAGAACGTATTTTTTCATATTTATAATTTTAATATTTTTCTCTGCCACCACCAAAGAGTAATTGCATTAGAATTATAACTCATTACATTATCTGTAGCATTTAAAGGGTTAGGAGGAATAGGGTTAAAAGCATGAGCAAAAGTGTATTTCTTTTCATTTTCTGATATTGTTACTAGGTTTCCAGCTGAATCTGTTTCTCTATGTGTATGGTATAACCCAAGTCCGTGCATGAATTCATGATTTAAAGTAGTTAAATCTCTCGGAATACTAGTTGTATTCCCTAGCGGTTTATATAATACTACATTTTTTTTTGCAATAGCCTCAACTTCACCTAAAGTATAGTTATTAAATTGTATTGTTCCACCAACAAGTTCTTCATATGTGTTTTTAACATCAAAAGCAAAAACTAAAAAATAATCTAAATAAATCTGATTGGCTGTAATAGTAAAGAATTTTGTTTTTAAATAATCATGTAATTGTTGTCCTGTACTAGTATTATCCTTATATGTTAAAATCCCCCCATCCTTATGAACAAAATTTTTGGTTATTGGAGATCCACCAACTTTTGATTGTTTAAAATTCACATCTGTAGTTAAATCAATTACAACCCCCTCGACAACAGTAAAATCTAAACTATTTTGATATATTGTATTTTTCAGATTTATAATTTCATCACTCATATAAAACCCAGTTTCTTCAATTGTATCTATCTTTGTTTTGCATTTAATTAAAACAATTTTTTGTTTTTGAACATTATCATTTTTTGCTACATAAATCAAACCCGCTAGTTTCTTTTCTGTTAGTCCTGAAGAATATGCCCAAATTTTAATAAGTTTTGATTCGGCAAAACTCTTTAAACATGTTATTTTTATAGTTTTATCAATACTTTCCTTCTTTTCAATATTACCTGATGTACCTGATACATATGTAGGGTTCTTATCTGTCAAAATATTTTTATCCAATGCAAAAAAGACTGGGTCAAAATCAAATTCCATTTTCCCAACTCCTTGATCAATTTCAACTAAAACTCTTAAGGTTGCTTCAAATGGAGGTTTGGGAATGTTGCTTGATCTATTATTATATTGTTGGCCAAAAAGACTCAAGTATGGAGCATAATATTGAATATCTAACTTTTGCGTTGGTAGAGAATAATATTTTCTTTTTAAAAATTTGTACGCTTCGTGATAATCCTTATACTCTGTATGCTTTGTGTCATTGTCATTAGTGGACCTTCTCTCATAACCCTCATCAATTACTCCATTATCTCCATAAGCAGGTTCTCCATTATCTCCAATTCTCAACCAGTCAAATCCAAATTCACCATTATAAAAATTAATTGAACTAGGGATTGAGGTTACAGGATTAAAATTATATATATCCTTCAATATTGGAGGCGTACTTGGATTATTATCGTGATCAAAGTGGAATTTAGCACTTTGATTCATTAATGGTCTAAATTCCACCTTTGCATTCGCAAACTCATTAAAATAATTTTGATAATCGGAAAACTCTTTTGAGAAAAAGAATAAATCATCTATACTATACACAAATATATCAGAACTTGGATAATAGGTTGTACTGTTTATACTTCCTGAAGCATCTTCATATTTCAAACCAAGTTTAAATTTTCTGACATTTTCACTCGTAAAAGCAAAATCTTCATGTAAGTCAAAGAAGATATTGTCAGCTCCAACTGGAATTACAAATAAATTATATTCATCATCTGTAATTCCTAAAAATAAATATGTGTTTCTCCTTAAAAGTGAGTTTTCATGAAATATACATAATGAATTTACAGTTGATACTAAACCAGTACCAAGTGTAGTATCTTCAAATATACCTCTGTAAATGGAAAAGTTCTTTTCTCTTTTAAAAAGATTAAGAAAATAATCTTGCTTATTAGCATTTTTTTTAACGAAGATTGAATGTGGAGTATCAATATTTAACGATTCATATTCCACTTCTTTATTTGAATTATTTTTGATAACTG
>JAEWOR010000059.1 GCA_023399595.1 Bacteroidota bacterium | reverse complement strand
GCAAAATCCATTTTGTTTTAGACAATTTTTGTAAATTAGTCAAAACAAAAGTGGTTTTGCTACGATTTGTAAAAGTTGAAGATTTCAGCTTCGATTTTCCGCACTTCGCAAAGCCGCCGGACGTTATATGCAATGCGATTTCAAGATTGCTCATAAAAACGAACACAAACAAAAAACACTAAATATTTAAACGATGAAACCAAACCATTTCCCAACACAAAATTTATTCTTTTTTCCAGCACCTTTTTTGCCAACGCACATCAGCACATTTGCAAAAGAGCTGATTTTTCACCGCTTTTCTACTTCTCACATAAAAGAATTAAAAATTCACAATTCAGATTCCTCACACTGCCACCCTTTCCTCATACACCCTCTCAAAATAATTTCCCAAAGCAAGAATCCGCTCATCATTATTAGGATTAATGTACCGTAAAAACATCTGTTCTGTACTATGTCCAGTAGCTTCCATTAATAAAGGAGTTGGAATTTTTCCATAAAAGTTGGTTGCAAAACTTCTTCGTCCAATGTGACTGGTCAATACTTCACATTTCTGAACTTCAACATCTTTGGTTCTAAAACCAATGCGTTTTCTTGCCTTTATTATTTCATTAATACCAGCATATTGCCCGATTTGTTTTAACTGTTCATTGTATAGGTGGTTGTCTAAACATGGCGGAAAACTTTCACCATTCTGATTAATCAGTTCCAATACTTTTGGATGCAAAGGCAAAACCATTTCTTTTTTTGTTTTCTGTTGCACAAAAAATAGGCAAGATTTACCTTTTATCGAATTTAATTTTTGGATGTCAAAATGTATAAAATCAGAAAAACGTTGTCCTGTATAGCAACTAATCAAAAGCCAGTCTTTTGCGGTCTGTAATTCTTGCGGAACATCGGTTTGTACAATTTTTGCGATTTCGATTTCGGTAAGTGTTACAATATGTTTGTTTTGCTTTTCCCTGCGAAGTTCCAATTCTCTTACACAAGTTCGGATTCCTTTTCGTTCAGCAAAATTGAGAATAGTTTTTACAAAATGAATGGTTCGATAGATTGTATTTTCACTGTATTCTTCCTCTTTTCCAAAAACCATAAAATCCCGAATGAAATCAGAATTTACTTCTTCAATGTAAAGCTTCTTGCATAAAAAACCTTCAAAACGTTCCAATAAATGGTAAAAAACTTTATACCTTTTGTAAGTGGAATTGCAGATGATTTCTTTTTTTGTGGTGATATACCATTGCATATAGTGTAAAAGCGAGTTTTCTGGAAGTGTAGTTTTATTACCAGAACAAATCTCTTTAATTTCCTTTGACATTATTCTTTGCCTGATTTGCTTTTTCTCGGTACGCTTTTCACGAATATGTTCCGCAAGTTCTTTTTTTACATTATCCAGTTTAGCATTTAGTTTTTTATTCTTTTTCAGATATATGTTTGTAGGACGCTGTTTTTCTTTGTCCCAGTCATTCGCCGAAATCCTTAAATGTGTACGAAAAGTATACATTTTATTGTGAAGCGTATCGGTAAGTTTCAGATGAATATTTTTTTGTGTACCATTTTCTGGTAAAAAGAACTCGAATGTCATTTCGTTGATTTTAAATGGTTAATGTTCAACGAATTTAACATAATAAAAGTAGTCCTACTTAGACTACTTCTGTTTGCAAATGTAAATAAAAACTCTTGAAGTAACAAATCTGTAAATAACTACAAATTAAGTCTCTATAAATTAAAGTAAAATCTTTCTCTCTAGCTTTTCGAAAATAGTTTTGTCTCGAAAAGACATCATATTCCCATATTTGATTTAGAAAAACACAGATTAATAAATCATTAGGTTACAAAATAGTCTAAGTAGGACTACTTCAAAAGACAAATGATGAAAATAGAAGACATAAAAAGCAAACAGGGAAAGATATATCTTTTCATTCCTCTGCTTTTATGTCTTTTTTTTCCTTTCTCCGCATCAGCTCAAATTTACAGTAAAGACAGTGCTTCTTTATTCATTTCAGAAAACACTTTAGTTTCTCAAAACCAAAAAGTAGTTTCAGAAACTCATGTATATGTAGTAAAAGGTACAATCATTACAAACTTACAGCAATCTTATGATATACAAATTGCTTATATAAAGAACCCCTCGTCAAAAAATCAGATAACCTCAAGCAAAAAGAGTAAAGCTAAACAAAGAATTCTATATTCTGTAAAAAAGGAAACTAATACCAAGAAATATTTTTATTCAAAAAATGAAAACCAAAATCAAACTTTTTTTACCAAATTTCAAACTTCGATAATTGCTTCTTTCTCTAATGGAAATAAGTTTATAGTACATTTAACAAGAGATTTTTTCGGAAGCAATATTCCCGTTCACGACAAATACTTCGTCAGAACCTTTAATAATAATATCATATTAAAAACGGCATCTGATTTTTCATTCTTTATACGTCCTCCTCCTGCTACTTAAACACAAATTCATCATATATCAACTCTTGGAAAAGGAGATATATTAAACATCTCCTTTTCTTTTTTACAAATTTTAAATTAATCAAAAATGAAAAAAAATATAATCCTTTTTGGAGCTTTACTAAGCTCAGCATTTGCATTTTCTCAAGTAGGTATCAATACCCAAAATCCATTAGCAACATTCCATATAGATGGCGCGAAAGACAATCCTACTTCTGGCACTCCAACAACTACACAACAAGCAAACGATTTGGTTGTAACGTCCGCAGGAAATGTCGGTATTGGAACAGTTACACCAACAAGAAAATTAGAAATTGTTTCTGGTACTTCGCCTGCGTTTCATTTGGATGATGGTAATCAAGGAGAAGGTTATGTTCTTACCTCGGATGCAAATGGCTATGGAACATGGAAACCTACTCAGTCTCCAATTGTAGCTGATTGGTCTAGTACAGGTTTCTCAGGTGCTGTTGGTACAACTGGATATACAGGAACATCTATTACTTTACCTCCGGGAAGATGGTTAATTTTCACAAATATACTATTACAAGCAAACCCAAGTCCAAGTGCTGCCAACAACCAAGGAGTGTGGGCAAGATTGGCTTGGAGTACCACACAGCCAAGTTATACCTATAGTGGAGGTATTGGTAATTTGAATTCAGGCGTTCTTACATCATCTTATGGATTAGCAAGTGGTACAACCTTAATAACCAATAGTACTACTGCCAATAAAATCTATTATCTTTTTATGAATGATTCAGACATCGTTGGTGCACTTCCCTATTCAGGAAATTGGGTATCAATTGCATCTTCCTCATGGGCTGAAAATTCTATTATCGCTTATCCTGCTAACTAAATAAAACACGTAACAATGTATAAATTAAGAAAAGTTTTTATTTTTTGTTTGCTTAGCACATTGGCTAACTCTCAGGTAGGAATCAACACTGCTTATCCTACAGGTTCTCTATTAATTGATGGAGGAAAAGACAATACATCCACATCCCCAACTTCTACAGCACAAAGTAATGATGTAAAAATAGATAACAATGGGTTTTTAGGAATTGGAATCAATACTCCTTCTACATATGTTGATATTAAAAGCCAGCCTAATTTGGGCTTCCGTTTAAAAGACGGTACGGAAGGAAACTATTATAGATTAAAAACGAACAATCTAGGAAATGCTTCTTGGAAAAAAAGAGCATCTGTGGTTCTCAGCATAAATGATGTTACATATAGTGGAAGAATATTTACCAATACTTTAAACTATGTTGGTAGGTATCTGACATTGGAACCAGGTAAATGGGTTGTTAGAACAAATCTAACCTTAGCCACAAATTCAGAAGCAACACCTTCGGATGGGTTTTATGCAAAATTCAGATGGGCTGAAAAAAATACGGATAACACTTATTTTTTTACTGCAGATGCAACCTTCGGCGCTGTCATAGGTGGTTTATATAATCTAAGATATGGTTTAGCAAAAGGCTCTACAATAATTGAAAACACTTCCAGCTCCAGTAAAACTTATTATTTAGTGACCAATGGTGCCGAATTAGCAGGAAACGGACACTATAATCCAAATGCCACATGGCTTGGATTGGGAGGTTGGGGAGAAACTTCTATTATGGCATTTCCAACTGAATAATAAGCTGAATTTTGAAGTTCAAAGACATCCATATAGGACAAATGATTGAAAAAAGAGTTACAGAAAGCGGGATAGAAATATCCCGCATCTGTAATTTCATGAAATGTTCCGAAGAAAAAATTAAGGAAATGTACCAATGTAAAAGTTTGGATACAGAAGTATTATTAAAATGGAGTAAGCTTTTAGAATACGATTTTTTCAGGATGTACTCCCAACATTTGATATTGTATGCACCGCCATCAGCAACAGCACCAAAATTGGAAAATACCAAAACCAAGCTTCCCCAGTTTCGAAAAAACATTTATACCAAAGAAGTGATAGATTTTATTCTGGAACAGATTTCCTCAGGAGAAATGACCAAAAACCAAGTTATAGAAAGATATAGAATTCCCAAAACCACTTTGTACAAATGGATAAGCAAATATGGAAACTCAAAACATTAGTTGATAAGCATCTTAATCAGACAAAAGAGCAAATATCTAAAAAATGGAAAAATCCATTAAAAGAATCAGATAACGAAATTTGGTTTTTCAGAAAATACAGATGGTTCTTGTTTTGGGATGAAGTCTCCTTCATTTTTGATGAAGATAATGTAATAGACATTACTGTTACAGAATATTTTTTAGGAGTCGAACTGCGTAACATATACTTCTTTCAGTACCAAACACCTGAGTACAAAGTCGTCAATTCATTTTAAAGAATATATGAAATGAAGCAAATTCAGCCCAATTACGACCAAATTTATGTTGATATTTTGAATAAAAAATATCCTCACAAAAAGGAAGAATGTAAAGTCTTCTTAGAAAAACCTGAATTATCTACCATTGACATTTTAGAACTAAACAAAAAAATATTTGAATACCCTGATAAAGAAACCGAAGCTTTCAACCAAAAGCATCGTTCTTATAGCAAATCTGATATTATAAAAATACTGGAATATCAGAAAAACAACAATCTCAATAATAGTGAGCTGTCAAGACATTTCTTAATCGGTAGAAATACTATCACCAAATGGAGGAAATTATTTATCCTATAAAATAAAGATTATAAACCCCAAAAACAAAATATAATGCCATCAACATCAGAAGTAGGACACGCAAAAAATGTAGCGAACTTTCAAGATTTAATTACCTATTGCACTGCTTACGGAACCACCTATAATCCGCCCAAAATAGCATTGCAAATCCCATCGCTAAACACTTTATACACAACCGCACAAACAGAAATCTCCAACGTAGCCACAGCAAAAAATATTTTCGATACCGTTACAGGAGACCGTCAATTAGCATTTGAACCTCTCAAATCTTTGGCAACAAAAATCTTCAACTTTCTTTCCGTTACAGATGCAACAGACCAAACTATTGCAGATGCCAAAACCATCAATAACAAACTACAAGGCAGAAGAGCAGGTAACACAACTGAAAACCCACCAACCGAAGGCGGAACAACACAGAATACCGTTTCCGTTTCCCGACAGAGTTACGACAGTCTTACAGAAAACTTCTCTGCATTTATAGATTTAGCCGCATCTATTCCAACATACACACCAAACGAAACAGAACTTACCATCGCTTCGCTCACAGCATTTCATGCAAATCTTCAAACAGCAAATACCAATGTCATTAATGCAGAAGTAGCATACAGCAACGCAAGAATTTCAAGAGACAATGTACTTTATGCAGAAAGCACAGGCTTGGTAGATATAGCTTCCGATGTCAAAAAATATGTAAAAGCCATCTTTGGAGCAACATCATCGCAGTACAAACAAGTCAGCGGAATCAAGTTCACTAAACCTTAATTCTAAAAAATCAAACTAATAAAAAAAGAGTTGGAACAGCAAAATATCCAACTCTTTTCCATTTTTATAAAACTACCGCCCGTATTTGTAAAACTCACATCCTTATTCTTAAAACTTCCGTCCTCATTTATAAAACTTGCATCCTGCACTATAAAACTACCGTCCTGTTTTATAAAACTCGCATCCTCAAGTATAAAACTCCTATCCTTATTCTTAAAACTCACGTCCTGATTTATAAAACTTGCATCCTAATTTGTAAAACTCCTATCCTACTTTTTATTTCTTCCATCCTTACTCACAAAACAAACAGAAAAGCCCACCGCAAAGGCAAAAGCACATTTGCAATCCGCTTCACCCAACGCAAAACCAAAGATTACAAAAGAGCTTTTCCCTTCCCTCTTTTCCCCTCCGCCAAAAAAAGAATAAATTTCCCTCCGCTACTCCTGCATATTCCAAACTTTATGGAAAATTTGCACTGCATATAACATTGTATTGGCAAAATGCGGGGTTAAAGTTTAAGTTGAACTATTTGTAATATTTTGCCTCCGCTATTTTTCCATTTCACATTTTTTAGTTAGGTTTGTTTCATGGAAAAAGCATTTGCTTCGTTTGGTTGAAACTGAACTTTCAGTTCAATTTCGCCCGCACTTCGCCAATACTTTTTCCGTTATAGGCAATGCTAAAAAACAAACCGTCATAGTTTGACCGAATCAATACTTAAGTTTGTCAAATAATTTAAAAAATAATTAATTATGTCATTAGATTGGTATCAATGTAAAAAATGTGAAACTTTACTCAAAAACACAGCAAGTCCAAGGTCAAATGGTTGTCCAAGTGGTGGTCAACACGATTGGAATAGACTTGGAGAAGTTGGAAACACAGATTATTTATGCAAGAAATGTTCAACACACATTCAAACCGATAAATCTCCGAGGTCAAATGGATGTTTAAAAGGTGGACAACACGATTGGAAAAGATTGAAATGATATGGAAAATTTTGAAAAAAGAAAAAATGAATGGTTAGAATCTGTTTCTAACGATTGCCATCAGTTTGCACTGAAAACAAATTTAGATTTTTATGTATTTCAAACTCCAATATTTTACAATCCAAAATTATTGATTATTGGCATTAATCCAGGGGGAGGAAAAACCTATTCAGAAGTTTTATCAGAGAAGAATATTGATAGAAGGACTTCTGAAACACTCTTTTATGGAGAGAATACACTTTTTGAGAAACCGAAATGGGAAATTGAAGGAAAATTAAAAGGTAGCGATGTTTTGCGAGACAGATTAAAAAGAATATTCAATGAAAAAAATGATTTGAATATTTTAGAAGACTCCATGATGATGAATATGTTTTATTTTAATACAGTAAAAGAGAAAGATATTGCGAGTGTAAATTCTGAAATTAAAAAATATTGTATTGAAAAAACAAAAGAAATTATTGAAATAATAAACCCAAAGAACATTTTATTTTTAACGAGTTCAAATAGCAACTTGAAAAATTGTTCAGTTGATGATATAACTGCTATTGGAAGTAATATAAAAACAGGAAAATTAGGCAAAAGAACAATTTTTGCAATTCCTCACTATGGCTCATATTCGGCTTATTCTTATGATAATTCAGAAAAGACAGCAAAAAAATTATCCGAAATATTTTCAAAGTGAATATAATTGAGCCAAAAGATATTGATGATGACTTATTTACCTATTTTGATAACACAGGTAAATATCCAACCGATTGGGAACAAGTTGCATTTTTTGACGAAGAAACAAATTTGGCAGTTGTTTCTGTTGACGGAGTTTATGGAGCAGTTAATAAAAACGGTGAAACTGTAATTCCTCTTATTTATGATTATGCAATGATAAGATTTTCCGAAGGTTTGCTTGCTGTTAAGAAAAATAACAAATGGGGTTATGTTGATTCCTCACACAAAATTGTAATTCCTTTTGAATACGACAATATTGCAGATTACAAACTAGAGAATGGGGAATTTTGGATGAAAAATAATTCAATTCTCGGGATTGCAGATTACTTTTGTGGAAATACAGTTTTAGTTTGCAAAAATCATAAACTTGGAATCATAAATACACAAAATGAAATAGTTTTCCCATTTAGCTACAATGACATTTCGTCAAGTAACAAAAAATATTTATGTGTTTCTTGTGACAAACAGAAATATGGTCTTGTAGATTTTGAAAATAATCTAATTTTACCCTTCAATTATGATTTACTCAATATTAATGGTAACTATCTTAATTTTGGAGAATTAAGCGAAACAACAATTGAAAATTATGATTCAGGAGTTAATTTTATTATCGTAAAAGAAAATAAATTAGTAAAACACGGAATAATTGACTTTACAGGAAAAATTATTGTTCCTGCAATTAGCAGTGCAGAAATTAGAAATTTTATTGATAAAAAAGCAATGTGTTATGACTACGAAAAGCAGGAATTTTTCATTTATGATACCAATACGAATGAAATCACATTTGCGCCAGAAGATTTACAAGAAAATGAAAGTGGAACAAGAAAAGTAAATTACATTAGAGAAAAAATGGGAATGGAACCAGTAGTGTATTAAAAGCACTGCCTATAACATAGTATTTGCAAAAGGCGGGGTTGAATTTATAATAGAACTACCAGTTGCTTTTAGTCGCAACTTGCTTTTCATATTGTATTTTTTTGTAATTTAACAATCTGAAAAAGCAATTTGCTTCGTTCGGTCGAAATTGAACTTTTCGTTCTATTTAGCCCGCCCTTCGCAAATACTTTTTCCGTT
>JAEWOR010000017.1 GCA_023399595.1 Bacteroidota bacterium | reverse complement strand
AGGATTTAAAACAAGAATATTAGCTAAAATAACCGCTCTAACTGTGATACAACTCATTAATAAACAAAACAACAGAAATATTAACAATTTAAAAATTAGTATTGCCTAAATGCACTACGGGTTAATTTATAATTCATATTTCAGCATTAACATATCCTTAAGTTGTACACCATTCTCAAAAATAGGTTCTTCATAATTATCGATGAAAAAATTTTTTTTTATATCAAACTCAACAAAGCCATTATTCTTATAAAATTGGATTTGACGATGACCAGAATCCGCTGTTCCCACCACTAAAATTTTATAATTTTCTCCACAAGCTCCTTTAATATAATCAATAATCAAAGAGCCCAAACCTTTACTCTGAAAAGCTTCAGCAACGGCAATATTTTTTAATTCGATGGTATTTTCATCTAGTTGATACAAGCAAAAAACTCCTATTTCTTGATTTTTATTTTTCACCAAATAAACAATCGAATCCAATAAATACCGATGAATAGCATCTACAGTTTCGTCTGCAAGTAAAAGTAAATGGTAAGGATAAGCTTCTCCTTTTTTTAAAATTTCAAAATCTAGTGGCACTGCAAATTTTCATAAGTTAATCTATACCCAAAATTACTTAATTATTAAACATTAAAACCTTTGTAACGGATTTGTAAGCTCATTTTTAATCAGTAACTTGTAAGCTTTAAAATGTTTAAAAGAAAAAAGTATGAAGATAAGCATGAAAATGACTTTTACAGCCTTAATGGTGTCCTCTCAACTCGTTTTTGCACAGCAAAAATCTATTACTGAAAAATTAGATCCTGTTGTACAAAACATCGTAAATGAAGTAAATACCAATTCACAAGCAGAAAATTTAGCTTTTGAACTTTTAGACGTTATTGGTCCACGTTTGGTAGGTTCACCCGCAATGGAGCAATCGAATGACTGGACGATAGAAAAATTCAAATCTTGGGGAATTGATGCTCAAAAACAACAATTCGGAGAATGGGCTTCTTGGCAAAGAGGAATTACACAGGTAGAAATGACGTTCCCTAGAGTTAAAAGCTTAGAATCTCAACAGTTAGCTTGGTCACCTGCCACAAAAAAAACTATTGAAGCGGAAGTTGTTATTCTTCCGAACATTCAAAACAAAGAGGAATTTGCAAACTGGATGAAAACAATAAAAGGAAAATTTGTTTTAATGGCTCAATACCAACGTTCTGGCAGGCCAGATTATCAAATTAAAGAATATGCCCTTCCCGAAAATTATGAACTTCTAAAAAAGCAACGAGCTCAAGACACGCAAGATTTTAATAAACTAATTGCTAATACAGGTTATACCACTTCTACCCTACCTGTGGCCTTAGAAAAAGCGGGTGCCGCTGGAATTGCTATATCGAACTGGACGGGAATTATGGGAGCCAACAGAATTTTTGGTGCAAAAACCAAGAACATTCCAATGATTGATATTTCATTAGAAGACTATGGAATGCTGTACAGACTTGCTTTAAACGGAAAGTCACCAAAGATAAAAGTGAACGCTCAATCTAAAAATTTAGGAACGGCAAAATCTTTCAACACCATTGCAACCATTCCAGGAAAGGAAAAACCAAATGAATATGTAATTCTTTCTGCGCACCTAGATTCTTGGGATGGCGCACAAGGAGCTACCGACAACGGAACGGGAGTTGTCATCATGATGGAAGTAGCAAGAATCCTTAAAAAATACTATCCTGACAATAAAAGAACTATTCTTATCGGACTTTGGGGAAGCGAAGAGCAAGGCTTAAACGGTTCCCGAGCTTTTGTAAAAGATAATCCTCAAATTGTTTCTCAAACTCAAGTGGTTTTCAATAATGATACTGGCACGGGAAGAACCAATTTCATTAACGGACAAGGTTTTATAGAATCTTATGATTTTCTAGGAAAATGGTTTAGCGCATTACCGAAAAAAACTAAAGATGAAATGAAAACAGATTTCCCAGGAATGCCAAGTGGTGGAGGTTCAGATCACTCTTCTTTTACTTCCGCAGGAATTCCATCTTTTTATATGGGCGCAACAAATTGGGGATATTCAGGATATACCTGGCATACCAATAAAGATACTTACGATAAAATAATGTTTGATGAAATTAAAAACTCTATAATTACAACTGCAATTATGACTTATATGGCTTCTGAAGAGCCTAACTTGGTTAGCAGACAGAAGAGAATTTTACCAGAAGGACAAAAATGGCCTCAACCACAAGAGCCTAAAAGAACAGGAACAAACTAAAATATTATCATAAAAGTTTAGATTTTAAAATCTAAACTTTTTTTGCCTAAAAAAGAAAAACCCTCCCACCAAGGAGGGTTCAATACTTTAAAACAATGCTATTTTAACAACATTGTTTGAATGAAAATATATAAAAGTGCTATTCAAAAAAATATTGTGAATTGCATTAGCGCAGCTTATACTTTTTCCATTGTATTTCGCTGAATCCCATTCGCAGCATTCCCTTCAAGGATTTCATTTTTTGAGTTTCTTTGAGATACGACACAACCTGTCATGCCTTGGTGTTGTATGGCTCCATGTTGTGAATTGCTTTCATTTTTCAGTATCTTTGAGATACGACACAACCTCAATGATTAACCTTCTGTTTTTCAGAAGGTTTATTTGTTTTATAGGATTTTAAAAATGGGATTTATTCCCTTAATCATTTACAATTTTAAAGATTTTTTGAATGGCTTTAGTTCAGCCTATACTTTTGCTTTTGCATTTCACTGAATCCCGTCCGCAGCATTCCCTTCCAGGATTTCATTTTTTGAGTTGCTTTAAAATACAACACAACCTCAAAAGGTAAAAACCAGTGTTTATAGGTGGTTTTTTGGTGTTTTTAGGATTCGAAAAATTAAAATAATTCGAGTTGTTGAAAAGTGGGTGGTGGTTCTTCTTTGCTTCTGGCAAAGAAAATTTCGATGTCTCCAAATTGCTTATCGGTTATGCACATAATGGCTACTTTCCCGGCTTTGGGAAGCATGAGTTTTACTCTTTTGATATGAACTTCAGCGTTTTCCCGACTGGGACAATGACGAACATACATGGAAAACTGAAACAATGAGAAACCGTCATCAATCAATCCTTTTCGGAAGCGATTGGCGGCTCGCATATTGGCTTTGGTGTCGGTTGGTAAATCGTATAAAACTAAAACCCACATAATTCGATAAGCGTTAAATCGTTCGGAATTCATGGTGAAAATGGTGTTTTACACAGTCTTTCGCGTGAGGGCGAAGTGCATTGTTGGAGCTCGTGTGAGGTGAGGCGGCAGAGCGAAGCGCAGCCGACGAGCCGAACACAGCGACTGCACGTAGATCGACCCTTTGTTTTGGTGCTGGGGAAAACCTTATAGGTTTCCAAAACCTATAAGGTTTAAGCGTTGGAGAAACAAAGGGGCACGCCCAAGTAGCAAAAATAGTCATGGCAATTCTGGATAGGAAATTACTCTTTTTTCTCCCGTGTAACATTTATACAAAGAAGAAACGCTTGTTTTTAAAGCCACCATCAGCGGTCTTTTCTTGTCATCAATTTGCACATCCATGGTTGCAATTTGAAGAACATGGGCTTTAAATTCTTTAGTCAAATCCTCAGTTTCTGGGTTTTTATCCAACCATTGCATCACCAATAAATCGACAAAAGGGCGATATGGCTCCATGATATCATCTGCCAAACAATACGGATTGTATTTGTTTTTGTGAAAGATTCCCAAAACGGGCAGCAAACCCGTTTCTACAATGGCTCGTGCGACCATTGACCTCAACACCGCATATCCGAAATTGAAAAACTGATTGGGAGAATCGCCAAAGCGCTGTCGTAAAAAATCGTGACTGATAAGGTATTTCCAATAATGTTGTGCCGCAATGCCTTCCATATTGGTGCTATCGCCACTTTTTACATTATTTTTGTACTCCAACATGGGCTCGAAATAATTTCCTAATCTTTTTAGGATTTCAGTTTGATTTTCAATTTTGCATTCTACGGTTTGTTTCCAGAGTTGCTTTTTCAGCGGTTCGCTAGCTTCTAATTGGTCTTTTACGCGGTCTGAATGTTCGGAATGTCCATACAAAGGCAACATAATGCCGTGTGGCAAATGATGTGCGTCGCAACTAATGACCACCACATTATTGCCCATCATTTTCTGAATGAGTTGGTGCGAAACCGTAATCTGAAAATGATCCAACATGAGCAATCCCAAATCCTCCACAGGAACTTTCCCTTTTGTTTCCTTGGTTTGGGGACACAAAATATGCATCTGCTCATCTTTGAGTTTGAGATAGGCTGGATTGCCGATGTAGATGGAGCGGGTGATCATGGTTAAATAAATGGATTAATTATTCTTGTTTTTTTTTCAAATATTTGATTATGTTGCATATCTCTTGAATATAAAATTGTACAATCACTCAAGATGACATCGGCAATTATAATCGAATCCTTAAGAGAAATTCTATATCGTTTCACAATAAAATAAGCTAGATTATAAGTTTCCATATAACAATAATTTGTTCTTATTATCCCTAAAGATTCTATTATAAGTTTCAAAGTTTCACGTTTATCCATTTTAGAAATTGTATGTATAACGTGTATAAATTTAATTAATACAAAATGAGATACTACTAGATTTTCATTCATAAATAAATCAATAGACTTATTTTTTAGTCCCAAATTATCATTCTGAAAAGCATAAACTAAAATATTTGTATCTATGGCTTTTTTAGATTCGACTTCTGGAAAATAATTCTTCAAGTTTTGATGATTTAGAAATTAAATTACCTAATCTATCAAATTCTATTTTTTTAATCAAATCTTTCTCTTTAGTCAGTTCAATTTTATTCAATTGAGTATATTCAATTTTATTTACAATTACAGTAGATACAAAATGTGGTATTACATATAAGCGCCCTCCTGTAAAGCTCACCACTTTGTAAACATCTTTACTATTTATATCACCATCTTTAGGTATAACAACCAAATCATTAGGTGATAAGTGAAATAATAATCGATTTCCTTTATCATTGGTTTCTGGAACTGGCGAAAGTCCTTGTTTTTGACGTTCTATCACTAAATTTAAAGGAATAGTATCGTAACTGCGTTTACCTGCTTTATCTTCATAAACGCCGAAAAATAGATTCGTTCCTTTTGCCGCTTCTACAAACTTCTTAATTTTATTACCCGTTTCACCTAAAGTAAATTTACTTCCTTGTTCAAAAACGCGCACTTTAAGAATAGGTTGATGATTTTTACCTTCATTATAAATAGAAATATTTTTATTCATTTCTTCTATTCCTTCGTGAGAAAAAGCAACTTCAGGACTTCCTTTGGCTTTTAAATAATTCAATAATATTTTCTGAATTCCAGTATCGGTAATGGATTGAATTGTCTTTTCATTAAATGTTGTATCTAAAGATTTACGCGTAGCAGAAAGAATTTTACCTTTCGCAACCTTCACTCGGTCTAAATGTACTTGCCCAGAAACGGTTTCTTTATGCAATGGTTTTCTAACCACCCAATTCATACCTTTTTGTTCTACAAAATCCTTTTTAGGCTTTCCATTTTTATCTAAACGTAAATTCCCGTTTTCGTCTTTATAACTTTCGTAATAGTTAGTTGCTTTATTAATAACCCGTGTGTTCTGTTTAAAGCTCACTACAATATTTTCTAATGCATTTTTTGCTTCTATTGTAAATTGAGTCCAAGGTTTTAAGAAATCTTTTGGAACTTCACGAGTTATTTGTTCTCCTGTTTTTTGATCCTTATATGTTATTTTTTCGTAAATACGAAGCTTTCGATTCAGATCATATCTTTTGGTTTGGGATTTTGCCGATTCATTATTTAATAAATTAATATGATCGCGCGTTGCACAAGCAATCACCAAAGCATCCATAGCGTGATGTCTGTGATCAATACGCTTTTTTGAAAAACCTTTTGATAATTCTATAGGAACGGTTGGTAAAAACTTCTGGTGATTTTCATTCCAATTTGTGTAATCATGAGTTTGTGTAATTTCGTTCATTCGCTCAAAACGTGGCAAAATCAATTCGTTCCAAACGTCATTTAAGCCCCAATCTTGTTTTAGGCGCGTCGTAATTTTACCATTTCCAGGTAATACATTAATCGAATTTATCCCATCATCTTTTGAATCTGGCGTAACATCACGAACAATATTCGAAAGTAATTGACTGATGTATTTGCTGATATAACGCGTGTCATTCAGTTGGCGTTCTATCATTTTCTCCGGAATATCTTCTAACAGGAGTTTATTACGCTTACCTCTGTTTTTATCGTAATTCTTTTTTACAAAGCTTTCATAGGCTTCAGCTTCTAAAACACGAACTGATTTTCCATTACCCAACTCAACTGTCTGTCCATGATGATTTTTGATAAACTCAAAACCGAGTTGATGGTCTTTCAACTTATTTACTGCCGATTCGCAAATAATCTTATTACTTAAACTGTCATCAAAATAACGACTTTGAGGAATTACATGTTCGATTTCATACTCAGGTGTAAACAGCTTATTTAACGGAATCATTTGCCCTGTATAAGGCGATTGATATTTTTGCTCTAGCCAAAGTTTATAGCGAATTAATTCTGATTTTGTTGGTTGCGCTGTTTTACTAATTTTTAAAATATCATCTTCTATATTTTCTTCGGAACTTAAGACACCTTCTTCATAAATTTTTAAAATATCCTGTTGCATCGGCGAATATGGGCGCACATTTTCTATAGTTGAATCCAAGGCTAATTCCGCCAACAATGCTTTAATACGCAAATTGGTGTTTTCATTTTCGGTAACTACATTAGTTAAGCGTTTACGTTCATCAGCAGTATTTTTCATTTCACGACCTAATTCAACATGAATTTCT
This sequence comes from Bacteroidota bacterium, assembly GCA_023399595.1. Lineage (GTDB taxonomy): Bacteria > Bacteroidota > Bacteroidia > Flavobacteriales > Weeksellaceae > Chryseobacterium. The sequence continues at coordinate 2,377 of JAEWOR010000017.1, read as the reverse complement.
GAAAAGAAATCTTGTGCACCTTTTCCGTATTGTTGCCAAATATCTTTTACAACACGCAAGGTTTCAGTAATAACTTGCTCTACAATAGGATTACGAAGCGAATGCTGTTTAAATTCTTTTAGATAATTTTCTAAATCAGAAACATAATTCCATTTTCCTGTAATCTCGCTTTCAGAATGACGACCATACACAACATACTGAGCCAACCAAAGCGGGAGATTTTGAAAATTATTTTCTGTTGTTAAATTAAACTGTTCGGCCTTTTCGCGAACTCTATCTTTAATTTTTTCGTCATATTCTCCCGTCAATATTTTATCAATTCGTTCTTTAGACTCAGCAGATATACAATCAAAATTCCAATTTTTCCCAAATCGCATCAAAGGCAATAATTTTTTAATGGCTTTTTCAGAAAAACTTCCATAATCTGATTTAAACGGTGGAAATTTCTTAAACGATTCCACAAAACTTGCTTCGTCTAATTGATGTTTTAGTGCAAATTTTTTGATTGCTTTTTCATACTCCATTTTATCATTCACGGAATAGATAATATGCCACAAAGCCATTTCATTTTCAAACGAAAGAAAATCATTTGGAACATTTTCTACTTTATCTAACTTGGATTGAATTAAATATCTCGTTTCATTCATCGGATATTTTTTATCCTGCACATAATTCCATCGATATTTTTCCGCTTCTCCTTTTGGAAGTTTGTTATTGTTGCTTTTTTGTTTCAATAAAAATTCGATAACATGCTTCTGCTCAACTTCCTTTTTACTATTTAAGAAATCAAATAATGCCTCTTTATCTTCTACAGAAGTAATAAATTCAGTAGTAACTTTTGCATCATCTTCATTTCTATAAATTTCTAAATTTTGCAACCATTGCAACAGACGAAATTCTTGATAATATGGATTCGATTTCGAAATGACTTTTATAGGAAAGACAACACCTTCTTTGGAAATACGTTTTTCTAATGTACAATTAGAAATAGAAGATTTTTGACTTCTTAAAGGACGTTGATAAAAGATGATATCATTTAAAAACAAATGAACAAAATCTTTAGATTCCAACATTTGCTGGTGCTGTTCGTTGTGTTTGTACAATTCACGTACACAATCTTGCAACAATTCTTCGTTTTGTAATTCTGAATGAAATTCTTGTTGTTTTCTAAGAATTTGATTGAGCTCCTCTTTATAAAACTTACGTTCAATCGTACGAACTAACTTTCCTTTAATTTTTTGTTTTGGATTGAGTAATAGTTTTTCGTAAATGTAAGTTCCAACTGTTTTATTGGAATTATCGATATCTTGCTCTGTTTTCTTCTTTAATAAAGTCCAATCATCAGCACTCGGCGCACGAAAACTGCGTTTTACTTGACCTTCTTTATCTAATTTCTCAGTTCCATCATCATTAATATCTGTAGTTACAATAAAATCTCGAACTTTATCTTTCCAATCATGCAACGATATTTTACTTGACCTACGGTAAATCCAGCCATTCTCTAAATGAAGAGAATACCAAATTTCTCCTTTTTTGTTTACTTCTTCATCCGCAATAACTTCAACAATTTTTAAAGAATGAAACTCGATTTTCTTATTTGGATTTTCTTCCTCTTCTTCACCTCTTAATTGATAATAACCACGTTTTTGATTAAAGTTTAGAATTAACCATGCTAATTCTTCCTTTTCAATCTTTTGCGATAAGGCTTTCTTACGCAAGTAATAAATCGTCCAATCATAAGGAACCAAACAATCATTTCCGTTTTTGTCTTTTAAAAATTCAGGTTGATTGCTTTTAAAATCTTCCAACATTTCAAGAAAAGACTTTTTAAAGAGAAAATCACCATTTTGATATGGAAGTTTAGGTTCGGCCTGATTGATAAACTTTCCAAATCGCTTGGTAAAATCAATTTCATTGGCAAAATGCTTTGGTAAAAAACCTAAAATATTTAAAGTGCGATGTAAACGTTCACGACGAAGTAAATGGCGCTCGCGCAAACGACGAACACCACGATAACCTGTACGTTCCGCTGTTTGAGAAATAGAATTTCCTCTACCAAACTCTCCTAATATATCCTGTGACATTGGAATAATTCGAGATCCCATTCCAAGTATTTCACCTTGTTTTTTTTCAAAATCTTGCTGAACCAAAGCCCAACCAATCGAGTTGGTACCTAAGTCTAATCCGAGTATATTTTTAGTCATGATTATTTAGTTTTTTTTAATAATCTTCTAAAATTAACAAAAATTTATATGAATATCCGTAAGATTGCCTAATAATTTGTATATTTGTGTAATTCAAATTATTACAGATGAATATTTTCAGTTTTACGGCGAATTTTGGAACCGAAGAAGATTGTAGAAAACACTTTAAGCAG
>JAEWOR010000046.1 GCA_023399595.1 Bacteroidota bacterium | reverse complement strand
CGCAACTTGCTTTTCATATTACTTTTTTTGTAATTTGGTAATCTGAAAAAGCAATTTGCTTCGTTCGGTCGAAATTGAACCTTTCGTCCAATTTAGCCCGCCCTTCGCAAATACTTTTTCCGTTAGCAGAAATTTTATGAAAACTATACTACAAATATTAATATTCTCAATTTTCATTATTTCTTGCAAAAAAAATAAATACACTTATAATATTTCCGATTTTAGGAAAGAATTACAACCTTCTTTAGAAAGTCTTTCAAAAGAAAAATCACTTCCATCAAAAGACACAATAGCAAGAAGTTTTCTTCAAAAAAAATGCCACAAAAGATGAATTAATAAAGTTAATGAATAGTGAAAACCCTTTATTAAGAGTTGTTGCTTACATAACTATAGTTAATAGACAAGAACCTGAATATTTTGATTTATTAGTAGGACATTTATCAGATACAGCAAGAGTTAAATTGTGGGTTTATGATGATGTATTAGATTATAAACAAGTTTCTGATTTGATGATAAGAAAAGCTCACGATAAATATGGTTTATCTCCTATTCAAAAGAAGAATTTAGTTGGAAAAGTTTTGTTAGATCATCCATATTTAGATATTTCAGCTTGGATGATTCAAGATATTGAACCAAACCAAAAATACTATAATTTAATTAAACATAGGGCAGAAAAAAAAGGAAAAAATTGTGGAGAACAACTTTCGGCTTGTTATGCTTTGAGTAAATTCAAAAAAAATGATGACATAAGTTTACTTTACAAAATTTTTGAAGAAAATTTAAAAAAGGAAAATTGTCAAATATGGATTTTCAGAAGTATTGAAAAATTTCCAAATAAAAAATTCTATTCACTTTTAGAAAATTATTTTAATAAAAATATAAAAGGAAAACTTTCTCCAAAGGAAAATATTTTTGATGATATTCTATATTTTTCAAGAGCTGTTGCTGCTTATAAAAACGAAAACGCATTAACAATGCTAAAATATATTGAACAAAATGACACATATATAAATAAGCCATATTGGCCTCCAGCGAATAAAAAATATGTTTATAAAGCTTTGCTAATTAATTATGATCCTATTTATGATGATTTTATAAAGAAAATTCAAAAAGAATTTGACAAGGAAGAATTAAATCGTATTGGATATTCTAAACGAGAACTATTAGAATCCATTGAAAAATCAGAATGGTAAATAAAAACTTCTGCTAACATTGTATTGGCAAAATGCGGGGGAAAGTGCAAAATTGAAAAGCAGAAAAAATAATCCGCTCATGCTTTTCAATTCTGCATTTTTTTTGTAAGTTAGCAGAAGTTAAAAAGCATTCGCTACGTTTGGTCGTTCTTGAACATTTAGTTCTTCGAAAGCCCGCACTTCGCCAATACTTTTTCCGTTGTCTGCAATTTTCCAAAAGCGGTGTTCTAAAGAATGAAAGTATTTTTTTTATTAATTTTTCTATTTATGATTTCATGTTCAACAACTAAAATTAATGTTGAAAAATATGAACTTGCCTACAATAGAATAACTGAAAATAGTAAAAATCTTACACCATTTTTAGAAGAATTTGGTAGTAATGCTTCTGGAACCAAAATAATTCCGAAAGTTTACAAATATAATGGAGTTTATAAAAATTTTATTTCATTAAGTGACTTTCAAAAGCCAAAAAATCTAAAAAAATTATCGAAGAAATATTCTAAATCAAATTGGAGAAATGATAATGATTACAAATTATTAATGCCAAACGAAGTGAAAAATTTTCATGGTCCACTTGACTATATCTATTTTACAGAAATTAAAAATGATACTTTAAAAGCTCAGATTTTAGGAAATCCAAATGGTAAATATGAAATGACTACCGTGCAGAATTTCATAATAGTCTTTGAAAATGGGAAAATAAAAGCTGTAAAAGAATGGAATAGTTACTATGATTAAAAAAACTGCAGACAACAGTGTATTGGCAAAATGCGGGTTTAAACTATAAGTTGAACTAATCCACTTTTTTAGCCGCCAATATTTTCCAATTCCACATTTTTGAGTAACTTAGTTCCATTGAAAAAATATTGGCTACGATTGGTCTGAACTTGAACTTTCGTTCAAATTAAGCCCGCACTTCGCCAATACTTTTTCGTTGTGCGACATTTTAAACAGACCGTATGAAAAAAAACATTATTTTTTTAATTCTAACATTAATTTCAGGATTTTTATTTTCTCAAAAAAATTCAACTAATTTTTTGATTGGAAAAAATTATGACGCAAGGAATTTTCTGACTAAAACTCAAACAGTAACTTTTAATAAGATTTTTGTCGACTTTGACAATAGGATAAATGATTCCAAAAATGAGTGGAACGATGTTGACCCCTTAAAAATATTTACGAATATTGAAAATATACAAAATCGTAGAAAACTATTCCTATATGAATTTGATTTTGAAAAAATAGGAAGTTCAATGCCTTCTGAACAGCAACTTGCGTTTAAAAGCATAACCGAAAAAAATATAAAAAATTCTTTGGTTATTCTTGATGCGAATGACATTAAAATTTCATTTCCTTATACTGAAACTTATCAAAAAGACAATATTCAAAGAAATTTATTAGAAAAATTATCAGATTTAGGTCTTCAATGGTCACAAGTAGGCGGAGACAATTTATACATTTATAATGGAAATATATTACTTGGAAAATATAAATCAGGATATGTTTCAATCGCAAATTTAAAAATAGATAACGTTGTAAAATAATGGCTGAAATAGTAATTAAACACGAGATTTTTAGCGACAATTCAATTAGCCATATTGAAAAAGTAAAGTTTTTTAAAGAAATTGCTAAAAAAGTATTATCAAATTATCCTGGACTTTATGAATTTGAATATATCTCAAAATATGGTCAGTTCGATTTTGTAAAAAATTCTGAAGATATAGCAATTTCCAAAAAAGAAATTGAGTTAATTGAAAAAGAAATTCCAAATTGTTTCGTATAAAAAAACGTCGCACAACATAGTATTGCCAAAAAAGCGGGGTTGAAGGAATTCTTTGGGTGTTTTGGGAAAATAGTCGCAAAAAATTTTCCCTTTTTCAAAGAAATTTGTAAGTTTGAAAAAGGGAAAAATTTTTGCTTCGGGAAGTGATTCTTTTGAAATTTCCGTTATAAAAATCCCGCTTCTTCGGCAATACTTTTTCCGTTAGCTGTAATTTTCCCAAACATACTGCTAGAAAGAAATTTAAATATATATGAATAAAAAGGCAATCATATTTTTACTAAGTATGTGTTTTCTACCTTTAATGATTTTCTTTGGATATTTTTTTATAGAAAATATAACAGATAAAAGAACGAATAAAGAAATCTATTTAGATATTAGAAAAGACAAAGAATACTCTTTTCATATTAAGAAAATTTATAGAGATAGAAGAGGACATAATGCTTTGACTCTAGAAGGAACAAATTTACCAAAAGATAATACGACTGTCCCTCCTGAATGGGAATCCGGTTTTTTTGAAATTGGAGATTCAATTGTAAAAAACAAACAATCTTTGAAAGTTTTTCAATTTAGAAATAATAAGCTTATTAAAATTCTAGATTACAATAATATTTACATTAAAGAAAAATAATTTTAATTTTAAAAAAACTACAGCTAACATAGGTTTTGCAAAATGCGGGGATAAATCTAAGTTGAACTATTTTACATATTTATCCGCAAATTGGCTTTTCATATTGCATTTTTTATTAATTTAACAATCTGAAAAAGCCATTTGCTACGTTTGTGAATTCTTGAACTTTTCGTTCTTCGAATTCCCGCACTTCGCAAAGCCTTTTTCGTTAGCCGTAATTTTATGAAAAACCGTGAAAAAGAAATATATTGAAACAAAAATTACGACTTTAAGTCAAAAAGAATTTATCAAATTTCGTGTTTTTGATAACTTAAAAATTGATTATTTAAATTTGATTTATGGATTTATACTTAATCCACCAATATCATATAAAATGAATGAAAGTTCAATTGTAATTCATACGTTTTTTGTTAATGAATTTGAGATTGCAAATACTTTCAAAACAATTTGTAAAAAACTCGTTAAGCAATTAAATTTAGACGATGATGTAATTATCAACAAATTTGAAACAGGACATTCTGAAATCAAATCAAAATCATTATCAACCTACTTTAAAGAAATTGATTTTGAAAGTAAAATGTCAATTTATAATCTCACTAATTATTTTTCAAGTGACATATATAGAAATATAACTGATGAACAAAAATTTTCATATTTATTGGGTAAATATATTCGATTTTATCGTGAAAATAAATTTGTACTATTAGATTCTTGGGAAAATTATATTGTAATTGATGTAATCAAATCATTTTGTATTGGTCAAGACAATTTAAGGTCTGAAACTTTTTTTGGTGTTCCAGGAATAATGCATTTAACCCTAAATGATGATTCAACATTGCTTGAATATTTAAAAATTTGGAGTGAAGTAATGAAAGAATAAAAACTACGGCTAACATTGTATTGGCAAAATGCGGGGTTTAAGGCTAAATTGAACTATTTGTAATATTTAGTCGCCAATATTTTCCAATTCCACATTTTTTTATTAATTTAGTTCCATTGAAAAAATATTGGCTACGTTTGGTCGTTCTTGAACTTTCAGTCCTTCGAATTCCCGCACTTCGCCAATACTTTTTCCGTTAGCGGTAATATTACCTAACCTACCTAATAATAAAATATTTTGACAGAAAGAGAGAAGAAAATATTTAGATATGGAATTTTAGTTGGTGAGCTTGAAGCAATATCAAAATTTAATACCAAAACCGACCATATTTATGATTTTCAATTAAAACATTTACAAAAATTAGAAACTATTAATAAATCAATTGAAAACATTGTTATTGACATTAGTGAAACATATGAATTAAAGAAAATTGCAATTCCAGATACTTTTAATTTTTTATTTAAATTATTATGAATATCCGTAAGATTGCCTAATAATTTGTATATTTGTGTAATTCAAATTATTACAGATGAATATTTTCAGTTTTACGGCGAATTTTGGAACCGAAGAAGATTGTAGAAAACACTTTAAGCAG
>JAEWOR010000010.1 GCA_023399595.1 Bacteroidota bacterium | reverse complement strand
TGCTCAACCACAAATCGCTACAGTTATTTCTAATACCGATCCTCAAGGACAAGGAAGAATTACAGTAAGATTCGATTGGCAGCTTCATGATACCACCAACTTCATTAGAATGATGAGTCCTGATGCTCGTGGAACAGCCCAAGTAACCCAAAACAGAGGTTATGTAGCCATCCCAGAAGTTGGCGACCAAGTAATGGTAGGCTTCGTGCACAATCATCCTGACAGACCTTTCGTGATGGGCGGTATGTTCCATGGACAAGTGGGACTTGGTGGAGGAGCCGACAACAGAGTAAAATCCATCCAAACAAGAAGCGGACACAGGGTTGTTTTCACAGAAGATGAAAGCATCATCATCACAGATAAATCCGGAAATGAAATACATCTAGATACTACAGGAAGTAATATTAATATTACTGCTCCGGAAACGATGACTTTGAATTGTAAAAATATGAACATTAATGTTGCCGAAAATATGACTACTACTGTTGGTTCTAATCAAACAGACAGTATAGGCATGAACAGAAGCCAGACCGTTGGATTGAATGCTACCCAATCTGTAGGAGGCATGAAAATGACTTCTGTTGTAGGGGATGCCAGTATGTTTATTACAGGGAAACTCATGGAAGTGATTGATGGGGATGTGCATAGTGAAACGAAAAAAGAAAGAACAGAGATAAGCGAAAAAGACATGACCATTAGCTCAAATGCCTCTGTAAATAAACATGCGCAAAATGAGGTTCAAAATAACAGTGGTGAAAATTCCAAAGCCAACTAACGATGAGTAAAACAAGAATTGTTAAAGGTACTTACAATAAAATTTCTCATGAGAGTCATAATATGTATTCTCATGAAAATATTATTACCCGTGCTTTAAGATGGATTTCAGAAAAGGGAAAAGAAAAGGGAGTAACTTATAACATTCCTAAATCCGCCCCTTTGATACAATCTATTAAATTAATTGTTAATTTCCGTCCTAAAAAAGATTGGAAAGGTGAGTTTGGGTTTGATTGGATTAGAGAAGGCGATACAAAATTATTTAATGATAATCGCTTCACCGATGTCGTGGCTTACCAATATACAGATACATCTTACACCACAAAGGTTGCTGGGAATACTAGCCATAACAAATATGATGGATCTTTTAAACCGGATATCAATATGTACAATGAATTGGTAAGACAGTATAAACCATTTACTATACCATGGAGAACCGTGAAAGATAAAAAAAGTGGTAAAGAGATTGCTACAGAATACTATACCCCTTGGATGTCTATTATTAAAGATCAGGAAGTGAGTATTACTTTTTTTGCGGAAATAAAGGATGAAGCAGATTATCTAGAGTTTTCCAAGTCTGATTATTTTACTTTTAACCCTAACAAAATTCCTATTAAAGGACAAAAGAAAATTGCGTTAAACAAATATGAGATAAAGATTAAATGCACCAAAGAATTTTCATCCGATCAAGTAATTGAATTAAAAGCATTTAAACAAGACAATAGTGTGCAAATTGAATCCTTAGTAGGAAGAATAAGTGTTTGGGCTAATAATAAAGCCAAACACAAGGAAAAGAAAGTTGTATTTGTTCAAGTGCAAACCCCTGAAATCAATGGCAAAAGTAGAAAACCAAATGTAAAAGATGAAAAAGATCGAATTAATCAGTATCTAGCACAAGCATATATTAAGCTAGCAGATACTTCAGATATTGTAGATTTGGATCTTAGTTCTGAAAAAGACTTCAATGATTTTATCACAACTAACCAAATTGATTCAAATAAAAAAAACGGAGGAAAATCGCTAAATGATTATTTAAAAAATAAGTTGGAGAAAGCATATCCTAAAAAGTATGATAAGCATTTTAAAGCATTTTATTTTGAAGAAAACGGATATCATCCTAGTGGTGGATTTATATCAGGATATTCAGCACATGGTGCAGATTATGTAGTACTATTTAAGAGTAAAGATAATCAAACAGCAGCCCACGAATTTCTGCATTCTATGAATTTACCTCACACTTTTACCAATAAAGACTCATCAACCAATGCTCTTTTTACCTATGAATATAGGAAGACCGATAATCTACTGGATTATTCTCATCACGGCGGAAATAACAATAAAAGATGTTCGTTGTTTTACTGGCAATGGAAAATAGCCAATTCATCAATAAAATAAACTATAATGAAAAAAATATTAATATTTGTTTGGTTAACTCTATTTATACAATGCCAAACTCAAACAAAACAAAAAAGTATGATACCAATTGTAGATAATAAATTTGAAAAATTTGATATTGAAACATTTAAGAAAAATTTAGAAAATGGTTTCTATATCTTTCAAGAAAATGAATTTTTATATAGGTGTTACACTCAATCTAATGGTTATTTACAAGAAATATATTCTAACAATAGTATTTATTCTTTAAATAAGTTTTTTTATAATAATGGAAACATACATAAAAAAGGCTATTATATTAATGAGGGTTCACTAGTAGGTATCTGGTATTACTTCGATGAAAGTGGAAAGCTAATCAAAGAGGAAGATACAGATGCAGGTTATGATTTCCAACCAGAAGATGTAATAAAGTACTGCGAAAAAAACAAAATAATCCTTCCAAAAGGTTACCAAACATCAGGATATCAAACAAGGGTATTAAAAGAGGATATGGACGGCAAAAAAGCATGGAGAATTTCTTATCAAATTGCTGGCGACAAAATACAGGAAATTATTCTCGATGGTAAAACAGGTAAAGAATTAGAAAAAAAAGTGGTTCCATTCCATAATCCGTAATTAAAGTAGCTCATGAAGTATTTGAAGTTTTTGTTTATTTAAAGTATGGTGTATTTCTTACCAAATTGCTGGAGATAAAATACAGGAACTTGTACTAGATGGCAAAACAGATAAAGAATTAGAAAAAAAAGTAATTCCATTTTATAATCCATAGCTTGAAATTGCTACCCTTTAAGACAAACATTTTATTAGCTTTTCTCTAAAATTTCACAAGTAAAAAGCCGGTAATTGTTTTTTACACAATCACCCCGATAGACCTTTTGTAATGGGAGGTATGTTCCATGGTCAAGTGGGACTTGGTGGGGGAGTAAACAACCACATGCGTTCTATCCAAACCAAAAGCGGTATTAAAGTTTTAATGAATGATGATGAAAAAAGCGTTACTATTTTAGATCCTAGTGGGAATACTTATTTCATGGACGGAAATGGAAATATTACGGTGACTGCTCCCAATGACATTACATTTAATGCAGGTGCCAATATGAATATTAATGTTGGACAAAACATGACTACGAATGTGGGAGCTAACCAAAGCAATACTGTAGGAATGAATAAGACAGATTCTGTCACCATGAATTATACTGAATCAGTTGGAGCTATGAAAAATGTAGCAATAGTTGGTAATTTCTTTACTAATGTTACTGGTAAACTCACCCATTATGTAAAAGGTGACATGGAAACTTTTGGCGAAAAGGAACATAAGTTAACCAGCTTGAAGGGTATTGAAGTAAACAGCAAAGGAAATGTAGAACATCACTCTGAAAAGGAAGTGAAAAACAATAGTGGTGAAAAATCTAAAAACCATTAACAATGAGCATTGAGTATTTTGTTGAAGGTAAAGTAATTACACAAACAGAAGGTGATAATATATCACTTTCTAAGGAAGATATTTCACATAATAGTACGCAGCTAGTTAATCAACAAGGAACAGACACTGGAGTAAGTTATAATTCTCCTAAAGAAATACATCCTAATGATAAACCTGTTGACACTATTGATGTTAGCTTAAACTTATTTTTTGATGGCACACAAAATAATAAAACCAATACCCAAACAGGAAAAGACCATAAAAAATCTAATCATAAAGATGATAGCTATACCAATGACTATTCTAACGTTGCACGTGGTTTTGACGCCACTGACCCCACAGCAGAAAATCAGGTAAGTTATTATATTGAGGGAATAGGAACAGAAGATTTAAAAAGTGACGATGTATTTCCAGATGTTGCTTTGGGTACTGGCAATAGAGGGGTTGTGGCAAAAGTAGCAAAGGGGTGTATAGAGGGAGTAAAAAAAGTAGCAAAAAAGTTTAAAGATCTTGAGAAAGAAATTAATCTTACGGTAAGTGTTTTTGGCTTTAGTAGAGGAGCAACCGCAGCAAGACATTTTATATATGTGGCTACAACTCCTGCAGAAATATTTAGTACAGGTTCTGGCTTTTTTGCATTATCTCCATATGACGCTCCTGATCTTAAAAATGCGGCTTATATGAAAGAAAAAAGTCCGTTGGCAGATTCTTTTGGTTTTTTTGGTGCATGTTTAGCAGCACAAGGGTTAAAAATAAACTCTATACAATTTAAATTTGCTGGTCTGTATGATACAGTAGCGGCTTATGGTCTTAATCACAGAGGAGGTTGGGGAATAAATGGTGATACCAAACAATTAGGATTAGATGCAATTGGTTCTGGTAGAGTACATTTTGTATTGCAATTGGCTGCCGATGATGAGTATAGGGATAATTTTGACTTAACCAATATTAACAGTACAGGCTTATATGGTTTGGAGTTCACTTTACCTGGAGTGCATTCTGATATTGGTGGCTCTTATGTGGATGGTGATAAGGAGGTTTCTGTTATATATTGCCAAACGGAAGGAATCATAAATGATGTATTTTTCAGTATAGAAGATGAATGCAAAAAATTTAAAGAAATTTTGATAAAAGAAGGTTGGTATAATGATAAGGAATTGGTTATTCGTTCTTTTTATCAAAACGATTTAGATCCAGATAAACTGTGGACCAAAGATTCTGTCTCCTATTACGGAATTATTGGCACTAGAGTACTTAATAATTCTTATGACAAAGTTTCCCTCAACCAAATGTTTCATTATTCACAAGATGAAAAAACAGGTAAGGTAAAGTATAAGACAACAGCATTAAATGATCATAAAATTGAAGATGAATTATTAACCCGTATCTATAATCAACTTCTTAATTATATGAATGCCTGCAATGATTTAAGAAATAAATATGTAGAGCAATATAAAAACAAAGAAAACCCTTCAGTTTCTGAGTATATCACTGAAATAAAAAAAATATCGTATTTAGATTTTGTTGATGAACAAGATCTAAAAGACTTAAGACACCAATACCTCCATTGGTCGGTAAAAGCCAACCAATTAGGTTTAGGTTCTAAATCCCAAAACAATGCACCAAAGAAAAAAGGTGCTTTAGAAGCTAAATACCGAAAAAGACATATACAAAATGGATAAACTGAAAACATTAGTGTATTTATTATTAATTACCAATTTAACGCAATGCCAAGAAATGAATAAAACTCCAGAATTTCATGTAGAAATATCTCAACCAAATAACAAATATGAAATAACTCCTATTATTGATAAAATTAAAACTTTGGAGGGCAACCCCGCAAGTTTACCTTATGGTAGTTCTTCAGGAGAGTGGGGACAATCAGGTTCTCGTTGGACTGAGCAACATGGCACACCTATAGGCGCAGATATAACTTATTATGCAGATTTTGAAAATACTTATTATCATTTGGATATAGATTTTCCATTACAAACGATAAAAGATTATATGGAGCGTGCCTATGTTAATGGGGAAGCTCTTCCAGAATTTAATAAAGAACCTTTAGAAAAATACAAAAGATTAGGCAGATTTGAGGAGTTTGTCGCATACCGGAATCCATACAATAGTTTCAGCGATTTGGTTTTCGGCTTTGCACCCAAAGGTATGGTTGTGGTATGGTTGCGTTATGGCGGAGGAGTACAGATTGAGTTAGGGCGATATCAAGCAGACGTAATAACCAATAAAGAAGAGATTGTAAAAATAAAAGAAAAATATCTTAAAACCTATCGTATTAGTCCACAGCGTTATTTAGAATCTCAAAAGGAATATTTTCTTCCCGATGCTTCTCCTGAAGAATGGGACAATTACAGAGCTAAATATGTGTACACTCCTGTTTTTACTTCAGAAAACAGAGGATTGAGACTATTTAGAATGTGGATGAACTATTATAACGGAGAAGAAGAATTTTTTTTCCGTCCTTGGATTAATGAAGTTTCTTATGAAAAAAGAGCCATTCCAAAAGAACTTAATTTCACTTGGGAAACAGGCAAAGATCAACAGTTTACAGGGTATGCCTACTTTAATTGGGAAAAGACCAATGAAGCATTTAAAAAAGCGGGTAACAAAGCCAAGCTAGAATTTAAAATAGCTTCTGATAACAGTAGTTTTCAAATTTTACTGAACAATCAACCCGTGGCAACAGACAGTATCAGGGTTTTTAAGACTAATGATGAGTTCAACGACTCATATAAATAAGATGATTCCTAAAGATGCTATTTGTACGTAAATTTGATAATATGCTTAAAAATAAATTACTGAAACATATTTTAATAAGAATCTCAATAATAATTATTATTTTCTTATTATCATTTGGTGTTATTTATAAAGACCACAATGATCCAATGGGTTATGGAGCAATTTATTCAATAATAATTGCATTTGGTTTAACCCTACTGTTTTTAATTATTGATTCTGTAATTTTATATAAAAAAAACTTAACCAAAGAACTAAATTTTAATACTTTCTTATTTATTTTAATTATTATTTCTTTTATCTTTCTTTTTAACTGAATTGCTAATTTCTTGTTTAAAGTTATATTCAGCAAATAATAGATGATTTTAAAAATATTAATAATACCCTTGATAAAGATTATATTTTTGTAAACCAAGAATATTCTGACTTATCATCCAATAAGATTAAAATCAATGATTAGAAGTTCAATTCTTCAAAAAATCAGTACGAAAAAAAATAAAAATTGAAAATTCAGATAATAATGTAATTTATAAATACGAAAAAAAAAAAAACCACAACTATCCAGCAATATCCAATACACAATAGATTTAGAAAATAGTTATCAAACAAAATGCTTGCAAAAACCAAAGTCTATAGAAGAAGAAGCAAGGGATTCACAACCACAAAACACCTCTAATTCCGTTAAAAGGAATAGAAAATCAATAAAAAACTTCTTTCTGACAGCAAATTCCTGAAATAACTACTTACCAATCATCTTTTTAATAGCATTGAGTTTCATTAAAGCTTCAATAGGCGTTAACGTATCAATATCTATTTTGGTGAGTTCTTCACGGATATTTTCCAAAACGGGATCATCTAGTTGAAAGAAAGAAAGCTGCATATTTTCTTCTGTAACTCTTTTTACTCCTTCACTGGAACCTCCGCTACTTCTAGAATCTTCTAATGTTTTTAAAATTTCATTGGCTCTGTTTACCACTTTTGAAGGCATTCCTGCTAATTTGGCTACATGAATTCCGAAACTGTGCTCACTTCCTCCAGGAAGAAGTTTTCTCATAAAAATAATACTTCCTTTATTTTCCTGAATAGAAACATGGAAATTCTTAATTCTTTCAAAATTAAGCGTCATTTCATTCAATTCATGGTAATGGGTGGCAAATAATGTCTTCGGTTGTGAGGGTTGTTGATGAAGATATTCTGCAATTGCCCAAGCGATGGAAACTCCGTCATACGTGGAAGTTCCACGTCCAATTTCATCAAGAAGAATTAAACTTCTATCCGAAATATTATTTAATATATTAGCAGCTTCATTCATTTCCACCATAAAAGTAGATTCACCTGCAGAAATATTATCGGTAGCTCCTACTCTAGTAAAAATCTTATCTAATACTCCTATTTCGGCATGTTTTGCGGGAACAAAGCTTCCAATCTGAGCCAACAAACAAACAATAGCCGTTTGACGCAAAATAGCAGATTTACCCGCCATATTGGGTCCTGTAACCATGATAATTTGCTGAGAATCTTTATCCAAGAAAATATCGTTGGGAATATATTTTTCACCCAAAGGAAGAGCGTTTTCTATGATGGGATGTCGAGCTTCTTTTAAATCAATTACAAAGCTTTCATTCAAAACAGGGTGTGTATAACTTTCCGTAATTGCCAATTCAGAAAAACCCACCGCCACATCAATTTGCGCAATAATATTGGAATTTTCTTGAATTTGATCAATATACATCATGGTTTCCTCGCAAACGCTTCTGTATAAAGAATTTTCTAAAACAGAAATTTTTTCTTCTGCTCCTAGAATCTGACTTTCATATTCTTTGAGTTCCTCCGTAATATATCTTTCTGCATTCACTAAAGTTTGCTTTCTAATCCATTCTTCAGGAACTTTATCTTTGTGAGTATTTCTTACTTCGATATAATATCCAAAAACATTATTAAAATCTATTTTAAGGCTTGAAATTCCCGTTTTCTCAATTTCTCGTTGGCACATTTCATCTAAGAAAGTTTTGCCCTTATTTTGAAGATTTCGAAGTTGGTCTAAGTCTTCAGAAACTCCTCCTTTAATTACATTTCCTTTAAGAATATTCACAGGAAGCTCTTCATTAAGATGAGTCTCTAGGTGTTGAATAAGTCCTTCCAGATTAATTAAAGGATTCATCCAAGCTAAAATATCTTCATGAGGATGAAGTAAAGCTTTAATTTGATGGATATTGGTTAAACTTTGACGCAAATATCCTAATTCTTTAGGTGAAATTTTATCTGCAGCCAGTTTTCCCATCAAGCGATCCAAATCTGAAATAGATTTTAAAAGATCTGCAACCTCATATTTTAAATCTTCGTTATTATTAAAGTAATCAATTAAAGAAAGTCGCCTATTAATTTCATTTACAGACTTTAAAGGTAAAATCATTCTCCTTCTCAACAACCTTCCTCCCATTGGTGTGGAAGTTTTATCAATAATATCTAAAAGTGACTTTCCTTGTGGATGACTTGGATAAACTATTTCCAGATTTCTAAGTGTAAAATGATCCATCATTAAATAATCATCCTGAGGAATCACCTGAATTTTAGTAATGTGCGAAAGCAAATTATGATGAGTATCTTCCACCAAATAAGCGAAAATAGCACCTGCTGCCGTTACTCCCAATTTCAAACTATCCACTCCAAAACCTTTTAGAGAGGAAGTTTTAAAATGTGAAGTCAATTTTTCTTGAGCGAAACTATGCTGAAAAGCCCAGTCTTCCAGTTTAAAGACATTTTTATTCTTCAATTGCTCTGGAAAATGCATACTTCTTTGGTAAATAATCTCACTTGGATCAAAAGTATTTACGATGTGCAAAAGCTTTTCTAAATTCCCTTCCGCTACCAACAATTCTCCTGTAGAAATATCCACCAAAGCCATTCCATACTTTTCTTTTTCTTTATGAAGAGATAAGAGGAAATTATTTTTCTTAGAACTTAAAACCTGGTCATTAAAAGTAACACCAGGTGTCACCAATTCAGTAACACCACGTTTTACAATTCCTTTTACAGTTTTTGGATCTTCTAATTGGTCGCAAATAGCTACTCGCAAACCTGCACGAACCAATTTGGGCAAATAAGTATCTACAGAATGATGGGGGAAACCTGCCAATTCTAATTTTCCTTCCCCATTATTTCTATTGGTGAGAACAATTCCGAGGATTTGAGAGGCTTTTACAGCATCTTGACCAAAGGTTTCGTAGAAATCCCCTACTCTAAACAACAACAAAGCATCTGGATATTTCGCTTTGATGGTATTGTACTGCTGCATTAACGGGGTTTCCTTCTTTTCCTTTGCCATTTTGAGAATAAAAATTTGAAGGGTAAAAGTAAGAAATTATAAGGTTAATTGAAACTTGGAGTATTAATTTCTAAAACTTCTGAAAATTATAGATTCTCAGATTACATTCAATTAAAAATCCAAGTGATAACTGAAAAGCTAATTTTTTTTTAATTTATGTAATGCTTTTTCGCTTTTTTCAAAAGCCCATTTCTGTTTAAAATCCACCCATTTTTGTTGAAACATTTTACGCATCAATTTATCGGTATATCGCATAATAAACACATGATACAACATGTTTAAAAACTTGCCTGGTTTATTAGGAAGCGCCCGTAAAGACAAAGAAAAACCTGGTTCTAAATACCTATTAAAATGCCAAAATGCTCCTGGAATAAACAAAGCGTCACCGTGCTCCATAAAAATCTCATAGCCTTTAGCGTATTTCAAAGCGGGAAATTTTTCGTAATCGGGATTTTCAAAATCTAAATCGTAAACGGTGTGTACAGAAAGAGGAACTTTATAAAGAAAGTCGTTTTGGTTTTGATCGAAAAGCAAAATTCTTTTCTTCCCTTCAAAGTGAATATGCATAAAATCTCCCAAATCTACGTCATAATGCATAATAACATGAGCATCGCTACCCCCAAAAAACAAAGTAGGAAGTCTTTTAAAAAATTTAATTCCTAAATCCGGATAGGTGAAATTTTTGAGCAATTCTGGTAAACGGTCTGTAATAATATAAAAGAAAATTCTAAGGTCTGAAGGACGAGATTTTATGGTATCTATATAATCCTTCATTTTCATTCTTGCAACGGGCGTATCTGAACTTTTTTTGGCATCCGCAGGTTTATTATCATACAAAGGAACCTCTTGGTCTCCCGCTTTTTCGCGAATATAATCTAAATTCCATTTTTCGTAAGCGTCCCAACGTTTAGCAAAATTTTTAATGAGCAATGGTTTTTGCTTCTTAAAATATTTGCTTTGGAAGTCTGCTTTGCTAATGTCTTCTACTACATCTACCGGTTCAAGAATCATGAATAAAAATTTTTATTATTTAAAATTAATCATTTTTTTTAGAATTATAATTCCAGATTTTTCTCAATACTAAATTTATTCCAAAGACTTATCTTTGTACACATTTTCTTACAAATGCGAGTTTACAATACCCAAAATTTTATAAAAATACTTTTCAGTTTACCTAAAAGCGATACACTGAAGATTCTTTTTCCAACCATGCTTTTAGGAGGAATTTACTCGTATGGAATTTATTATTTAGTTGTTGAATATTTGCATCTTACCACAAAATCTAGTGTTGCCAATGTAATTTTAATACATTCTTTATTGGGGTTTATATTGTCTTTACTACTCGTTTTTAGAACCAACACCAGTTATGACAGCTGGGGGGAAGGAAGGAAAATATGGGGTAAACTGGTGAATGACAGTAGAAATATTGCGATAAAAATTGCCAATATTCTCCCAAGAGAAGCCCACCAAAAAGACAGAGATCAAATTGCAAAATATTTCCCACATTTCCTAACCAAACCTCTTTCGAAA
The DNA here is from genome assembly GCA_023399595.1 of Bacteroidota bacterium. Taxonomy (GTDB): domain Bacteria; phylum Bacteroidota; class Bacteroidia; order Flavobacteriales; family Weeksellaceae; genus Chryseobacterium. The sequence goes on along the minus strand of JAEWOR010000010.1, from coordinate 23,668 downwards.
GAATCTACAAGATTGGCTTTGGATGAAGATTTTTTGGAGCGAGAGAATAATTTAAAGAATCACACTCCATTCGAATGGGTTTATTTGATCAATAGAAAATTGAATCAACTTAAAAAGGAAAATGTTATTTCTGAATTTGAGATGATGCAGCTAGACCCACATTTTACGGGATATTTAGAGGTTTGTGGCGGCTGTGAAAGAATTAAGAATACTCCAATCCCCTATTCTTATTCTTCGTTCATCAAAAAATTTATTATTTTATATGTTTTTGCTTTGCCCATTGCTTATGTTATAAGCATTGGTTATTTTATGATTCCTTTAACCATGTTTATTTATTATGTTTTAATGAGCTTGGAATTGATAGCGGAAGAAATAGAAGATCCTTTTAATAATGAAGAAAATGATATTCCTATGGAATCTCTTTCTCAAAATATCGAAAAAAATATAGACCTTATTTTTAAAAAATAAAATATCGTGACTAGAAAATTAAAGCTTGAAGAACTAGGAAGAATAGATGTAGATACCTTTAAGGAAACTCCAAAAATCCCTTTAGTAGTAGTATTAGACAATGTAAGAAGCATGCACAATGTAGGAGCAGTTTTCCGTACTGCAGATGCTTTTTTGATTGAAAAAATTATTTTGTGTGGCATTACACCACAACCTCCTCACAGAGAGATTCATAAAGCTGCTTTGGGTGCTACAGAAAGTGTAGATTGGGCTTATGAAAAAGATATTGTAACCGCTATTAATGATTTAAAATCTGAAAATTTTGAGATTATTGGCATCGAACAAACTACAGACAGCACACTGATTACCAATTTTAATATTAATGCTACTCAAAAATATGCCTTAATTCTTGGAAATGAAGTGGATGGAATAAGCGATGACGCTCTTGAACATATTGATACTTTCCTAGAAATTCCGCAGCTAGGAACCAAGCATTCTTTAAATGTAAGTGTTTGTGGAGGTATTGTAATGTGGGAGTTTGCAAAAGCCCTAAAATAAAAAAACTGCATAAGCCAAAGGCCTCGCAGTTTGAAATAAATCTAATAAAAAGTAAAAATGAAAGGCTACAAACTTACACATTAAATACAATTCAACAAAAATAATTTTAAACTTATTAGTATTTACTACATAACAAAATAAAAAAAGCAACCACAATTTGGTTGCTTTTTCGTTTATAAATTAATGTTGATTAAGTAAGCATCCCACCGTCAACATTCATTACTTGGCCTGTAATATAAGATGAAAGTTCACCTCCTAAAAACACACAAGCATTTGCGATATCTTCTGGTTTTCCTCCTCTCTTCAAAGGAATAGAATCTCTCCAACCTTGAACCGTTTTTTCGTCTAAAACAGCCGTCATTTCAGTTTCAATAAAACCTGGAGCAATTACGTTACATCTTATATTTCTAGAACCTAATTCCAAAGCTACCGACTTAGAGAAACCAATAATTCCCGCCTTAGATGCCGCATAATTAGCTTGTCCCGCATTTCCTTTAACTCCAACCACAGAACTCATATTGATGATAGATCCAGATTTAGCTTTCATCATTGGCTTCAAAACTGCTTTTGTAAGATTGAAGACAGAATCTAAATTCACTTTTATCACCTGATCCCAATCGTCTTTAGACATGCGAAGCATTAGGTTATCCTTGGTAATTCCTGCATTGTTTACCAAAATATCTATTTGTCCGAACTCAGCCATCACATCATCCACCAATTTTTGGGCTGCATCAAAATCTGAAGCATCCGATTGATAAGATTTTGCAGTTGTTATTTTAGAAAGTTCTTCTTCCAAAGCTTTTGCTTTATCTACAGAACCTGCGTAAGTAAAAGCTACTTTAGCACCTTGCTGTGCATAAACTTCGGCAATCGCCTTACCAATTCCACGAGTTGCTCCTGTAATTAGGGCTACTTTTCCTTCTAATAATTTCATTTATATTTAGTTTATCTTTTAAATGTTGTTATTCACAATTAAAACAATTTCTCCTTTTAAAGTTTTACTTTTGGAGAATTCAATTAACTCATTGATTGTTCCACGTTTAGTTTCTTCAAATTTTTTAGAAATTTCTCTGCTTAAGCTCACTTTTGTCTCTTCTCCAAAAAACTCTTTTATTTGTTCTAATGTTGTATTTATTTTATGTGGACTTTCGTACAAAATTATAGTTTTCTTTTCTTCAGCAAGCTGTTTCAGTTTGGTTTGTCGACCTTTTTTCTGCGGCAAAAACCCTGCAAAATAAAAATCATGATTCGGCAAACCCGAAACCACTAAAGCCGGAACAAACGCTGTTGCTCCTGGAAGACAAATCATTTCTATATTATTATCGGCACCTGCTTTCGCCAACAAATATCCTGGATCCGAAATTCCAGGAGTTCCTGCATCGGTGATAATTGCAATGTTTTGTCCGTTTTTTAAATCATCAATTACTTTTTCTGTAGTTTGATGTTCATTATGCAAATGATAGGCTTTCAATGGTTTAGCTATTTCATAATGCTTCAGCAAAATCCCTGAAGTTCTTGTGTCTTCACATAAAATATAATCCACCTCTTTTAAAACTTTTACAGCTCTAAAAGTCATATCCTCCAAATTTCCTACGGGTGTAGGAACAAAATATAAAATACCACTCAAAATTATAAGAATTTATTTTCTACCAAAGTCCAAAGTCTTTGTGCGTACTCTTCAGCTCTATCCCATTTTTTCTCATAGTACAACTCGCTTAAGTATTCTTTAGCTTGTTCTACATCTTGAAATTGGTTCAATTGGTTCACCGTTTCATTCAATTCAGACTGGCTTCCACCAAAAAGCATTTTAGAAAAAGCCAATCTATCGTTCAAATCTAGCTTAAACTCATGCTTAATTTTCTCAGCTTCCATATAACTTGTAGACACATTTGCCCTAGCTTGCGAATTTATGGTAGGATTTTCTAATGAGTCTAAATGCTCATCATCAAATAAAGATTTTAATCCTTTAATATTAGCGAGTTTAAATTTTTTCTCATGCATATTTTCTTCCTCCTCATTCTTAGCATCAAACCAATTATTATCGGCTACAGGAGCATTTTCTGGCATTTCTTCTTCAACAGCAACCTCTAAATCTTCGTTAATTTTCTTTTCCAGATTTTCATCTCCAAAGCTTACTGTTAAGTTTTCAACAGGCTTTTCATCTTCAAAAACAATAATTTCTTGTTCTACAATTTCTGGAAATTCTAATTTTTCTTGTTCCTCAGAAGAATCTACATCTAAGCTTAACACAACTGCTTCTGGAGAAGTTTCAACCACAGATTCCTCAATTTTTGGGATTTCAACTAACAAATCTTCCTCCACAACATTGTTATTTTTTTCTAACAATTCATCTTCCTGGATAGAATCGTGAATTTGATTGAGTTCATTGGTAAAAGCCACTTCCTCTTCAATTGTTAAATCCTCGTTTTCAACAAAAACATCAACATTTTCGGAAACCAAATGAGAAGTATTTTCTTCAAAATCATTAATTGGAGTTGGAGTTTCTAGAAAACTAGATTCATTTTTTTCAAGAATCTTCAAAAAGGAAATTCTTTCGCTTATTTCATAAAACAAATCTTGTTTTTGTATAAGTTCATCTTTAGAATTAATCTTAGAGAGAGAGTCAAGAATAGTTTTGCATTCAAAAAAAATCTTGTCTTCAATATCTTGGAGGTTTTGCATGTTATGTCTTTTAAATTTCCGTAATTTTGAAGTTTAAATATTACGGCTAATTTAACAAATGTTTTTAGAAAATACAATTAATCATGCCAAGCAAAGTGGATGGATGGAAGTTATCTGTGGATCAATGTTTTCTGGTAAAACAGAAGAGCTTATCCGAAGGCTTAGACGTGCGGAAATGGCTGGACAAAATGTAGAAATTTTCAAACCAAGAGTGGATTCCCGATACTCGGAAGGAGATGTGGTTTCTCACAATCAAAATAAAATTCGAAGTACGGCCGTAGATAATCCTAATGAAATTTTACTTCTCGCTTCCAATTGCGATGTTATTGGGATAGATGAGGCTCAGTTTTTTGATGAAGCTATTGTAGATGTATCCAACCAATTGGCTAATAATGGCGTTCGTGTTGTAATTGCTGGACTGGACATGGATTTTATGGGTCGTCCCTTCGGTCCAATGCCCAATTTGATGGCAACCGCAGAATATGTAACAAAAGTGCATGCTATTTGCAGACGAACAGGCAATCTTGCCAATTATTCCATGAGAACTTCACAAGGAAAAGATCTTGTAGAACTAGGTGAAACAGATAGCTATGAAGCAGTAAGCAGAAGAGTTTTTGTGGATGAAGTCTTGAAAAATAAATAAAAATGAACTATACAACGAGAGAAATTGCAAACATCACTCATTCTGAGCTAATTGGTGATGATAATGCTGTGGTAAAAAATATAGCTTTCGATAGTAGAATTATTTATTCTACAGTGGATACAGCTTTTTTAGCGATTAATACCGAAAAAAAATCTGGTGAAAAATACATTCAATCTGCTATTGACAAAGGAATAAAGATTATTATTTCTGAAAAGAAAATCTTAGAAAATCCAAAAATTACTTGGATTATTGTTGAAAATTCAATTTCCTTCCTCCAAAATTTAGCCAAACACCACATTAAGCAATTTCCTCATTTAAAAACCATAGGAATAACGGGAAGTAATGGTAAAACCATCGTCAAAGAATGGCTCTACCAAAGTCTTTGGGAAAATTTTGATACTGTGAAAAGTCCGAAAAGTTTTAATTCTCAGTTGGGACTTCCAATTTCTTTATTGCAGATTAACCAACAGCATGAACTTGGTATTTTCGAAGTGGGAATTTCCATGCCTCAAGAAATGCAAAAACTTGCAGAAATCTTCCAACCAAAGATTGGAGTTTTAACCTATATCGGATCCGCACACTTTTCTAATTTTGAAAATGAAACTCAACTTATTGAAGAAAAAATATCGCTTTTCAAAGATTCGGAAGTAATTATTTTCAATGGAGATAATAAATTGGTTTACAATACTATAAAACAAAAATACTCAAGTAAAAAATTAATATCTTTTGGTTTTGAATCTTATAACGATTTGCATATCCAAAACAATTGGAAAGAAAGAAATTCCAAAATAATTGTAAATTATTTTAAAGATCAATTTTCTTTCCCTGTAAATAGAAGAGATGAAGCAACCCTTCATAATGCACTTTGCGTAATTGCTGTTTTAAAAGAATTGAATTACTCAGATGCTGACATTATCAACAAAATAAATGCACTGAAATCTGTAGAAATGCGTTTAGAAAGTATTTCTGGCGTAAGAAACAATATCATTATTAATGATTCTTTCAACCTTGATTTAGATTCACTTAAAATTGCTTATCAGTTTGTAAAAGAATACAATAAGACTTCAAAATCTTTAGTTCTCACCGATTTTGCAGAAGGTAAAAACAACGCAGAACTTTATAAAGAAGTTGCAGAACTTACCAATGAACAAAACTTTAAAAATGTATTTTTAATTGGTGAAGAAATTAAAGAATTCGCTACTGCTTTCAAAACCAAAACTTTCACTTTTAATACTACTAATGAACTTATTGACAGTGTGCAACTTAACACATTAGAAAATGAATTGATTTTATTAAAAGGAGCTCGTAAATTTGAAATTGAAAGAGTAAAAAATCATTTAGAACAGCAAAAACACGATACTGTTTTAGAAATTAATCTAAACGCGATTATTCATAATATTAATGTTCATAAAACTTTTCTAAAGCCTTCCACCAAAGTTATGGCAATGGTAAAAGCCAATTCTTATGGTTTAGGAAGCTTTGAAATTGCTGAATTTTTACAACACCATCATATTGATTATTTGGGTGTTGCATTTGCTGACGAAGGCGTTGAATTGCGTAAAAAAGGAATCACCATCCCAATTATTGTGATGAATCCTGAGCAACACAGTTACGATGCCATTATTGAGTATAATTTAGAGCCGGAAATCTATAGTTTCAGACTTTTGGATTTGTTTTATACCCGCTTGAAACAAAAAGGAGTTGAAGGAAAATATCCTATACACTTAAAGTTAGAAACAGGAATGCACAGATTGGGTTTCAAAGAGAATGAAGCCGATGAAATGATTGAAAAGCTCAACAAAATGGATGTGAAAGTAAGCAGTATTTTTAGCCATCTTTCCACTTCTGACGTACCATCCGAAAAGGAATATGTTCTAGAACAAATAAGCACTTTTGATCGTTTTTCATCAAAATTATTGGCGGGACTTCATGATCAACCTATTCGACATATTTTAAATTCAGCAGGAATTACCAATTTCTCTGATTATCAATACGATATGGTAAGAATTGGAATTGGAATGATAGGTTTATCTCCGAATGCAGGAATTCAGAAAAAATTACAAACTGTTGTAAGTTTCAGAACAGTAATTTCTCAAATTTCTGAGATAAAAAAAGGAGAATCAGTTGGTTACAACAGAACATTTAGAGCCGAAGAAGATACGAGAATTGCAACAATTCCTGTTGGATATGCAGATGGAATTCCACGATTAATAAGCAATGGTGTGGGAAAATTCAGTGTTCATAATCAATTAGTTCCTATTGCTGGAAATGTATGTATGGATACTTTAATGCTAAATATTAAGGATTTACCTGCTAAAGAAGGCGATGAAGTTATTATCTTTGATAAAAATCCATCTTTGAATGATTTTGCAGGATATTGTAAAACCATCTCTTATGAAGTATTAACCTCCATTTCACCAAGGGTAAAACGTATTTATGTAAAAAATTAATGATAAAAAGACTTGCCTTATTTCTTCTCCTCTATTTATCCTTGCTTGTAAATGCACAAGTAAAAGAAGGTTTGGTAATACCTGCCAATCCTAAAATCGGTTTATCTTTATCTGGCGGTGGTGCAAAAGGTTTTGCTCACGTTGGTGTCTTAAAGATAATAGATTCTTTAGGCGTAAAAATAGATTATATCTCTGGAACCAGTATGGGAGCCATTGTTGGTGGCCTTTATGCATCTGGTTATACAGCAAAAGATATAGAAAAAGTAATTCTTGATACCGATTTTTATTCATTAATTACCGATCCAAAATCTAGAAGAGAGGTTTCTTTTTACAATAAAACTGTAGATAAATACATTTTAAATATTCCTATTAAAAATGGTAAAGTAAAGCTTCCATCGTCCATTAGTACAGGGCAAAAGAACGTTTATATGCTTAAAGAATTGCTTAAAAACGTTTCCAACATCAAAGACTTTTCAAAATTGCCTATTCCTTTTATGTGTGTAGCCACCAATTTGGAATCTGGAAAAATGAAAATTTTCGAAGAAGGAGACTTAGCACAATCTATTATGGCAAGTTCGGCATTCCCTTCTTTAATGGATCCTGTGAAAATTGGTGACAGCATTTATATTGATGGTGCAATGACGGTAAATTACCCCTCAAAACCTTTGAAAGATAAAGGAATTGATATTGTAATTGGAGTAGATTTAAGTCAAGATCTTGCCGATAGAAATAATCTCAATAATATTATTGCCATACTTAATCAAATTATTGATTTTAGCATCCAAAAGGAAACAAAAAACCAATATTTATACACAGATATTAATATTAAACCAGATTTAACAGGAGTTACGGCTACCAGTTACGACGAAAAAAAGAAAATATTAGACAATGGTTTTCTTGAGGCTAATAAATATACAGATATTCTTAGTCGGCTTCCTAAAAAGGAATTTCAGCGTCTTAGACAGAATATAAACCCTATTTATTCCAACGTTTATAAGATTGATAGCATTTCCGTGGTTGACAATAAAATCTATGGAAAAAACCACATTCTAGGAAAAATGGGACTTAGACTTCCTTCTATGCAAACCTATGGAAGCATTAATAAAATGATTGATAAACTTTATGCAACCAATAATTATAGATTTATCAACTATGATATTATACAGGAAAATGACGCCAATTATCTTAAATTATATGTAAAAGAAGACAACGCAAGACATTTTCTTAAAGTTGGTTTACATTATGATGAAATCTTTAAAACAGGATTACTTTTAAATTATTCTGCAAAAAGACTTTTATTTAAGAATTCAAATCTTTCATTTGACGTTGTGGTGGGTGACAGTCCTAGATATTATTTTAATTATAATATCGATAATGGATACATTCCAGGTTTTGGATTATATTCATCAGGAATGAGATTTGATTTGAGAAATAACGATAATCAAAAAATAGATAAATGGAGTTGGCTAAGAAATGAAGTGTATATTCAATCTATTTGGAAAGACAGATATGCCATTGGTGGAGGTTTAAGCCACGATTATTTTGAGAGCGAACCCAATAGTCTACAAAAAGGATATTCAAGGTCTTTAAATCCTTATATTTTCATTAAAAGCGATACTCAAGATGATAAAGATTTTCCTACAAAAGGTTTTTATTTGAATGCCGAAGGTAAAGTTTTGGATCTTTTTAATTCTAAAATAGAAGATAAAGTAGTACAATTTAAAGCAGATATTAAGATTAATATTCCTATTTATAAGCAATTATCTTATCATCTTAATCTTTTTGGTGGTTTTACTATTGGACCAAATTTACCCAAATTCTACGAATATAATTTAGGTGGAATCTTTGAACAGAATATCATCAATTTTAAAAGTTTTAAAGGATATTATTTCTCTCAATTAAGAAATACGAATGCTTTATTAGCTTCTAATGATTTACAATTAAAATTCAATAAGAATTTCTATTTAATTGGCAATTTATCTTTTGCTAATACCTTCTCAGAATTACAATTTAAAGATGCCGTAAAAGTTAATTACAGCTCTTTAGGGTTAACAGCAGGGTATAAATCTCCATTTGGACAAATAAAACTTAACTTCAGTCATTCATTAGAAGATGACCAAAAAGGTATTTTCAGTGTAATATTAGGACACTGGTTTTAAAATTATGATACAATTTTTCTATGAAAGTCTACCGGAAACAGTGAGTAAAAACTATATTCCTTGGTTAGAAAATTTAATTATTGAAGAAAATAAAAAGGTGGGCGAAATTAATTATATTTTTTGTGATGATGCCTATATTCTTAAAGTCAATCAAGACTATCTTCAACACGATTATTATACAGATATCATCACTTTTGATAATGTAAGGGGCAAAACTATAAACGGTGAGATTTTTGTATCTTTGCAGCGCATTTCAGATAACGCTTCTACCCTATCCAAAAACCACGAAGAAGAACTTAGAAGAGTCCTTGCACATGGAATTCTACACCTTTGTGGTTATAAAGATAAGACAGAAGAAGAAATTTTTGAGATGCGATCAAAAGAAGATTTTTACTTAAAAAGGTTTGAAAACTAAACAATGTTTCACGTGAAACATTTCACAAATTTCACATCTTTTAAATACATTTTAATAAAATGATTTCAGAAATATACGATGTCATTGTAGTTGGAGCTGGTCACGCAGGTTGTGAAGCAGCAGCTGCGGCGGCTAATTTAGGCTCTAAAACTTTAATGGTTACCATGAACATGCAAACCATTGGACAAATGAGCTGTAACCCAGCAATGGGTGGTATTGCAAAAGGACAAATTGTAAGAGAAATAGATGCTTTAGGTGGTTATTCGGGTATTATAGCGGATAAATCTGCTATACAATTCAAAATGCTTAATCTTTCTAAAGGTCCTGCGATGTGGTCACCAAGAACTCAGAATGACCGTATGTTGTTCGCAGAAGAATGGCGTCTCGCATTAGAAAACACTACAAATTTGGACTTTTTTCAAGATATGGTAAAAAGCCTTATCATTGAGAATAACAAGGTTGTAGGAGTTGTTACTTCACTCGGTATTAAAATTAAAGGAAAATCTGTGGTGTTAACCAATGGAACTTTCTTAAATGGTTTAATTCACGTGGGTGATAAACAATTAGGCGGTGGTAGAATGGGTGAGCCTAGAGCTTATGGAATCACAGAACAATTGGTTTCTTTAGGTTTTGAATCTGGTAGAATGAAGACCGGTACTCCACCAAGAGTAGATGGAAGAAGTTTAGATTATTCTAAAATGGAAGAACAAGCAGGGGACGAAAATCCTCAAAAATTCTCTTATTTAAATACTCCAAAGCTTACCCAACAAAGAAGCTGCTATATAACTTACACCAATGAAAAAGTTCATGAAATTCTACGTTCTGGCTTTGATAGAAGTCCAATGTTTAACGGAACAATACAAAGTTTAGGACCAAGATATTGCCCAAGTATTGAAGATAAAATCAACAGATTTGCAGAAAGAAATAGACATCAATTATTTGTAGAACCAGAAGGTTGGAAAACAGTTGAAATCTATGTAAATGGTTTCAGTTCTTCTTTACCTGAAGATGTTCAAATAGCTGCTATGAAGCAAATTCCAGGATTTGAAAATGTAAAAGTATTCAGACCAGGATATGCCATAGAATACGATTACTTCCCTCCTACCCAACTAAAGCATACACTTGAAACTAAATTGATAGAAAACTTATATTTTGCAGGTCAAATCAATGGAACAACAGGTTATGAAGAAGCGGCTGGACAAGGAATTATTGCAGGTATTAACGCACATAATAAAGTTCACGATAAAGATGAATTCATCCTTAATAGAGATGAAGCCTATATTGGTGTTTTAATTGATGATTTAATTACAAAAGGAACTGAGGAACCTTATAGAATGTTCACTTCTAGAGCAGAATACAGATTGCTTTTAAGACAAGATAATGCTGATATTAGATTAACTGAAAAGTCGTATGAATTAGGCTTAGCTAAAGAGGAAAGATTAAAAAGAGTTGAAGAGAAAATAGCTAAAAGTCAGGAACTTGAGAACTTTTTAAGAGAAACTTCTTTAAAACCTGGAATTATTAATCCAATTCTAGAAAGTATTGAAAGTAACCCAGTAGATCAAGCTTATAGAGCATCTCAATTCTTAACAAGACCTAATATGAATCTAGAAAAACTAGAAGAAATAGAGTCTATTAAAGAATTTGCTTCGCAATATGATGAAGAAGTAAGAGAACAAGCTGAAATCAATATTAAATACAAAGGTTATATAGAAAAAGAAAAGGAAAATGTTGCCAAACTTACCCGTATGGAAAATATTAAAATTCCCGAAGACTTCGATTACAGCAAAATTTCCTCACTTTCTGCAGAAGCTAAGCAAAAATTCATGAAAGTTTTACCTAAAACTATCGCGCAAGCTTCAAGAATTAGTGGAGTTTCCCCTGCAGATATCAATGTATTATTGATTTTTTTAGGAAGATAAATTGTTAATAACGCGTTGAATGTTTCACGTGAAACATTGAATAAATAAGAAAAAACCATTTTTTTAAATACTTATTGTTAGTTTGTGGATAAACCAATGAAAATTAAAGATCATTTTCTTTCTCAAGAAGAATTTGAATTGATAGAAACCCATACAAAAGGAGTTTTTAAAACCACCCCTATTCCTCAAAATATTTCTAAATATTACGAGAGTGAAGACTATATTTCTCATCACCAAGACTCTGGAAGTTTTAAAGAGAAATTATATAAATTTTTACAATCTTTTAATTTAAAATACAAACAAAATATTCTTTTAGAAAGAATTCCTAAACATTCTAAAGTATTAGATTATGGTTGTGGCGCAGGTGAATTTGTAAAATTCATTGAAAATAATTTTACCACTTTTGGATTTGAACCTGATACAGACGCTAGAAAAGTAGCACAAACTAAAATTTCAAAAACGATAATTATTGATGATCTTGGAAAGATTGAAAACCATTCTTTAGATGCTATTACTTTATGGCATGTTTTTGAACACGTGGAAAATCAAAAAGAGATGCTAGAAATTTTTCATTCAAAATTAAAAGATAAAGGTGTTCTAATTATTGCCGTTCCCAATTTTACTTCTTATGATGCAAAACACTATAAAGAATTTTGGGCAGCTTATGATGTCCCAAGACATATTTATCATTTTTCAAAAAAAGGAATGGAAAATTTAATTTCTGAAAACAAAAACTGGAATCTAAAAAAAATTAAACCTCTCCTACTCGATTCTTATTATATTTCTATGTTGAGTGAAAAATATAAGAAATCTAGCCTTTTTTGGCTAAAAGCAATGATTCACGGAACGATTTCTAACGTAAAAGCATTAAATTCTAACGAATTTTCAAGTTTGATATACGTAATCGAAAAAAAGTAGAAAATCGATTTTAAAGCTATTTCTGAAGGTCGATTTTTGAACATTTTGTGATTTTTTTGTGGATAAGTCAAAAATTTAGACTTTCTATTCTTCAATTGTAAAATTAAACTTAAGCTCTGAGAATCCTCTAAAAAAATTTTGATCAACAATTAATCGAAATACGAGGTTCAGAAAAAGTTTAAAATTGAATAATTCTTAAATTAAAAAAAATAAAAAATTGTATCAACTAAGATTTTAGATTATTTATTCACGAAAATATTTTACTTATTAACATTTGAAACAATAAAGTCTATATTTCCCTGAAAAGGTAATATGTAAATTTTAAAAACAAAAAAAACCGACAATTACTTGTCGGTTTTCTTTATTATTCCAATAAAAATTTTATTTATTAATAGCAGCAACTCCTGGAAGTTCCAAACCTTCAAGACTTTCTAACATTGCTCCTCCTCCTGTAGAAACATAAGAAACTTTGTCCGCATATCCGAATTGTTTTACAAAAGCAACACTGTCACCACCTCCAACTAGAGAAAAAGCTCCAAGTTTTGTTGCTTCAGCAATAGAATCACCTAAAGCTATAGTTCCATCTGCAAAATTTGACATTTCAAAAACACCTACTGGTCCATTCCAAAGGATTGTTCTAGAATTTAAAATTACATCATTAATAATATCTCTAGATTTTACACCTGCATCTAATCCCATCCAACCTTCAGGAATATGATAAATATCTACTTCCATAATTTCTGCATCATTACTGAAATTATCAGCAATAACAGAATCTACGGGTAAATATACTTTTACATTATTTTCTTTAGCTTTAGCCAAAATAGATAATGCTAAATCCATTTTATCTTCTTCAACTAGTGAATTTCCAATTTTTCCACCAAGAGCTTTAATAAATGTAAATGCCATTCCTCCACCAACAATTAAATTATCAATTGCAGGTAAAATATTTTCTATAATGGTAATTTTAGTTGAAACTTTAGATCCTCCTAATATAGCTGTTACAGGCTTCTCCCCTTTCTTCAAAACTTTTTCAATAGCTTCAAGTTCTTTAGCCATTAGTAAACCGAAAAACTTAGTTGAAGGAAAATAATCAGCAATTACTGCAGTTGAAGCATGAGCTCTGTGCGCTGTTCCAAAAGCATCATTCACGTAAGCGTCTCCTAATTTTGAAAGCTGTTCTGCAAATACTTTGTCACCTTTTTCTTCCTCATTATGAAATCTAAGATTCTCTAATAATAAAATTTCCCCTGCTTGAAGAGCTTCAGCAGCAGCTTCGGCATTTTCTCCTATACAATTTTCTACAAATCTTACTTCTTTACCCAATACATTAGAAACTTCAGAAACAATATTCTTTAAAGAAAATTTTTCGTTTACTTCTCCTTTTGGTCTTCCTAAATGCGTCATAATAATCACAGAACCTCCATCTGCAAGAATTTTATCAATAGTTGGTTTTACCGCTACAATACGTGTATTATCTGTAACATTAAGGTTTTCGTCTTGAGGAACGTTGAAATCTACTCTTAGTAAAGCTTTTTTGTTTTTGAAATCGAAATCTTTTACAGTTTTCATAAATAACAGATGAATTTTTTTGTTTCACAAATGTAAGATTTTAAAATCTTGAAAACAGTAAACTTTTGAAATACTTTCCCCCAATCCCCTCATTCATTTAATCTACATATTTTTCTTTTAAAAAAAATAGAATGATAGTTGTTGTTGAGTATTGTTAGTTTTGGGGATAAGTTTTAATATAAAATTTATAACGAAGTATTTCTTTTTTACTCCCAAGTTTATCCATATTAAAATGCATTGAAAACTATGTATTTATATATTTTATCCACAATTGTTAATAAAACAAATTTTCAATGAACATGGAAAATCCAAATCTTAAGAAAATGAATATTGACTTGTGGAAAGTTTTAAAATATTTTTGTTTGAAAATTGAAAGGAATAATCCATTAAGAAATTTTTCTTTTGAATAAAAGAAGAAGTTTAAAAAAGTTTTCCACACTTATTCACAATAGTTTCAATAGCTATCCACATTGAATATTAAATATTTGAAATACAACGAATTAAAAGAGTATTTATTTTGTATAATGTTGATTTTAAACGTTTTGAAAATTAATTTTTTTATAATCTTTCTTGTATTCATTTCTTCTTATATTAATTAAAAAATAAGATTGATTGTTGTTGCTATAAGATAAATCACACTAACAGAACTTATATTAAATAAAAAAAAGAATTCTAAACTTATTGAAGAAGGTATTCAAATTTTAAAATAAACTACAATTTTACAAAGTTTGATATTTTAGATTTAAATCAAATACTTTCTTAAGCTCCTACCCGATTATTAAAGCTCTAACAAAATTCAAGGAATATTATAAAAAAACTTAAATTTGCATTTAAAGTAGATCATCTTAAAAAAGAAAGACATTATCGGACTTTAAAATAAGTAAAAATGAAAAGAAAAATAGCAATAGCAGCCGATCACGCAGGTTTCGAGTTGAAAGAATATATTAAAACACAACTTCAAGACCAGTATGAAATTCAAGATTTTGGAACCCATTCTTTGGATAGTGTAGATTATCCAGATTTTGTGCATCCTGCAGCTTCTTCCATTGAAAATGGAGAAAACGAGCTAGGAATTTTAGTTTGTGGAAGCGGACAAGGAGTACAAATTACTGCTAACAAACATCAAAAAATTCGTTGTGCATTATGTTGGATGCCAGAACTAGCTTCTTTAGCAAAACAACATAACAACGCCAATATGGTAGCACTTCCAGCAAGATTTATCGCCAAAGAATTGGCTTTAGAAATTGTAGAAAAATTTCTTACCACAGATTTTGAAGGTGGAAGACACCAAAACAGAGTAGATAAAATAGCATTTTGCTAAAATAAAAAAGAGGCTGTCTCAAAAGTGAGACAGCCTCTTTTTTATTGAGGTCAACTTTTTAAACCTTTGCAGTAAAAGAATTTAAACATTAAATTTTATTGATATTGAATGACTTATAATAGAATTTCTTACCTTTGTACTGCAATTAAAGATTTTTCCATACACAAAATTGCATTTTTCAGAATTTCCCTCCCTCTATTTCCCACCCAAATAAAATAACTACTTTTATGGTAGTAAAACTTATTTCTTGTATTGAAATGAGTAAAATATTAAAATTAAAAAATGAAAAAAAGAAAATATATAAGTCAGAAAAATGACCAAAAACTTTTGGAAATAGGTAGGTTAATCCTCCGTTTCATGAACGAAAAATCAAACAAAATATACAACTATAAGCAAATTGCGGATGGTATAGATTATAAAAACCCAAGACAAAGAGAATTGGTAATACAAGCACTTCATAAACTTTTGTCTCAAGAAAAAATTCAGGAAGTAGAAAAAGGAAAATACATTGTTAATCTTAAAATTGCTGGAACTCTTACTGGGATTATAGATTTTAATCAAGCAGGAAACGCTTATGTAAAAGTAGATGGTTTAGAAGATGATGTATTTGTGCATTCTAAAAATGTAAAAGACGCTCTTCAAGGTGATAAAGTTTTAATTGTTACTTATCATTACAAAGGTAAAAAGTTAGAAGGTTCTGTTTTAGAGGTTTTAGAAAGACAAAGAGAAAAATTTGTAGGAACTTTTCAAGAGATTAAACATAAAGATTTTGCTTTTGTAGTTTGTGATAAAAAAACGATTAATACAGATATTTTTATCCCTAAATCTAAATTTAATGAAGCAAAAGACGGCGATAAAGTTGTTGTGAAAATGACTGGCTGGAAAGCCGGTGATAAAAACCCAGAAGGAGAAATTGTAAGAGTTTTAGGTGCTCCAGGTGAACACGAAACCGAAATTCATTCTATTCTCGCAGAATACGGACTTCCCTACTCTTTCCCTGAAGAAGTGGAAAGAGAAGCAGATAATATTGACAGAAGCATTTCCTCAGAAGAAATTTCTAAACGTTGGGACATGCGAGATATATGCACTTTTACCATAGATCCAAAAGATGCCAAAGATTTTGATGATGCTTTATCAATCCGTCAACTTAAAAATGGAAATTGGGAAATTGGTGTTCATATTGCAGATGTATCGCATTACGTTACTCCAGGAAGTATTTTAGATGATGAAGCTTATAACCGTGCCACTTCGGTTTATTTGGTAGACCGCGTTGTACCAATGCTTCCAGAGGTTTTAAGCAATGATGTTTGTTCACTTCGTCCTCATGAAGATAAATATACTTTTTCTGCCGTTTTTGAATTGAATGATAAAGCTGAAGTTCAAAAACAATGGTTCGGAAGAACCGTTATTCATTCCGATAGAAGATTTTCTTATGAAGAAGCGCAGGAAAGAATAGAAACCAAACAAGGAGATTTAACGGAAGAAATCTTGAAATTAGATGAACTGGCAAAAATTTTAAGAGCTAAAAGAATTAAAAATGGTGCCATAACTTTCGATAGAAGTGAAGTTCGTTTTAATTTAGACGAAAATAATGAACCTATTGGTGTTTATTTTAAAGTAAGCAAAGATTCCAACCATCTTATTGAGGAATTTATGCTGTTGGCGAACAGAAAAGTTTCAGAATATATTTCTTTAACTTCTAAAGGAGAAATTACAAATAATACCTTTATTTATAGAGTTCACGCCGATCCAGATCCTTCCAAACTAGAAGCTTTGAGAGATTTTGTAGCTACTTTTGGTTATAAAATGAATATTTCTTCATCCAAACATGTTGCAGAATCTATGAACCGACTTTTAAAAGACGTTCAAGGTAAAGGAGAAGAAAATATGATTGAAACTTTAGCCATGAGAAGTATGAGTAAAGCGGTTTATTCCACAGATCCTATCGGACATTATGGTTTAGGATTCGCCTATTATTCGCACTTCACCTCTCCTATTCGTAGATATCCGGATTTAATTGCCCATCGTTTATTGCAACATTATTTGGACGGAGGAAAATCAACCAACAGAGCGGATGTAGAAGAAAAAGCTAAACATTGTAGCGCTCAAGAAAGATTGGCAGCAGACGCAGAAAGAGATTCTATTAAGTTTATGCAGGTGAAATTTATGGAAAAACACCTTGGAGAAACCTTTACAGGAATTATCTCTGGAGTAGCAGAATTTGGTTTCTGGGTAGAAATTCCTGAAAATGGCGCTGAAGGTTTAATAAAATTAAGAGATTTAATGGACGATTCTTATATGTTTGATGCCAAATCTCACGCAGTTTATGGAATTCGTCATGGTAAAAAATATCAATTAGGCGACGAAATTAAAATTAAAGTGGTAAAAGTAAATCTCATCCAAAAACAACTGGATTTTAAAGTGGTTGACTAAGAACCTTTGTTTTTTAACATTAAAAAATTACAATCTGTGTTCATCTGTGCAATTTTTGGGTTTTAAAATTTTCCCTGAAATTATGCAGATTAACACAGTTTTTTTATTGAAAATATTCAAGACTCTCCTATTCACTAAAAATCATATGCATTTAATAGCTTGTAAAAAACATTTTTTTTAAATTAGCAATATGTTTATTAAAGATTACATTTCTAAAGATTTTCCGAGCTTCCACCTTACAGATTCTGTGGAGGAGGCTAAATCTGCCATGAATGATTTTTGTTATTCGCATATTATCATCAAGAAAAATCATCACTTTTACGGTGCTCTTTCTAAAGAATCTTTGGAAGAATCTGAAGGTACGCTAAAAAGTTTGGAACATCTTATTGAACGTTTTGCAATCCTTGAAGACAATAGCATTATCGAAAGTATTAGATTGTTTTATACTTTCAACTCCAATATAGTTCCTGTTATCAATAAAAATGAAAAATACCTTGGTTACATCTCGTATGAGGATGTTTTTCAAGAATTATCAAAATATCCGTTATTCTCAGAATCAGGAGCTGTTTTAACAGTGGAAGTTCCTACAAAAAGGTATTCTATGACAGAGATTGCAAATATTATAGAAAGTAATAACGCTAAATTATACGGTTCTTTTATCAGTGAAATGACAGAAGATTTTGTACGGGTAACTTTAAAAATTGGAAATGAAAATTTAAGCTCTATTGATGCTACTTTCCAAAGATATGACTATAAAATTGTAGAAAAATTCTACAACGACGAAAAAACAGATATGTTGAAAGATCGTTTCGGATTCCTTCAAAAATTCATTGAAATTTAAATATGAAAGCAGCAATATATTCTCAAAAGAGAGATTTAGATACATTTTTATACCTCAGTAAATTTATTTCAGAACTAGAAAGCAGAGGTGTAAAAGCTGTTTTACATGAAGAAATGGCGGATGCACTACAGTTTTCTAAAATTTTTGAAACTTTTTCTAAAAAACAAGATTTACTAGACAAAAAAGTAGATCTTTTTTTCACTTTTGGAGGCGATGGAACTATCGTAAACTCTATTACTTTTATTGAAGACTTAGAAATTCCTGTTGTAGGTGTAAATACTGGTAGATTGGGGTTTCTAGCGAGTTTTACCAAAGAAGAAGTCTTCAAAGAATTAGATGAAATTATTAAAGGAAATGTAAAAACCAGCGAAAGATCTGTTATTGAAGTGGTTTCACCAAAATCTGACGAGTTTTTTCCCTTTGCTTTGAATGATGTTACGGTTTCCAGAAAAGAAACTACCTCTATGATTACCGTAGACTCTTATATTAATGGTGAGTTTCTTAACGTTTTTTGGGGCGACGGTGTTATTATCTCCACTCCTACTGGTTCTACGGCTTATTCTTTAAGTTGTGGGGGTCCTATTATTTCTCCTAACAACGATAATTTTGTGATTACGCCAATTGCACCTCACAATTTAAATGTGCGTCCTTTGGTGGTAAATGAAAATGTGGAAATTAAATTCAGGATTGAAAGTCGAGTTTCAGAATATTCATTGTCATTAGACTCTAGATTGATTCATATCAAAACGGATCAAGAAATCGTTATTAAAAAGGCTAAATTTAAACTTCTTCTGGTTCAACCCATGAATTTAAGTTTCTACGAAACAATCCGTCAAAAACTGCTTTGGGGAAAAGATAAAAGAAATTAATTTTTCCATAAAAATGATTACCTTTACACGAAATTTTTAATACACATAAAGTATCAAATTAAAAAGTAAATTATGAGCAGAATTTTCCCGGCAGGAGTTGCCACAGGTAATTTAGTTACAGAAATTTTCCAACATGCTAAAGAGAACAAGTATGCACTTCCAGCTGTAAACGTTATTGGTTCTAGTAACGTAAACGCAACAATGGAAACAGCAGCTAAACTAAATTCTCCTGTCATCATTCAGTTTTCTAATGGAGGAGCAGCTTTCAACGCAGGAAAAGGACTTAGTACAGAAGCTCAAAAATCTGCTATTTTAGGAGGAATTGCAGGAGCACAACATATTCATACATTAGCTGAGGCTTACGGAGCTACCGTTATCCTTCATACAGACCATTGTGCAAAGAAATTATTGCCTTGGATTGATGGTTTAATGGATGCTAATGAAGAATTTTTCAAAAGAACAGGGAAGTCTTTGTATTCATCTCATATGTTAGATCTTTCTGAGGAATCTTTAGAAGAAAACTTAGAAATTTCTTGCAGATATTTCGAGAGAATGGCAAAAATGAACATGACTCTTGAAGTAGAAATTGGTGTAACAGGTGGTGAAGAAGATGGTGTGGACAACTCAAGTGTAGACAACTCATTATTGTACACTCAGCCGGAAGATGTAGCTTATACTTACGAGAAATTAAAAGCTATTTCTGATAACTTTACAATTGCGGCAGCATTTGGTAACGTACACGGTGTTTATAAGCCAGGAAACGTAGTTCTTACACCAAAAATCCTTGATAACTCTCAGAAATTTGTTCAAGAGAAATTCGGAACAGTGGCAAAACCAATTAATTTTGTTTTCCACGGTGGTTCTGGATCTTCTTTAGAAGAAATTAGAGAAGCTATTGATTATGGAGTTATCAAAATGAATATTGATACAGATCTTCAGTTTGCTTACACAGAAGGAGTTAGAGACTATGTTACGAATAATATCGAATATTTGAAAACTCAGATTGGTAACCCAGAAGGTGAAGATAAACCCAACAAAAAATTCTATGATCCAAGAGTTTGGTTAAGAAAAGGAGAAGAAACTTTCGGAGCAAGATTGGTTCAAGCTTTCGAAGATTTGAATAACGTTAATACACTTAAATAATTTGTGAAATGTACAATGTAAAAAGTATCATTACTAGGCATTGTACATTTTACGTTTTACAATAATACATAAGAAAATGGCATTCGACTGGTTTAAAAGAAAAGCAAAAAATATCACGACTTCTACTGATGAGAAAAAAGATGTTCCAAAAGGACTTTGGCATCAAACACCCTCTGGAAAAATAGTGGAGCATGAAGAACTGAAAAAAAATAATTATGTTTCTCCTGAGGATGAATTCCATGTTAGAATAGGCAGTGCTGAATATTTTGATATGCTTTTTGATGATGGACACTTCAAAGAGATGGATGCCAATGTAGAAAGCGTGGATATGCTTAAATTTAAGGATACCAAACCTTATGCAGACCGTCTAAAAGAAGTAAAAGCTAAAACAAAGCTTACAGATTCTATCAGAAACGCACACGGAAAAGTAAACGGTACCGAAATGGTGATTTCTTGTATGGATTTTGCCTTTATTGGTGGTTCTTTGGGTTCTGTAATGGGTGAAAAAATCCGCAGAGCTGTAGATTATGCTATCCAACATAAACTTCCATACATGATTATTTGTCAGTCGGGCGGAGCAAGAATGCAGGAAGCTACATATTCTTTAATGCAGTTGGCTAAAGTACAATCAAAATTGGCTCAATTGTCAGAAGCTGGACTTCCGTATATCGCTTACCTTTGCGACCCTACATTTGGAGGTATTACAGCATCTTTCGCAATGACTGCAGATATAATTATGGCGGAACCAGGTGCTTTAATTGGTTTTGCAGGACCAAGAGTTATCCGCGAGACCATCGGTAGAGATTTACCAGAAGGTTTCCAAACTTCAGAATTCTTGCAAGAGAAAGGTTTCGTAGATTTTATTGTAAAAAGAACAGAAATGAAAGAAACAGTTTCAAAAGCAGCTAATTTCTTAGTTAAAGCTTAATTTTAGCCCCCTTTTGTAACAATTATTATAAATCTCTCTCTAATTATGGAGAGAGATTTCTTTTTTAGATGAGAACATTCAAAGTTTTTTTTAATTCTATCAGACACTTAAGTTTCAAAAAAATAATGAAACTTTTAGGTGTATTATTGCCTCATCCTTTGTTTGCTATTTTGAGTGTTTATGCTACTTTTCAAGCTTTTGCTATCGCACAAAAACTCTATCCTCATTCGGCATCTACTAGTGGCAAAGGAAATGCTTTCAGACATGCGCTTTGGTGTTGTTTTATCCTGATGTATTGCTGTAAAATTTCTTCTCCGGAAAAAGCTATGGAGTTTTGCAAAAGAATGACAGATATGCATGAAGAACTTTTCCCTAATGAACCATTGGAAACCAAAATGGATTTGCATAATAATAGAGTAGGGATGATGCATTTTCAAAAGATGCTTTCTGGAATTCACAGGCAGTTTTTCGAAAAGAATTTCTTTATTGAGAAACTTCAAAACATGACTAAAAACGCTCAATTACTTTGTAATATCCATCAAAAATTTGATGATGATACTTTAATTTATCTCACAGAAGATGACACTGAAAAGAGAGCTTAAAAAGAAATAAGAAGTTTCTTTTCTTTACAAACAAAATTCTTACATTTAAAAATTAATACATAATTCCATGGTCCTTAGTAGAATTTGGTCAGCATTTATCATTATTGCTATTGCTATTGCAAGTATAAAATATATATCGAGCTCCAATTACAGCAGTATTTTTAATGATATGGTAGTAGGAAAAGGGGGAGATACTGTACAAATTGCCACAAAACCTATTCAAGAAATTTCACCTTTAATAAAAGATAATCTGAATAAAAATTTGAGTTTTGAAGACAACAGAATTCATTATAAAACAGATTCTTTACAACAAAAAGTTCAGGTGTATAGAATTCAGGAAGCGGATGGTGTTATTGGAACTTCAGAGACGGCTGTTAAAATTTGCTTAGGATTAATAGGTATTATGACGCTTTTTATGGGGTTTATGAGCATTGCGGAAAAAGCAGGAGGAATTAATTTATTATCGAGATTTATTCAGCCTTTCTTCTCAAAACTATTTCCAGAAATCCCTAAAAATCACCCTGCTTTTGGACATATGTTAATGAATTTTAGTGCAAATTTACTGGGATTGGACAATGCTGCAACTCCTTTTGGACTTAAAGCTATGGAGAGTTTACAAAGTTTAAATCCTCAAAAAGATACCGCCAGTAATTCACAAATTATGTTTTTGTGTCTTCATGCAGGTGGAATGACGCTTATTCCCGTTTCTATTATTGCCATTAGAGCATCAATGGGTTCTCACACACCAACAGATATTTTCCTGCCATGTATGATAGCTACTTTTGCAGCAACAATGGCTGCAATGATTATTGTTTCTTTGTATCAAAAAATTAATCTCTTTCAACCTATTGTTTTAGCATATGTAGGAGGGATTTCTGCAATTATTGGACTTTTAGTTACCTATTTGGTTCAGCTTTCAAAAGATGAATTGGATACTTTTAGTATGGTGGTAAGCAATGGTCTTATTTTGTTTATTTTTCTTGCAATTGTGTTAGGAGCTCTTTATAAAAAGATCAATGTTTTTGATGCCTTTATCGAAGGTGCGAAAGAAGGATTTACGACCTGTGTAAAGATTATTCCTTATTTGGTGGGAATGTTAATCGCAATTTCGCTTTTAAGAACTTCTGGCGTTTTTGATGTGGTTATTGATGGGATGAAATGGGTTGCTAATATTTTAAATGCAGATACAAGATTTGTAGATGGCCTTCCAACAGCATTAATAAAGCCTCTTTCAGGCTCTGGAGCTAGAGGAATGATGGTTGATACTATGCAAACTTTTGGTGCAGATTCTTTCCAAGGTAAATTGGCAGCCGTTTTACAAGGAAGTTCAGATACTACTTTCTATGTCATTGCTGTATATTTTGGAGCAGTAGCGGTTAAAAATACCCGTTACACTGTTGTTGCAATGCTTCTCGCCGATTTAGTAGGAATTATAACCTCTATTATTCTTGCTTACTTGTTTTTTGCTTAATTCTTTTTTTCAAAAAACTTAAACAGGCCATTTCTTAATGGTCTTTTTTATTGAAAATGCAAAAAAAATTGCAATTGTAGTAAAACTACTACAAAGAAATAAAATTGGCAGTTCTATCTTTGGGTTATTGAAATGGTAAAAACATTATAATACACAAACCAATTAAATAACCTTTTAAAAAATTTACAAAAATGGCAGCAAACAATTCAAGAGGACTTTTAAAGTTCAATGGAGGATCAGATCAAAAAGTATTAAAGCTAAACTACAGCGTTTCTAGAACTACAGACGTATCGG
>JAEWOR010000014.1 GCA_023399595.1 Bacteroidota bacterium | reverse complement strand
TAAAGTGTTTTCTACAATCTTCTTCGGTTCCAAAATTCGCCGTAAAACTGAAAATATTCATCTGTAATAATTTGAATTACACAAATATACAAATTATTAGGCAATCTTACGGATATTCATAAATATTTACTTGCTCTGTGAGTTTTTGTAGGTTGGCTACGTTTTTAGCGTTCCCTGTTTCTGATACTGATGCCATAATTTTGTGTTTTTGGTTAGTTAAGTATTAATTTGATTTAATTCTGCTTTTATGTACATAACCTTGTTTTCCTTCTTTTGTTTTAACAAGAAACCAATCGCCCGTATTGTCTAAAACGTCAATATGTTCTCCTGATTTTATTTTTTGTAGAATTTCTGATGTTGCAGTTTTATCTTTTCTTAGATTGGTATAACCGTCGGGGTCTTGGATTTTATTAGTTGTGAATTTAGAATTTGATAGAGTAGAAATTTTATCAATTTTAGATTCTGAAACTAAATAAGTTTCATAACCTTCTTTTTTATCTTCTTTAATAGTTTCTTGTACATTTTTTTTTGTATCTTCGATTATCTCTAAATCTTTTGCAGAAACGATATAACCATGATCAAGTAAAATTTTTACCGCATTGAAGTCTTCCTTGCTAATAGCCTCTTGCATTAGGTGATTAAGAGTGGTTCCATCAATTTTATACTTTTCAATAAAATATGTGAGCCAACTACTATCAGTATAATATTGTAAATCGAAAAAAGTTTCGTTGTTAATTAAAGATGATAAATTATTTGCATCAAAATCTTCAACGGACATATTTTTATTGAAGTTTTCAAGCTTCTCTTTAAAAATTTTAATTACAGGATCATTTTTTTCTAAATCGTTGGGCGTAAATTTTATAGTAGTTCCTTCATTAAAAAGGTCAGTGAATTTTATTTTATTTTCCATATTATTAAATTTATTATTTAGATTATTACAGTTTAAAAAATCCTTAAAATATTTTTCTTGTGTTTTTATTTTTTTAAAATTATGTTCAAGTGGGTCTAAAGCATTTAAAGATAAATAAAGAGCATCTTTTTGTGGAGGGACAATAAACCAACCAACAACACTTTCAACAACTTGTTTTACTTGCGGATTATCAGATAAATTATTTCTAGTATAAGCTTTAATTATAATAGTGTCATTCCTAACTTCATCAATTCTAACTTCATATTTATCCTTAAATTCAAAATTGCTAGTAAAAAAAAGTTGATTGAGAATTTTTTCACAATTTTGCTTTTGGCCAACAGAAGAGGAGTCAATTTTATTTTCTAAGGACTCTTTCTTTTTTGCACATGCTGTATTCAATAATACAATGAATGAATAAAGTAATAAAATGCAATATTTTTTCATATCTATTTAAAACTATTAACAATTCTTGGAACTGTTGTGTTAATATTTTTTACATAATCAGGCTGTCTATTTACATCAGTTGTATGCCATCTACCAATATTACCATTATGTCTTACTAAAAATTCCGCAACATAAACCATTCCTGCTTCAACAGATGGAAACTGAACATATCTTTTCTTTCGATCAGTAACTTGTGTATTTCCACCCTGTCCACTCATTCCCTTATTTTCAAATGCATCCCATAAACCGATAGGTGCGTATTGAGGGAACTTGGTGTACATTTCACCGTTCCACCCATAAGTTGGATGAGAATTATTTGCTGCCTCCATTCCTGGTCCACCACAATGTTTATATTGCCCAGATGTAAAATGAGAACATTCCCATCGATACATCATTTCCACATTTTGAGCTATTTCTTTCCCATAATTATTATAAATCAATCTTAATGCTCTTCTTGCATCTTCCAAATCAAATAATTTATCCTCTTTATTCAACTCTGGTAAATTATCAACTAGAGCAAAAACTTTTATTTCCTCTTTATATTGTGATGGTTTTACAGGTATTTTTCCCTTGCTTGAATACCCTCTTCTACCATAGACTCCTGTTAATTCAGGTATAACAGTTTCTAAATAATTGTTTAATGCATGATATACAAATTTATAATTTGATGCACTTAAATCTCCCATTTCGCTTCCACAGCTGGAATGATTTGAGCCATCAGAATTTCTAATTCCTAAACATCCAATTAAATCTTTAGATTTCCATGGATCTATTGAAATCGAACTTCTGCTTCCTAAAGTCATTGCTCCACTTGAAACTTCTTTAGTAAAATCATTTAGTGGTTTTAGATTCGATGTACTATTATCGACAAATCGATATCTAAAGCTTTCTTTACCTGCATGATTCCAAGCTTGCATATAACGAATCCTATATAAAGATTTTATTGTATTTGGTGGAATTGGCCCTTTGCTACTATAATCTTTATTATTAGTTTGGGCATGTCTTGCAACTGTTAATATTGTTGACTCTGCATTTTCGTGAGTTTTATTTTCAATATCTTGTTTCAGTTTTTGAACAGCTTCACCTATTTTGTTTCCTCTATAAATATACATTTTCTCAATCGGAAATTGGCACTCGTGATTCTTTATAAATCTATATTTCATCGACCGTTCTTGGAGAAAATGCTGATTGCTTTTTTTAAGATATCACGTTCTAATTCTGCATCTTTAAGCTTTCTTTCTAATTCAACTATTCGCTCCTGTTCTGGCGTTAGTTTTAAATTACCTTTTCCTGGAAAACTATTGGATCCGTATTCTTGATAATCTTTGCGCCATTTGTATAATAAGGAGGCTTTTATTCCAAGTTCCCTTGCTAATTCCGATATATTACTTCTTTCATAACTCAATTCTACCGCTCGTAATTTAAATGAAGCATCGTAATGATTTTTTATTCCTTTCATAATTGTAAGATAAGTATTATATACCTTTTCTTACACTGGAACTTTCGTTAGGATATCCACTATAGATTTCTGTACAAATAATGCTCCCTAAGAATCGTGAGAGGCTTCAGGGAGCATTATTTGTAATTTAGGATTTTATTAAAAGACATTTACAATTGAAATATGGTTATAAAAAAGATCAAATGGATACTCGTATTATTTGTTCTGTTTTTCTTTTTTCTCTTGTTTGCGATAATAGCCTCTGAACAGGAAATTGTGCTTCAGGGCTTCCATGTTTTGGTTGAAGCCTTCGGTTCCTTTCTTCACATTATCTAAGCTCGTGTTTATTTTTCCTGTCAAAACAGAATCCTTCAATAGTGCATTTATCGGTCCTTTACCATTGTTAAGTGTCTCGCTGAAATCTTGAATATTTTCGGTAATTGCAGTTAAATTCTTGCTGGCATTATCAATATTATTGAAGCTATGACGGATTTGATTTTCAAAATCTTTGTCAGCAAGCAGGAGCCCTGCTGCACCCTTGCCTTGTTTGGCAGCCGATATCATATCATTTAATTGTGAGGTTGCGGTTTCTATGTTTGCAGTGCTATGGTAGATTTTTTCCATAGACATCTTTAAATTCTTTGAAGACTCTTTATCATCAATTAGATTCAATATCTCGCTATCATTAATCCGTAATGCTGTTTTTTTGAGCAATCCTGAAATATCCATAATATTCTGATTAGACTTGGATAAAGTATTTAGCATTTCATCGATACCTGCTTTTTTCTGAACCTTGAGATAATCACCATCTTTTGCCTGGAGTCCTTTTTGCTCTGAAGGTACAATATTCACTATAGAATTACCTATGACTCCCTCTGTTCCGATGTAAACCGTTGCATTATTATCAACATGCCTGGCTACTTCTTTGTCGATAAGCATTGTCACTTCGATAGTGCTTGAGTTAAGGAGGATAGATTTCACTGTACCGGCCTGAAGTCCGGCAAAGAGTACATTGCTTCCTTCCTTGAGTCCTTGGGCATTTTCAAATTTTGCCTTGAGTGTAAATTTTCTTGTAAAGATAGAGCTGCCTTTGCTGACATAGAAAAGGGCGGCCATGAGCAACGCAAATCCTGCAATTACAAATATTCCTAGTTTAATATTATTTTCCTTCATATTTATTCAAAAAACTGTTTTATATTCGAATCAGTTGATGTCTCAAATTCGCTATAGGTACCTTGTGCATAGCATTTTCCGTCCAGCAGTAAAGCAACCCGGTCTGCCGTCTTTCTTACGCAGTTCATATCGTGAGAAATAATGATTGAAGAGGTATGGTATTTTTTCTGCAAACTTATAATCAAATCGTCTATTTCTCTTGCAGTAATTGGGTCAAGCCCTGTGGTAGGCTCATCATAGAGTATAATCTCAGGCTTTAGGATCATCGTTCTGGCCAATGCGATTCTTTTGAGCATCCCTCCCGACAATTCTGAAGGCATCATATCCATGGTATGTGAAAGATTTACATTTTCCAATGCTTCTTTTACATTGGCATCTATCTGTGCCTGTGTTAGTTTGAACCAGCGCCTGCGCAACGGAAATTCTAAATTTTCACGAATGGTCATAGAGTCGTAAATTGCATTACCCTGGAAGAGAAAGCCTATTTTTGAACGGATCTTATCCAAAGCTTCATAACTTAGTTTGGTAATATCCTCGCCTGCGACTATTATTCTTCCTTTTTCAGGTTTAAGGAGTCCTATGATGCATTTTATCAGGACTGATTTTCCGGAACCTGATTTTCCCAACACCACTACGTTTTCCTCTCTTCCTACGGTGAGACTGAAATCATCCAAGATTATATTATTACCAAAACTTTTATAAAGGTGCTCAATAATAATACTGGGATCTTTTTGTTTCAATTCCTTTTTACTCGTTATCTCCATAATTTATTAATTAAAACCAAGCATTCCGGTGATCTGCACAGCTAACAGATCGATTAAAAAAATCAAAACTGAAGAGAGAACAACAGCAGAATTAGCCGCATTACCCACACCCCTGGTTCCTTTTTCTGCGGTATATCCTTTATAGGATCCGACAATTCCTACTGCAAAGCCAAAGAAAAAGGTCTTTATAAACGCCGGGATAATATCACTGAAGTCCAAAGAATTAAATACCTGGGTGAAAAATAATGTCAAACTGGTAGTTGAGTTGATGTTTACTCCTATCCAGGCTCCCAGTAAAGAAATACCGTCAGCCAGTATTATCAAAATTGGAAGCATGAAGGTAGTTGCCAAAACTCGGGTGGCCACAAGGTACCTAAAAGGGTTGGCACCGCTGACCTCCATTGCGTCTATTTGTTCTGTTACCTTCATAGAACCGATTTCCGCACCTATGCTGCTTGATATTTTCCCGGCAAAGATCAATGCTGCTATCACGGGGCCAATTTCCCGTATAATAGCAATGCCCACCATAGCGGGCAATTGCGATTCTACTCCATAGCTTACCAAAGATGGCCTAAGCTGCATAGTCAATACCAGACCAATAATAAACCCTGTGAGTGACAGCAAACCCAATGACCTATATCCTATTATATAACATTGGGTCAGAAACTCCTTTATCTCATAGGGAGGACTTATACCTAAAGATAAATAACGACCAGTAAAGTGAGCAATGTTCCCGGTTTCTGATAAAAAATTCTTTATAGTATTTGTAATTGCCATATTTGCAGGTCTATTAATTCGAATTAAAACATAAATCCATTTATTGAATGTTAAAATCTAACTGAGCATTTAATTACTTCAAAAAGTCTTTGTCCTTATAAGCCGGATCAGGATATGTATAAAATCCTTCGCTGGTTGCAACCCCCAGTTTACCCTTGTCGATGAAATTTTCTTTCAGGTATTCCACCACTTTTTGCTTAACGGGGTCTTTTGTAGCTTCAGCTGCCATTTTGTTGATGTTGTAAGCAGTAGTAACCCCAACTACATCC